>JBEINY010000048.1:0-15964 GCA_040377855.1 Prochloraceae cyanobacterium | reverse complement strand
TAGAGGGGGATGGCCACCCGCCCGATGCCCTGATCGGCCAACCAGCGGGAGGCTGCGAGGGCTCGATCTGCCCTGGTCAGCACCTGGCTGTCGACGGTGGTGAGCCAGACCCCGAGATCGCGTTCCGCGACGGGCGCCCCAGGGGCCGGCGGGATGGTGACACCGGCGCAGAGAGCCAGACCCCACAGCCCTGCCAGGATCAGCCCAGGCCCCCCGCGGCGGCGGCGGTGACCACGCAAAATCGGCACGGACCATGGTGGGTATTTGGTTTCACGTTAGGCAGCCGCAGCCGCGTGGTTGCGTGCCTGGAACCGGTTTGGCCGGCCCTGCCAGGGGTGCTGCCAGAGGTGCTGCTCTCATTGCCGCCTGCCTGCTGTCGCAAGCAGGGCTTGGGCCCCAGGGCAGCCAGGCCTGGGCGGGACCGGCTGCCCCGGCCCTGGGCCGGGACCCTGATCACCAGCCGCCCGCCGGGGGCTGTCGCCTCAGCGGCCCCGGATCCTTCGATGTGATCGTCTACGGCGATGAACCGGCAGGGATCATGACGGCCCTCGCCCTGGCGGACCAGCTGGCCAGCCTGCGGCCGGGGGTGCCCCCACGCGTGGCCCTGGTGCGCGAGGAGCCTGCTGGTGAGCCCCTGGGCGGCACGATCACCAGCGGCGGTCTGGCCTATCTCGATCGCAACCAGTTGCCCTGGGACCAGTGGATCTGGCGAGCAGACCATCTTGCCCCCTCCTCCAGGCTCTACCGCCGGTTCCTGACCCTGAGCGGTGCCCGGCAGATCGCAGCCGATCCGGTGCGCAGCGACCGAGCCTTCCGTCGCGCCCTGGCAAGCCACGGGGTTGCGCTGGTCTCGGATGCCGGACTGGAAGGGGTGACCCTCGGGCCCCGCAGGATCTGTGGCCTCCAGACCCGGCGCGCTGGCACCCTCGTGGCCCGGTATTTCATCGACAGCAGCCTCGGTGCCGACCTGGCCCACCGCAGTGGTGTCACCTTCCGCAGCGGCCTCGGCCCCGGGCCCCTGGCGCAGGAGAGCCTGTCGCTGGGCTGGATCTTTTCCTTGAAGGGCCTCAGCCTGGAGCAGTTCCGGGCCCTTGAGCGACGTTTCACCGCCCGGCTGCTCGATCCAAGCGATCGGGAGGCCCAGGGCTGGCTGCAGGCGTGGCCGGCCTATCGCCGCAACCGGGAGGCCCTGCGGCAGGCCCTGCTCAACCCCCTGCAGCAGCCCAGGGAGGCGATCAGCTGGACCGATGACAGTGCCGATCAGGTCAGCCCGGCCCTGGCGATCGCCTTCCACGGAGAGAGTGGAATCCCACCGGGCCTGAGGGCGTCGCCCATGCGCCTCGATCTGGCCAACATCGCCGTCCTGGAGGATCGGCTCAGCCTGAATGCCCTGCTGCTGCGCAACGATGCGGCCCAGAACAGGCGGGTGCTGGCGGGCGGAGGCCGTCCCCTGCCCTGGATGGAGCCCTACCGCGCAGCAACCACGGCATTCTTCCGGCGCCATGGGGCCACGGCGGTTGAGTGGAGTCCCCGGCTCTACGTCCGGTCGGCCGATCAGATCCTTGATCCGATCGAGCCCCTGTCGGCCACGGTGATGGTGGCCGGAGGCGTTCCGCCCCAGCAGGCCGTCGGCACCTTCAGCTACGGCCTGGACATCCGCGGTGGTCTGAGGCAACGGGTTCCTCTGCCCGGACGACCCCTGACCTTCAACGTCGGGTATCGCCACACCTTGCCGCGGGAGCGCGACAACCTGGCAGTGCTGGGTCCGGCCGGTGGGTTCGCGGGGCTGGGGGTGGGCGCCGGCCGCATCCTCGAGCTGAATGTCACGGTCGGCCAGGGATTGGCCTGTGCGGTGGCCCTGGCCCTGACCAGTCACCAGCCCCTGGCGGCGATCGATCCGGCGGTCGTCAGTGGGGCCCTCGCCTGGGACTATGTGCCCTACGGGCGGCCCCTGGATGAAGCTCCGCCGGCGGCCCTCCAGCGCTGGTGGACCCACGCGATCACCACCCTGGGCTGGCGGCTGGGGGGTGGTGTCGGTTCCGGTCTGGCCCAGGCACCTTCCGCCCGGCGCTGTGGTGGGATGCCCCAGGTCCATGGCCCTTGAGGCTTGCCGCTGCCAGCCCCCTTCAGGGGAGCAGGTCGGCCAGGGGCTCGTCCCCGCAACAGCGACGGCTCCAGCTGGCCACCGTGTTGACGAGTAGCAGGGCCACGGTCATCGGTCCGACCCCTCCCGGCACCGGCGTGATCGCCGCGGCGATCGGCTCCACCTCCTCAAAACGCACATCCCCGCACAGGCGGGATCGACCCGTGGCATCCGCCGGCAGCCGGTGGATACCCACATCCACCACCACGGCCCCCGGCCGAACGTGCTCGGCGCCGATCATCCGGGCGCGACCCGCCGCCACCACAAGAACCTCCGCCTCCCGGGTCAGGGCGGCCAGGTCCCGGGTGCGGGAATGGGCCACGCTCACGGTGGCATCGGCGGCCTGCAGCATCAGGGCCATCGGTTGCCCCACCAGGATGCTGCGACCGACCACCACGGCCCGAGCTCCGGCTAGGGGCACCTGGTGGCGGGCCAGCAGGGCCATCACCCCGGCTGGGGTGCAGCTGCGGGGACCGGGTTCCCCCTTGAGCAGGCGCCCCAGGTTGAGGGTGTGGAGCCCGTCGGCATCTTTTTCAGGGTCGATCGCTCCCAGCAGGGGCTCGGCCTCCAGGCCCGCCGGCAGGGGCAGCTGCAGCAGGATGCCGTCCACGGCTGGATCGGCATTCAGGCGGCGGATGGTGGCCAGCACCTCTTCGGCGGAGGTGTCGGCCGGCAGGTGTGCTCCGAGGTTGGTGATGCCGATGCGGCTGCAGGCCTTTTCCTTGTTGGCCACGTAGACACCGCTGGCGGGATCATCCCCGACCCGCAGCACCGCCAGGCCCGGGGGCCTGCCTGCCTGCACCAGGCGATCGGCCACAACGGTCTGCAGCCGCTGTTCGAGTTCCGTCGCCAGCTGGCGACCATCGAGGATCAGGGCCATCGGGTTGCGCGGTTGCGCCGAGGAGCGGGGGGCAGCGCGGGGACACGCCAGCGGTGCCGCACGGCTCCAGCATGCCGAATAACCGGGTTTCTGGCCGCAGGGGCCGACCCCGTACTGGCTAGCGTGAAGGTTCCTTGTGACGCACGCGTGGTCCGCCTGCGCGGTCCGGCAACCCTCTGGCGCCAGTTGCGTCGCCAGGAAACCCCCTGCGGAGCCCTCGCTTCCTGGCGGCCGCGGGAGACCCTCGCCGTGCTGGTGCTCTGTCTGCTGGTGGCCCTGGTCTCCAGCTGGCCCCAGCTGGTGGAACCCAACCTGGCCGCCGGTCTGCCGGCCCCGTTCACGGCGCGGGCTCCGAAGAATGCCACGGTGATCGACCGTTCGGCCCTGGAGCAACGCCGCCTCCAGATCGGTCTGCGCACCCAGGTGCTGGTGGTGGATGACAGGGCCAATGCGGACCTGCGGACCCGGCTGGAGCGCCAGCTGCACGAACTGGAGCGCCGCGCCGACTCCCAGGAGGGGCTGGTGGGGGCGATCAACCTCAGCCGCACCCAGGAACGGTGGTTGCGCAGCTTGTCAGTACCGCAGCGACGCCAGTGGGCCCAGACCCTGCGCCTGGTGCAGGGCCGCATGCTCAACCAGGGGCTCAATGCCAGCGTTGCTGAGGAACAGCTGCGGCAGGCGGCCTACGAGCAATTGGAGGGCCAGGGGGAGGGGGGGCGCAGCCTCGGCAGCCAGGTCCTGGCCCGGTCCCTGGTGGGCCAGACCAACCTGCGCACCGATGCCCGACTCAGTCAGCGCCGCATCGAGCAGTTGATCACCCAGCAGGGCATCCCCAGCATCCGTGTCCTCAGGGGTGACCTGATCACCCGCCAGGGGGAACCGATCACGCCCCAGGCCTTCGATGTGCTCGATTATTTCGGCCTGGTCAACCGCAGTCCCCAGACCCTTGATTGGGCCCTTCGTTTTGGCGAGGCCCTGGTGGCATCGGGCCTGATGGTGCTGCTGATCCGTCGATGGCGCCCTTCCCTCGAACCTCGCCATGCCCTGCTGGTGCTCGGTGCCCTGCTGCTGGTGCAGGGGGTGAACCTCTGGCTCGGGGAAGCGGCCAGTCCGCTCGTGCTGCTGGTGCCGATGACCCTGCTGCTGGCCCAGGGACTCGGGACCGCCACAGGCCTGGGCTGGTTGGCCGCGGCGGCCATGCTCTGGTCCCAGCATCTGCCGGGCCTGATGGAGCTGCGGCTGTTGATGGCCACGGCCGTGGCCGGCACGGCGGCCCTCCTGGCCGGTCGTCAACGGAATCGCGCCGAGCTGCTGGAGCTGGCCCTGCTGCTACCGAGTGCGGCCCTGGTGCTGCAGTGGCTGTTGATCCAGGGCAGTGGCCTGATCAGCGGCGGTGACAGCCGACTGCCCAGCGGCAGCGAGTTGCTCAATGAAGCGTTGCTGATGGGGGGACTGTTGATGGCCTGGCTGCTGATCGCCCCCCTGGTGGAGAGCTTCTTCGGCCTGCTAACCCGCGCCCGGCTGCTGGAACTGGCCGACCTGGAGCGCCCCCTGCTCCGGCGCCTTTCCCAGGAGGCTCCCGGCACCTTCGAACACACCCTGATGATCGCCAGCCTGGCGGAGGAGGGAACCCGGACGATTGCTGGCGACACCGACCTGGTCCGGACAGGGGCGCTTTATCACGATGTCGGCAAGCTGCACGGGCCCCAGTGGTTCATTGAAAACCAGACCGGCGACCTGAACCCCCACGACACCCTCGATGATCCCCATGCCAGTGCCCGGATCCTCCAGGCCCACGTGGATGAGGGTCTGAAGCTGGCTCGGCGCTACCGCTTGCCCCGTCCCCTGGCCGACTTCATTCCCGAGCACCAGGGCACCTTGAAGATGGGCTACTTCCTGCACCGGGCCAGGGAACTCGATCCCACCGTGGCGGAGGCCCAGTTCCGTTACCGGGGTCCGGCCCCCCGCAGTCGAGAAACGGCGATCCTGATGCTGGCTGATGGCTGTGAGGCCGCCCTGCGTGCCCTCCCCCCCAACACGAGTGAGGCCGAGGCCCGCAGCACGGTGCAGCGGATTATTGAGGCCCGTCAGCAGGACGGTCAGCTCAGTTCCAGCGGCCTCAGCCGCGCTGAACTCGACCTGGTGACCCGGGCCTTCGTGCGGGTCTGGAAGCGCATGCGGCATCGCCGCATCCCCTACCCGATCTCACCGCGCAAGGCCTATAGCGCCTGACTTGATCCTGGGCGTTGGGATCAAGGGTGCGCGCCGTAGGGAGCCGGAAAGCTCTCCGGAGAACGCAGGTGCAGCCAGTGTTCGTGCCAGGGATGGCAGAAGCCGAGGCCGCTGGCATGGAGGCAGAGGCGGGAGCAGAGCACGGTCGCCTCGGGTTCGCCGTAGAGCGGGTCGCCGAGGATTGGATGGTTGATCGCCAGCATGTGAACCCGGAGCTGGTGCGATCGCCCGGTGAGGGGTCGCAGCTCCACCTCACTCCAGTTGCGATGGCTGCGGATCAATCGCCAGTCGGTGCGGCTCGGCCGTCCGTCAGGGGCCACGCGATAGAGCGGCGGCCGATGGCATGCCTTCTGGATTGGTGCCTCGATCGTTCCGGATGCGGCGTTCGGGGTGCCGAGAATCCTGGCCTGGTAGGTCTTCTCCACCTGCCGATCGGCAAAGGCGCGACTGAGGCGGCGGTGGGTTTCGCTGTCGCGGGCCAGCAGCAGCAGCCCCGAGGTGTCCCGATCGAGGCGATGCACGAGCCTCGCCTCAGGCCAGCGGCCCTGCAGTCGCAGCAGCAGGCAGTCCTGGAGATGGGGACCTCGTCCCGGCTGGCAGAGCAGACCGCTCGGTTTCTCCACCACCATCAACCAGGGATCCTCGTGATGGATCCCGATCGGGGCCGGGTCGGGATCGGGGGGCAGGGTGCCGGTCGCGGCGGACACCAGCGGCGTTGGCAGGAGGTGGGGGCATCATCAGCGGCACCCGGTGCTGGCCCCATAACGCCGCGTAACACCCTCAAGCCAGGTCGCGGAAGCTCGATAGCGTTTCTGTGTAGCCGCCTGAACACCAATGAGCATCGGCGAAGTGTTCCTGGGAAGCCTGACCACCGGTGTGATCACCCCCGAGGAGATCAACTGGCTCACGGCCATGCAAGACCGTTTTTCCCGCCAGGAGGAGGCCACGGCCCTGCGGCTCGGGCGATACCTGGATGACGGCCTGATTCAGATCGGCTGTCGCCTCCCCGTCGGCGGCTGACGCCAAGCCCTGATCGCGCCAGGATCAGAACACAGCTCCGGCCACCCATCCCATGACCCGCGCCGATCTTTCCCCCAGCTCCCCTCCCCTCTGGCTGGGGTGGCTCGGTACCGGGCTCACCGCCATGCTGGCGGTTCTGTTCCTGGTCCTTGTACAGCAGCTGCGTGGCCAGAACGACCAGCTCCAGCAGCTCGAGGCCAAGGTCCAGGCCCTGCAGAACGCCAGGGCCCTGGAGCGCACCGATGCCCTTGAGGAGCAGGTTCGCAACAGCGTCAGTCGCCTGCAGTCCCTGGAGGCCCTGGGCGGCGACATGAAGCGGTTGGCGGCCCAGCAACAGAGCCTGCGGGCGGACATTGATCGACTCAAACGCAGCGAACCCGGGGCATTGCCACCCCTGCCTCCCGCCACCACACCCCCAGGGCTGACGCCTGCTCGCCCGGGATCCCCCGGCAACTGATGCCGGCGGACATCCGTCCAGCCGGCAGGCTGGCCCAGGTTCAGACCCCGGTGATTCCTGTCCTGGGTCGCCTGATTCAGGAGACCCCTGGCTGCCTGAACCTGGGCCAGGGCATGGTCAGCTGGGGCCCGCCGCCAGAGGTGCGTGCTGCGCTGGCTTCCGTGGCGGTTCAGGCGGAGGCCTGGGAACCCGGCCTGCCGGCGGCCGATCTGGACCCCTACGGCCCGGTCGCCGGAGATCCGGCCCTGTTGGAGGCGATTGCCTGGCATCTGCAGGAACGCCATGGTGTCGATCAGGGCGGCAGCACCGTGATGGTCACCGCCGGCAGCAACATGGCCTTTCAGGCCCTTGTCCAGGTGATCTGTGATCCCGGCGATGAGGTGCTGCTGCCTGTGCCCTACTACTTCAACCACGCCATGGCGGTCCAGCTGGCGGGTGGGGTGCCGAGACCTGTGCAGGCGGGCGTTCTGGTGGATCCCCAGGCTTTGGAGGCTGCTGTCGGTCCCCGGACCCGTGCCGTGGTGACGATTTCACCCAACAACCCGAGCGGTGCCGTGCTCGATGGCGACAGGCTGACCGCCATCAACCGGCTCTGTGCTCGCCATCGATTGCTGCACATCCACGACGAGGCCTATGCCGCGTTTCACCATGACGGCCCTGGAGTCTGGAGTCCCCGATCCCTGCCGGGGTCTGAGGGCCACACCGCCATTCTCCAGTCGTTGTCGAAGAGCCACGGCATGGCCGGTTGGCGGGTCGGCTGGATGGTCGTGCCCCGGAGCCTGCAGGCGGATCTGGCCAAGGTGCAGGACACGGCGCTGATCTGCCCGCCGCGGCTGAGCCAGCGGGCCGCGGCGGTGGCACTGCAGGGTGATTGGGCCTGGATGGAGGCGCCGATGGCGGCCCTCAGGAGCCGGCGCCAGAGGGTGCTGGAGCGGCTGGATCGTAGGGATCGCCCCTGGAGGCTGCTCGCCCCGGCGCATGGGGCGTTCTATGCCCTGCTGGAGCTCGACAGTCCCCTCAGCTCCGATCAGGCGATGGAGCGGTTGGTGCGGGAGCACGGCGTGGCGGTGGTCAGCGGCAGCAGCTTTGGCCTGGAGGGATGCTGCCTGCGGGTGAGCTACGGCATGCTCACGGGTGCGGCCCTCCCGGAGGCGATCGAGCGTTTGGTGGGCGGATTGGAGACCCTTGCCCTCGGTGCCGGGACCAGCGCTTCATCGTGAGGACACCGCCTGCCGCCCTGGCCGTGTCCCTGTCGGATCTCCTGATCGCTGGCCTCGCCCTGGTCGCTGCTCTGCCGGCCAGCGCCGCCGGCACCCCAGACCCGGCCCGAACCCCCAGCGCCAGGGCGGCCCCGATGGTCTGCGTGATCGCCCCGCGGGTGGAGGCGAGCCCAGCCGATCCCCTGGGCCGGGGCGTGGTGATGGAGCGTCCCACCCTGGTGGTGGCTGATGCCCTGCGGGAGGTGATCATCGAGACGGCCGGACGACCGCCCTGGCGGCTGCGGTCACCTGGTGGGGTCCTGCCGCCCGTCCTCCCCTGGCCTGGGGCTCCCCTGGCTCCGGCCGAAAAGGTCACGGTGCGGCTCAGGCCCGAGGCCAGTCCCCCCGGCCAGGGCGCCACCCTGAAGCTGGTGGCAGCCTCGGCGCAGGTTCTGGCCCACTATCGACTGGAGAAACGGGGCCTCGGCCAACGTCCCGCTGCCTGGCTGCTGGCGATTGAGGCCCACCTGGATCGCGGCGACCCGGAGCGGGCCTGGGCGTTGCTGTTCGACCAGGAGGCACCAGAGTCAGCGTCCCTGGAAGCGTTGCGTCGGCGGGTGATTCAGCAGGGCTGCGGCGACTCCTGGCGCCAGGATTGAACACCATGGGCAACGCCAAGCGCAGCAAGCGAGACCGAGACAAGCAGCGGCAGAAAGCGGGCACGACGCGGTCGGCATCGCCCCTTGCGGGGGCGGTTCAGCCTATGGCCGGATCGGCCGCTGGCGGGGATGCCGCTGCGCCCGATCGGTACGCCCTTTCAACCGGGTTGGATGATCTGCCACCCCTGGGCGAAGGGGGGCGCTCCGCTCCCTTGGCGAGGGGGTTGTATGAGCAGGAACTCACCAGGCTCCAGGTGGAACTGGTGAAGATGCAGTACTGGCTCAAGGAGGAGGGCAAACGCCTGATCCTGGTGTTTGAAGGTCGGGATGCGGCCGGGAAGGGCGGCACGATCAAGCGCATCACCGAGCCCCTCAATCCCCGGGGTTGCCGGGTGGCGGCCCTTGGCACCCCCTCGGATCATCAGAAAACCCAGTGGTATTTCCAGCGCTATGTGGAGCATTTCCCCTCCGCTGGGGAAATTGTGCTGTTTGATCGCAGCTGGTACAACCGCGCCGGTGTCGAGCGGGTGATGGGTTTCTGCACTGAGGCGGACGTTCAGGAATTCATGCTTTCTTGTCCTGAGTTCGAGCGGATGCTGGTGCGCAGCGGCATCACCTTGATCAAGTATTGGTTTTCGGTCAGCGCCGAAGAACAGGAGGCCCGCTTCCGTTCGCGTCTGAGGGATCCGGCCCGTCGCTGGAAACTGAGCGCCATGGATCTGGCCTCCCGGGATCGGTGGGATGAATTCTCAAGGGCCAAGGATGCGATGTTCGCCCACACCAACATCCCGGAAGCCCCTTGGTACACCGTGGAGGCTGATGACAAGCGTCGGGCCCGGCTCAACTGCCTTCGCCATCTGCTGAGCAAGGTGCCCTACCGGGACCTCACTCCCAAGGCGATGGAATTACCCCCCAGGCCTTCCCAGGCCGTCGACCCTGACGTGCCCAGATCCCCGCGTTACGAACAGTTCTTTGTTCCCAATGCCTATCCCTGAATGGTCAGGGAGGAACCGCCCATCCAGGTCATGAAGGTGTTCTGGGCACCCCAACCGAACCAACGACCCTGGCTGCTGATCGCTGCCGACCTAGCCCTTGACCGCATCTCCGGCAGCGTTGGGAAGGATGTAGCGCTGCAGAAACACAAACACCACCAGCACCGGCAGGATTGAGACCACAGCTCCAGCGGCCACCAGCCTCCAGTCGAGGGAGAAACTGCTGGCGAGCTGCTGCAATCCAATCGGCAGGGTGTACTGGGCAGGGTCGTCGAGAATGATCAGCGGCCAGAGAAAATCACTCCAGGAGCCGATGAACACGAACATCGCCAGGGTGATCAGGTCTGCCCGGGCAGCGGGCAGCATCACGTTCCACCAGGTGCCGAGCGGGCTGCAGCCATCCAGCCGCGAGGCTTCCTCCAGTTCCACCGGGACGCCGAGGAAACTCTGCCGCAATTGATAGATTCCGAAGGCCGTGGCGGCCTGGGGAATGATCAGGGCCAGCAGGGTGTTGCGCAGGCCCAACTGCACCATCAGCAGGTAGAGCGGAATCATCACCACCTGAAAAGGAATCAGGATCGTGGCCACCACCAGGGCCAGCACCAGCCCCCGTCCGGCGAAGCGCATCCTGGCCAGGGGGTAGGCCGCCAGGGAGCAGAACAGCAGGTTGGCCACCACTGAAAGGCTGCTGACGATGGTGCTGTTGAGGAGGTAACTGCCCAGGGGATGGTCGCGGAACAGGCGGCCGTAGGAGTCCAGGCTGGGGTGGCTGGGCAGGAGGGCCGGAGGGGAGATGAAGATGTCCTCCCCCGCTCCCTTGAGGGAGGTGCTCACCAGCCAGACCAGGGGAAGGAGCATCACAAAGGCCAGCACCACCATCAGCAGCAGCTGCAGGACGGCGGGGCCCACGGGTGGTCGGTGGGAGGTGGGGCTGGCCATGGGGTGCCTCAGAGCCGGGGCCGTTCCGCCGGCGGCAGATCGCCCACGGGCAGGGGGGTGCGCTGGGGATGGAGCGAGGGGCGCTGGGACCCGGCCAGGAGGCGGTTCAGGGCATTCACGAACGCCTGGGCTGCGGCCACGACGATGTCCGTGTCGGCGGCATGGCCGGAGTAAAGGGTGCCGTCATGGCGCAGGCGAATGGTCACCTCCCCCATGGCGTCGATGCCTTCGGTGACGCTCTTGACCGAAAACTCCACCAGCTCATTGGGCACCTGCGCCAGGCGATTCAGGGCCTGACAGACGGCGTCGACGGGGCCTGTGCCGATCGATGCTTCGGTGATTTCAGCGCCATCACTGGTGATCAGGGTCACGGTGGCCGTGGGCTGGAGGTTGCTGCCGCAGCTCACCTGCACACTTTTCAGAGCAAAGCGAGCCTCATCCTGCTGCTGCACCTGCTCGCTGACGATCGCTTCGAGATCGCGGTCACTGATCTCGCGCTTGCGGTCGGCCAGTTCCTTGAAGCGGGCGAAGGCATCATCGAGGTCTTCGCGGTTGAGGGTGTAACCCAGATCCTCGAGCCTTGAGCGAAAAGCACTGCGGCCGGAGAGCTTGCCGAGGGAGATGCGGTTGTCCGTCAGGCCGACGGTGCGGGCATCGATGATCTCGTAGGTGAGTCGGTTCTTGAGCACGCCATCCTGGTGGATGCCCGATTCATGGGCAAAGGCATTCGCGCCCACAATCGCCTTGTTGGGCTGAACCGCCATGCCGGTGAGGTTGGAGACAAGCCTCGATGTCTTGGTGATTTCTTCGGTGCGCACGCCGGTCAGCGGCTGGGTGCTCTCCGCTGGTAGCCCCAGAAAAGGGTTGAAATAGCTGCGCCGGACATGCAGGGCCATCACCAACTCCTCGAGGGAGGCATTGCCTGCCCGCTCGCCGATGCCATTGATGGTGCATTCGAGCTGGCGGGCTCCATTTTTGACAGCCTCCAGGAAGTTGGCCACCGCCAGGCCCAGGTCGTTGTGGCCATGAACGGAAATCACCGCCTGGTTGATGTTTGGAACGCTGGCGTTGATTCCAGCAATCAGGGCTCCAAATTCAGCAGGGGTGGCATAGCCGACGGTGTCGGGGATGTTGATCGTGGTGGCACCGGCCTGGATGGCCGCCTCGATCACCTCATGCATGAACTCAGGATCACTGCGGCCGGCGTCCTCACAGGAGAACTCGACATCGTCGACGAGGGATCGGGCATAGGCCACCATCTCGGCGGTGATGGCCAGCACCTCCTGGCGGGTTTTGCGCAGCTTGTGCTCGAGGTGGATGTCGCTCGTGGCGATGAAGGTATGGATGCGGCGGTTGACGGCAGGTGCCACGGCGTCGGCGCAGGCCTTGATGTCGCCCCGGGCGGCCCTGGCCAGACCACAGATCACCGGGCCTTCGGCCGTGCCGACCGTGGCGGCGATCCGTTGGACGGCGTTGAAGTCGCCGGGGCTGGCGAAGGGGAAGCCCGCTTCGATGATGTCCACCCCGAGCCTTGCCAGCTGCTGGGCGATCGCCAGCTTCTCCTCGAGATTGAGGCTGGCACCAGGGGATTGCTCCCCGTCGCGCAGGGTGGTGTCGAAGATCAGCACCCGGCCGGGATCTCGGGCCATGGAAACTACAAGTCGAAATGAGTATGAGTTAATCCCATCCTAGGGCTCGGTGTCCTCGGGCGGTACGGGCGAGCACCGGCCTAGGGCAGGCACGGCCTGATCCCGTGTTCGCCCCTCGTCAGGGAGGTTGGCTTGCGGTTGCCCGCCTGGGGATCCCGGGGGGGTGCCCCGTTGGGGGCCGACGGGGCCCGGTCTGGGAGGCCCCTAAAGTGAAGCCACTGCTGGACCTCCATGGCCTCAGGCGAGCTGGCCCTGGTTTTCCACGCCCATCTTCCTTACGTCCGTTCCGACGTCGAAGGTTCCCTGGAGGAGGACTGGTACTTCCAGGCTCTGCTCGAGTGCTACATGCCCTTGCTACGGGTGCTGGAGGCGGCGAGTGCCGACCCCGCCCAGCGGCCGCGGCTCACCTTGGGCCTCTCCCCCACCCTTCTCTCCTTGCTGAGCGATCCGGAGCTCTCGGTTCGCTTCCTTCCCTGGCTCGCCCGGCGCCAGGAGCTGCTGGGGATGGCGCCGGGCCGTCATCAGGCCGCAGCCAGCGAGCTGGCCGAGCTCCTCAAGAGCACCATCGCGGAGTGGCGTGCCTGCGGCGGCAGCCTGTTGGGCCGGTTCCGTCAATTGCGGGATGCGGGGGTGCTCGATCTGATCACCTGTGCCGCCACCCACGGCTACCTCCCCCTTCTGCGTCACACTCCAGAGGCGGTGCGGGCCCAGCTGCTCACGGCCGTGCGCGAGCACGAGCGGCTTCTGGGGGAGCGCCCCCGCGGCATCTGGCTGCCGGAATGTGCCTACTACGAGGGCCTCGACCAGCACCTGGCCAGCTGTGGCCTCCGCTATGCCGTGCTCGATGGCCATGGGCTTCTCCATGCCCTCCCCCGGCCCCGTTACGGCGTCTATGCCCCGATCTGCGCTCCGGCAGGCGTGGCGTTCTTCGGCCGGGATGGGGCTTCGACCCTGCCGGTGTGGAGTGCCCGCGACGGTTATCCAGGTGACGGCGCCTACCGGGAGTTCCATCGCGATCTCGGCTGGGATCTGCCGGAGGAGGCCCTCCAGCAACACGCCATCGGCAGCCGTCGCCCCCTCGGCCTGAAGTTGCATCGGGTCAGCGGCCACGATTGCTCCCTCGACGCCAAGCTTCCCTACGAGCCGGCTGCCGCTGCTGCCCGCGCCGCGGAGCACGCCGGTGCCTATCTGGCCGGTCGGGTCGAGCAGCTGCGCACCCTGTCGGAAACGATGGATCGCTCCCCCGTGTTGGTGGCTCCCTTCGATGCGGAGTTGTTCGGTCACTGGTGGTTTGAGGGGCCGAGGTTCCTGGCTGATCTGTTCCGTCAGGCGCCCAGTCAGGGGCTCCGTTTCACCCATCTGCGCGGTGCCCTGACCGAGGCCCCCCAGCTGCAGGTCTGCCAACCCTCCCCCTCCAGCTGGGGTCAGGGGGGCTACCACAATTACTGGCTCAACGACAGCAATGCCTGGGTGGTGCCCGAATGGCACCGGGCGTCCCAGGCGATGGTGCGGCGGGTGAACAGCGGGGTGGCCAGTGACACCCAGCGGCAACTGCTCAACCAGGCCGGCCGGGAATTGCTGCTGGCCCAGAGTTCCGACTGGAGCTTCATCCTCCGGGCCGGCACCACCACCGACCTCGCTCGGGCCCGGATTCATCGCCATCTGGATCGCTTCTGGCGCTTGCTCGATGGGATCGAGCGCAGCACCCCCCTGCCCCAGGGTTGGCTGGCGGCGATTCAGCGGGAAGACGGCCTGTTCCCCCGGCTCAATGCTGCCGACTGGGCGAGCCTGCCCGTCAGCCCATGACCCCAGAGGCCCGATCACCTCAGGCGGCCGCGGCGATGGCCTCCGCGTCGGTGCCCGTGGCCGAGCAACAGCGGCGGCTCGTGCAGGGCCTGCCGGCGGGTCAGTCGCTGCCCGCCACCCTGGTTGCCGCCGGGCTGCCTCTGCCGCGGCGGGGCGCCCTGAGGGTGCTGCAACTCAATCTGGGCAGGCTTTGCAACATGGCCTGCAGCCATTGCCATGTGGAGGCGGGTCCGCATCAGGCCCACACCCAGATGCCTGGCGCCGTTGTCGAGGCGTGCCTGGTGGCGATCGATCGCCTGCGGCCGGAGGTGCTTGATCTCACCGGCGGGGCTCCGGAGCTCCATCCCGCCTTTCGGGAGCTGGTGCTCCGGGCACGGGCCGCAGGTTGCCATGTGATCGATCGCTGCAACCTCACCGTGCTTGAGCTCCCGCCCTTGGCGGATCTGGCGGCCTTCCTGGCCGAGCAACGGGTGGAGATCGTGGCCAGCCTGCCAGCCCCTGATTTGGAGGCCACCGATGCCCAGAGGGGTGAGGGCACCTGGACCCAGTCGGTCGCGGCCCTGAAGCGGCTCAACGCCCTGGGTTATGGCCAGGGGAATCCGGAGCTTCCGCTCACCTTGATGAGCAATCCCGACGGCACCGAACTGCAAAGCCTCACCCCCTGCGACACCAGTCAATGGCAACGGCGCCTGGAGCAGCAGGCGGGGGTGCGCTTCGACCGGTTGATTGGACTCAACAACATGCCGATCGCCCGTTTCCAGAACGACCTGTTCGAGCGCGGTCAGCTGCCGTCCTATTTGCAGAAGCTGCGGCACGCCTTCAATCCCGGAGCCCTGGCCGGTCTGATGTGCCGCGACACCCTCTCCGTTGCCGCCGACGGACGGTTGTTCGACTGTGACTTCAACCAGATGCTTGAGCGACCTCTGGCTGATGGTTGCGAGGCTGCCCCGCACACCATGGCCGAAGTCAGCGCCGCAGCCCTCGAGGGGCTCCCAATCGCCTGGGGAAACCACTGCTTCGGATGCACGGCCGGTCAGGGCAGTTCCTGTGCCGGGGCTACGGTGGCGCCAGGGCCCTGAGCCCTTGGAGGCTCAGGGTGTTCACGGCATCAGCAACGGCCTGATCAGGCTCAGTTCGCGGCCCCTGGAGCTGAACAGCCCCCAGCGCACATCACCAGGCGCAATCGCGAACAGGCGCACCATCGCTCCCACGAGTTCCGGCACGTTGAGGGTGTTGGCCAGGAATCCCGACCACTGCGCTTCCGGCAGGGAGAAGAATGTGGCGAAGAAATGGCGCAACTGCGCTTCATCGAAGCGCATCAACTTCTCCAGACCGAATTGATACAAGGCATGCTTGCGGCGCAGATCGGGCGGCCAGAGCGCCTGCCAGGCCTGGCGCGCCACGGCCGCAGAATCGAGGTCAGGGGTGTTCAGCCCGCTGGCGATCGCCGCCGCCAGGGCTGGCGCCCGCCGCAGCAGCGCCCCCACCAGATAACCGGAAGCCGGATGCACCATGCTGGCCGCCCCCCCGAACCCCACCACCGGCTGGTCGAGATCCGGCAGGGGCAGGTTCATCGGAAACAGGCAGAACTCCTCGTGCTCCACCGACATCACCTGCACGCCCCGTTGGTCCAGCCGTCTCTCCAGCCGCTGGCGCAGCAGTTCAAAGGAAAGTGGTGGTGCCAGGGCTAGGGAGGTTTCCTCCACGAAGAAGCGACCGCCCCCCAGATCCATCGCATAGAGAAAGGTGGGCGGCTCCCGGCGCTCGGCGTCGCTGAGGTGATCGGCCCGGTAATCCATGAGTACGAACTGCTCCGGCTGCACCGGCGGTGCACTGAAGCGGCCGACGATGCCATAGGCCGCCTGGCCAGCTACCGGTCCGGTCTGCGGCCGGCGCACGAACACAGGATCGTGTCCCGTGGCATCCACGACCAGCCGCGCCCGCAGCTCCTGCCCGCCGCTGGTCGTGACCGTGGCCTCCTGGCGGCG
>JBEINY010000088.1:0-8468 GCA_040377855.1 Prochloraceae cyanobacterium | reverse complement strand
GGCCCGATCGTGGCGACGATCTTGGTGCGACGCATGAGATCGGGCAGGGCCATGAAAAGCGCCAAGTAGCAGTCGGAAACTACCATCCGGCCCAGCGGTCCTAGGAGCCATGGATCTCAACACCTATCAACAGCTCTCCCGAGCCACCGCCCGCTACCCCCAGGCGGGCGCCAACCCGATCTATCCGACCCTCGGCCTCTGCGGCGAAGCCGGCGAGGTGGCCGACAAGGTGAAAAAGGTACTCAGGGATCGGGACGGGTTGTTCGATGCGGAGGTGCTGGCCTCCCTGCGGCTGGAGCTGGGGGATGTGCTCTGGTACGTGGCCCAGCTGGCCACGGAACTGAACCTGGAGCTCGATGACATCGCCACGGGGAACCTCGACAAGCTCAGCAGCCGGGCAGCCCGTAACGTGATTTCAGGCAGCGGCGACCACCGCTGAGGAGTCCGCTGCCGCTCCCCTGTCCCTGCGGCCCGTGCGCCTTCCCTGCCCCGCCTTCCTGCTGCCGTTGCTTCTCTGCCTGGTGCTCGGTCCCGCAGCCGCCTGGGCCCTTGATCTGGCGGTGAGCGATGTCAGCCTGGAACCCTGTCCAGCCAGCGACATCGGAGCGCAGCCCCAGCTGCGGCGACCGAGCGGAGCGAGCTGCTTTGCCTTGCGCGGGGTGGTGACCAACCCTGGTGTCAAACCTGTTGTGGACACCGATGTGTTTGCCCAAATTCTCGATGCCAGCGGTGAACCGGTGCTCCAGAACCGCTCCCGGGTCGGTTCGATCGGCGATGTCCCCCCCGGCCGGTCCTCCTTCGCTCTCCGCCTGGCCGTACCTGCAGGCACCCCTGGCCCCTTCCAGTTCCGCCAGGTGAAGGCCCGGGGCTTCAGCGCACCGGTACGCACCCGGGCAGAAGATGGTGACGAGCTACTGCCGCTGGAGCAGGCCGTCGCCGGCACCACAACCCTGACGCCCCAATCTTGATCCCCCAGGCTCAATAACCGCCGCTGACCCCGGCCATGACCATGGCGGCGCCGTTGTCGAGCAGACCCTGGAGCAGGTTGAGGGCCAGAAAGGCCACAATCGCCGAAAGGTCAAGACCCCCCAGGGGGGGGATCAGACCCCGGAACACATTGAGATAGGGATCGGTGATCGAACTGAGGGTGCTGAGCACCGGCTGGCTCCAATCGAGGTTGGGAAACCAGCTCAGCAGAACTCGCACCACCAGGATCACGCTGTAGTAGCTCAGGGTCGTGGCGAGGACCGTGAAGATCAGGCTGAGGGCATTCATCGCAGGGGGCAGGTCAGCCTTGGCACCCAACTCTATGCAGCCTGGTCCCAGTCGTCGTCGCCAGGGGGCGGGACCGGTGGTCCATCGGAGGCCAGGGGCTGGGCCAGATCGAGCGAGGACTGGCGCCCAGGATCAGGGGCCCTAGAGCGGGTTCGGGGCGAAGGCAGGGCGTCGGCTTCGATCGCGAAGGTGCGGTGGAATTTCTCGCTCAAGCTCAACCAGTAGGAGCGGCCATCGCTCTGGCGTTTGCGCTCGATAAAGTCCTGGGCCAGCAAATCTTTGATGTGGTCGTAGGCGCCTGAGCCCCGCAGATCCACCAGCTCCGACTGCAGGATTCTCTTTTTCAGCGCAATGGTGGCCAGGGTTCGGAGGCTGGCGGTGGACAGATCCACCGGCACCAGGTTCTGCACCAGGGCGCCGAGGCTTTCCCGTAGCTGCAGGCTGTAACGGGCCCCCTCCTGGCGAATCTCGAGGGCCGTATCCCGATGGGCATAGTCGGCCATCAGGGTGATCAGCGCCAGCTCGGCGTCCTCCCTGGAGACTGCGGCAATCTCCGCCAGCTCGCCAAGGGTGAGGGGACGCCCCTTGAGATAGAGAATCGCCTCCAGCTGGGCCGGCAAGGACAGCCTGGCCGACACCGACGACGGGTCGGCAGCACCGGGATCCGTTGAACCGGACGGGGGGGAAGGGGTGGAACCGATGGTGCTCAGGCCTGGGACGGGCACGGTTCGAACGGTACCGCAGGCGACCGGAGCGAGGAATCCCCGGGGGAGATCGGGCCACCGACGGCGCCGAGGAAAAGGCGATAGGCAGGGTTGTCGGTCTCCTCCCAGTGGCGATAGCCGAGTCCCTCCAGAAATCGACGCCAGTCCTCCCGCTCCGCCTGGGCCACCTGCACACCGACCACGATCCGGCCGACGTCGGCACCCTGGTTGCGGTAGTGGAAAATGCTGATGTTCCAGTTGGGATGAAGGCTGTTGACGAAGGTCATCAGCGCCCCCGGACGCTCCGGAAACTCGAACCGATACAAGAGTTCCTGGCGATCCGAGGCCTCCGGACCGGTGGAACTGGGAAGCCGCCCGCCGACCATGTGACGGAGGTGAAGCTTGGCCAGCTCATCGCCGGTGAGATCAAGACAGGGAAATCCATGCCGTTCCAGTTCGGCCACCAGCTCGACGGTGTCGTCGCTGCCGCTGATCTGAACCCCGACAAAGATGTGGGCCAGGGAAGAATCCGCCATCCGGTAGCTGAATTCCGTCAGGCTGCGCTGACCGAGAAGATCGCAGAACTGCCTGAGGCTGCCGGGTCGCTCCGGAATCTCCACAGCCAGCATGGCCTCACGGGCCTCCCCGAGCTCCGCCCGCTCGGCCACGAAACGCAGCCGGTCGAAATTCATGTTGGCCCCACAGGCCACCGCCACCAGGGTGCGATCCCGCAGACCCCGCTGGGCCACGTCGGCCTTCAGGCCTGCCACCGCCAGGGCTCCGGCGGGCTCCAGGATCGAGCGAGTGTCCTCGAAGACATCCTTAATCGCCGCACAGATCGCATCGGTGGTCACGGTCACCATCCGATCCACGGTCTGACGGGCGAGGCCATAGGCGTGAACGCCGACCTGGCGCACGGCCACCCCATCGGCGAACAGGCCAACCTGATCGAGGGTGACCCGCTGACCGGCCGCCAGGGAGCGCGTCATGGCATCCGCATCCGCCGGTTCGACACCGATCACCTCCACCTGGGGCCAGAGAGACTTCACGTAGGCACCAATGCCACCGATCAGGCCACCGCCGCCAACGGCCACATAGATCGCATCCGGGGGTTCGGAGCATTGCCGGAGGATTTCCAGGGCGATCGTTCCCTGGCCAGCAATCACATCCGGGTCATCGAAGGGATGGATGAACGTGAGCCCCCGCTCCAGCTCCAGTCGCCGCGCCTCGACACAGGCGGCGTCGTAGTTGTCGCCGTGGAGAACCACCTCGGCGCCTCGGGCCGCCACGGCCCGCACCTTCATCGCCGGCGTCGTGACCGGCATCACGATCACGGCCTTGCTACCGAGGCGCTGGGCACCGAGGGCAACCCCCTGGGCATGGTTCCCGGCACTGGCGGCGATCACGCCCCGGGCAAGTTCCTCGGGTCGCAGACCCGCCATCTTGTTGTAGGCACCCCTCAGCTTGAAGCTGAAAACCGGTTGCAGGTCCTCCCGCTTCAGCAACACCCTGTTGTGAAGCCGTCCGGAGAGGCTGGGGGCTGGATCGAGGGGTGATTCAATCGCCACGTCATAGACCCGGGCCCGCAGGATCCTGGGCAGATAACTCCGGAAGTCGTCGGAGGGCAACGGACCAGAGCCGTCGGCGGCGCCCATGGGGGCCTGCGCCGGGGCGAGGGGCCAGCCGGAAGCCGGCGCAGGGTGGGAAACGGCATCGTCCATGGCCCCAGTGTGACAACCCCTCTGAACAGGGAAAACGGGCATCGAAAGCACCAACCGCCCGGCGGCACCCCGTAGATTGAGAGTGATTGAAGACGTGGGGCATGCATCTCAGCGAGCTGGGCCATCCGAATGAGCTGCATGGCCTCAGCACGGCTGAGCTCGAGGCGATGGCCCGCCAGATCCGGGAACGCCATCTCGAAGTGGTGTCCACCAGCGGTGGCCACCTCGGTCCTGGGCTCGGGGTGGTGGAACTGACCCTGGCGCTCTATCAGACCCTCGACCTTGATCGTGATCGGGTCGTCTGGGATGTGGGACACCAGGCCTACCCCCACAAACTGGTCACCGGGCGCTACGCCAGTTTCGACAGCCTGCGCCAAAAAGATGGGGTTGCGGGCTACCTCAAGCGCAGCGAAAGCCGCTTCGACCACTTTGGGGCAGGCCATGCCTCCACCAGCATTTCGGCGGCCCTGGGCATGGCCCTGGCCCGCGATCGACGCGGCGAAGACTTCAAATGTGTCGCCGTCATCGGCGATGGGGCCCTGACCGGCGGCATGGCCCTCGAGGCCATCAACCATGCCGGCCACCTGCCGCGCACGCCCTTCCTGGTGGTGTTGAACGACAACGACATGTCGATCTCACCGCCGGTGGGAGCCCTGTCGACGCACCTCAACCGGATGCGCCTGAGCAAACCGGTTCAATTCCTCTCTGACAGCGCCGAGGAGGCCGTCAAGAGCCTGCCCTTCCTGCACGGGGAGCTCCCCTCCGAGCTCAGGAACCTGAAGGACAGCATGCGGCGACTGGCCGTTCCCAAACTCGGCGCCGTGTTCGAAGAGCTTGGTTTCACGTACATGGGCCCGGTGGACGGCCACAACATCGGCGAAATGGTGCGCACCTTCCAGGCCGCCCACCGCTGCGAAGGCCCGGTGCTCGTCCACGTGGCCACCACCAAAGGGAAGGGCTATGCCTACGCCGAAGCCGACCAGGTTGGGTATCACGCCCAGTCGGCCTTCGATCTGGCCACCGGCAAGGCCTACCCATCCAGCAAGCCGAAACCCCCGAGCTACAGCAAGGTGTTCGGCCAGACCCTGGTGAAGATCTGTGAGCAGAACCCCCGGGTGGTGGGTATCACCGCGGCCATGGCCACCGGCACCGGCCTCGACCTGCTGGAAAAGGCCCTGCCAGCCCAGTATTTCGATGTCGGCATCGCTGAACAGCACGCAGTGACCATGGCCGCCGGCATGGCCTGCGAAGGAGTGCGGCCGGTGGTCGCCATCTACAGCACCTTCCTTCAGCGGGCCTACGACCAGCTGATCCACGATGTCGGCATCCAGAACCTGCCCGTCACCTTCGTGATGGATCGGGCCGGCATTGTTGGCGCTGATGGTCCCACCCACCAAGGGCAGTACGACATCAGCTATCTGCGGTCAGTGCCGAACTTCACGGTGATGGCGCCCAAGGATGAGGCGGAGCTCCAGCGGATGCTGGTCACCTGCCTGGCCCACTCCGGACCCACAGCCCTCCGCATCCCCCGGGGCGAAGGGGAGGGCGTGCCCCTCGCCGAAGAAGGCTGGGAACCCCTCGAGATCGGACGCGGTGAACGGCTCACCGACGGCGACGACCTGCTGATCGTGGCCTACGGCTCCATGGTGGCGCCGGCCATGGCCACCGCTGGCCTGCTCCAGGAGCGGGGCGTGCATGCCGCCGTGATCAATGCCCGCTTCCTGCGACCTCTGGATGAGGCCCTGATCCTGCCGATGGCCCAGCGCATCGGTCGGGTGGTGACGATGGAGGAGGGTTCCCTGGCCGGAGGCTTTGGTGCCGCCGTGGTTGAAACCCTGGTCGACCACGACGTGCTGGTCCCGGTGCTGCGGATCGGCATTCCCGATGTGCTTGTCGACCACGCCTCCCCTGATCAGAGCAAGCTGGCCCTGGGCCTCACCCCCCCCCAAATGGCTGAAACGATCCTGGCCCGTTTCCCCGTCCTCACCCCCGACAACGACCGTCTCAAGAAGACCCTCTCGGTCTGAGCCCGGCCGTGGCCACGGACGATCGGGATGTGCTGATCGTTGGGGCCGGACCTGCCGGTGCCCGCCTGGCAGCAGACCTGGCCGCCGCCGGTCTGCGGGTCACCCTGATTGATCGCCTCAGGGATCTCCGTTCCATCGCTTTCAGCAGTGCTGCTGTACCGCTTGCAACCCTGAGCCGCTACCGGATTCCCCAGGCGGTGGTGGCAGCGTCCTGGTCCGGATGGCATCTCGTGGGGCCAGGCCCCAGGGAGCGTCGTTGGGAGGCTGATGGCCCACTCGGGGCCGTGCTCGACTTCGGCAGGCTTCGGTGCTGGCTTGCCGATCAAGCTCAAGGCCATGGGGCCGAGCTGCTGCTGGGAACCCGGGCCCTGGCGTGGCACCAGCAGTCGTCGGGCATCAGCCTCACCGTGGCCACCCCAAGCGGCGAGCAGCGGACGCTCTCGGCGGGGTGGCTGGTTGATGCCACAGGATCCCGCCGACAACTGATCGGCACCAGCCAGGTGCCATCGCCGGAACCGCTGGTCTCGGGGCTTGGGGTGGAATGGTTGATCTCGGTGCAGCAGCCCGTCTGGCAGCAATGGAGCAACCAACTTGCCTTCTTTCTCGGAAGCAACTGGGTGCCCCAGGGCTATGGCTGGATCTTTCCGATGGAGGCCCCGCGGCTGAAGGTCGGGATCTGCAGGCTGGATGATGACGGCCCCGCGCAACCGCCCCTTTCAGTCCTGTTGGCACACCTGCTCGAGCGCCGGGGCCTGGCCGATGCCGAGGTCATGGATCGCCATGGGGGACGAATCAGCAGCACCATCCACCGCCGCGAGCTCCATCGGGACGGGCGCCTGCTCGGGGTGGGCGATGCCGTGAGCACCGCCAATTTGCTGGGCGGCGAAGGGATTCGCCATGCCCTCCTCAGTGCCACCGTTCTGGCGCCCCTGCTGATCCGGGCCGTTCGACAGGGCAGGGATGGCGACAGGCGGATCACCCTGGCTCGATTCGGCAGCGATCCCCTGGGGCCCTACGCCGCTCAGCTGCGTCGGCACCTCGGTTGGCGATGGCCATTGTCCGGGCGACTGGCCCGCCGCACCTGGCTGGGACTGAAGGACCCGGGGGCCGATCGACGACTGGAACGGTTGCTCAACGGGCTTGAAAGGCAGTCGGCAGAAACACTCTCAGCCTTGCTCTTCGACTATCGCTTCGAGCGCTATGGCCTGAGGGCCCTGCCGGATCTGCTGGGCTTGCGCTGACTGCATCAAGACGATTGACTCGATCCAGCAGCCAGAAAGGGAGCTCCGATTCCGGGGCTCCCTTTCAAAGCAACAGCCTGCGGGTTCAGAGAACGCCGCGGGAGGCGAGGCCGAGGATGGCGCCGATGCCGAAGATGTGACCCAGGCTGGTGGTAGCGAGCAGGGAGGCGTGGCTGAGACCGCCGAAGAAGGCATCGTTGGGCAGCTTGGCACCCTCATTGGGGTGCTGAATGGTGGCCTTGCCGATGCCGATCGCGATCACGTTGGCGGCGATCATCACCAACGCCACCTTCGGGGACCAGGTGACGGAAGCGGGGGCCAGGGCCAGAAGGGGAGCGATCATGGTTCAAATTCCGACGACCCATCTTCCCGGCGGGCACCGCTCCTGGCGGCGGCGCTTAAGAGTTGTTCACTCCGAGATCGCGCCAGGCTGATCCCAGGAGCCTGGATTGAAAGACGCCTGCGAGGGTGTGAGGGGCCGTGCGACCAGACCCCGCTGCAACCGATCACTCCGAATCGGGGACAGCGCCCGGTTCCCCGGAAGGCATCACGCCGCTCTCGCTCTGCCCCCGCGATCCCCTGCTCAGCAATGGCGGCACCATTCCTCCAACCCCAGAGAAACCGAGCAAAACGACCAGGTTGCTGAGGGTCAGAAACGATTCGGCACCACCGTGAAGGACGTCAACATCGGCAAGAACCGCCCCATAGCGCCATTGGGCATAGAGGGCAGCGACGATCGTGATCGCCACAAACACAAGGGTGAGGACGAAGCCCAGCAGGGCAAGGGGGGGAAAGCGGCGACTGCGCCAGGCCCACCAGAGGAAGGCGAGGTATGGAAAGAGAGAAAGGGCAAACAGGGGGGAGGGATCCACCGAGCCCCATGACCTGAGCAGGGTTTCCAGGGCATTCATCGGGCTGGCTCCTTCTGCAGCCGCCAGGCCGCCCCAGCCAGGGCGATGTTGCCGAGCAAGGTCATGCCGGCCTGGAGCACCACCAACCACTGGAGCTGCTGACTGTTGTCGTAGAGATGCCAGAGGCAGGCAGCCATGGCGCTGACCAGGGCCGGAAGCATCGCCAGGGCCAGCCATCGCCACCCAGGCTCGCCCTGGATGCGTCCATAACGCTCAACGGCAATCACGGCAAGGATCCACTCGATCACCGAGGCGACGTGAATCCACCAGGTGGGTATCGAGAGGGCGTGCATCGGAGGGTTACCTGGAGCAACTCTAGAAACGATGCCGCCAGGGCCGTCGCAGGAGCAGCAAAGCCTGAGCCGAGGGGCAGGGCGCCATCGACCAATCCGGCCAAGCTCCTTAACGAAACACGCCTTTCGTGTTAAGTTCGGTAATGACGGCCCAACCGTCCTCTTTACCTCTGCTCCTTCGGGGGCTATCCCACCCGCTCTCATGACCACCACTCTCCAGCAGCGCCAAGGCGCTTCTGCGTGGAACCAGTTCTGCGACTGGGTCACCTCCACCAACAACCGTCTCTACGTCGGTT
>JBEINY010000130.1:0-3599 GCA_040377855.1 Prochloraceae cyanobacterium | reverse complement strand
GCTGGCGCACCTGCAGGCGCAGCAGCAGGCCCCGCGCGGCGGCCCGTTGCTCGATGGCCCCAAGCGATGGCAACGGCTCACTCATGGATAGGCCTCCACCTGCAGCACCGCCTCCACTGGCAACGCACCGTAGACATGGGGGAACAGCTCCCCACGGCCGGGCGCCGGTTCAGCCCGCACCGCCAGGCCCCTGGCCTCCAGGTGTTGCGGATCGAGCACCAGCAGCTTCAGCGGGCCGGCATCGGCAAAGAAGCGCTGATGGGTGGCCTCGATCTGGTGGGCGTAGGAGGTGTGCAGGAAGCCCACCTGCTCGAGCCCCAGGCCGCGGGTGGAGATCCGGTACACCCCCTCGGCGCGCGCCGCCCGCCAGTCGTCGGCCAGGGCCAGGTGATAGATCCAGTGCGGCGATCGCCAGCTGCGGCGCAGGCCCCAGGGGGGCTCCATCACGGCGGCCAGGGCGGCCGATGACACGAAGCGATCCAGCCACCCCTGCAGGGCCTCAAGTCCCGCCCCTGCCGCCCAGCCGGCCGGTTGCGTGAGGCCGAACTGGCGCACGAAGGGCAGGAGGGCCCAATCCGCCAGGCACGGACGATCCCCCAGCAGCCAGCCACCGCGTTGAAGCCGATCGTTCCATGCGCCCAGGATGGCGAGGACCTCGCGGCGATGTTCCACGGCGGGCTCCTTCGCCCCGTAGCGCTCCGGGTATCGATGACGATCGAGGTGGTGCTTGAACGGGCCGTCGTTCTCGTCGATCAGCGCCTGCATCAGCCCCCGAGCCTGCCCATCCCATCCCGCCAGCCAGCCCTGGGGGTCGGCGCGTTCGAGAGCCCACCCCATGATCGCCAGGCTCTCGGGCAGCACCACCTCCGCGGCCGTCACCAGCACGGGCACCGTGCCCCGGCAGGAGGCCTCCAGCAGCTCCGGCGGCTTGGCCGCGAGCGCCACCTCACGGAGCTGGAGATCCCGCCCCGGCCGCCAACCGGCCACCGCCAGGGCCAGCCGCGCCCGGATCGCGAATGGGCAACGCCGGAAGCTGTAGAGGATCGCCGCTGCGGCTGGATCCGCCATCACCCCTGGGGCATCGCCGCGCCCACATGGGCCTGCCCGCGGCCCTGGGCGAGCTCCATCTGGCGCTGGCGCTCGGCGAATCGCGCGCGGTCGGCGTCGCTGAAGCGATCGAGGCAGTGGGGGCAACTCACCCCCTCGCGATAGGCAGGGTGCTGGCGATCCGCTGGCCCCAGGGGCAGGCCGCAGGCGTGGCAGATCGTATGGAGGCCCGGCTCCAGCCGGTGATTCACGGTCACCCGCTGGTCGAACACGAAGCACTCCCCCTGCCAGGCCTGCCCCTGTTCGCCGCGCTCCTCGAGGTAGCGAAGAATGCCACCCTGCAGGTGATGCACCCCTTCGAAGCCCTGTTGGATGAGGTGGCTGGTGGCCTTTTCGCAGCGGATGCCGCCCGTGCAGAACAGGGCCAGGCGCCTGGGCTGCCGCTCAGCCACCAAAGGACGCAGCTCCCGCTCCACCCAGCCAGGAAAGTCGCTGAACTGCCGGGTGCCCGGGTCAATGGCCCCCAAAAAGCTGCCCACAGCCACCTCATAGGCATTGCGGGTGTCGATCACCAGGGTGTCGGGGTCAGCGATCAGGGCCTCCCAGTCGCTGGCTTCGACATAGGTGCCCACCTGCTTCAGGGGCTCCACCTCCGGGCGTCCCATGCTCACGATTTCACGCTTCAGGCGCACCTTGAAGCGGTGAAACACCGGTTGATCGGCTTGGTGCACCTTGGCCTCCAGCTCCTCGAAACCCGGTTGCCTCCGCAGGTGGGCCAGCAGCTCGTGAACTCCGGCGTCCGGCCCGCTGATGGTGCCGTTCACCCCCTCCTCGGCCAGCAGCACCGTGCCCCGCAGGCCCGCCTGTTCCCCCAGATGAAGCAGATCCTGGCGGAGGGAGATGCGGTCGGCCAGGGGGGCGAACCGGTAGAAGGCCGCCACCAGCAGACGGCTGGACCGTGGAGCCTCCGAGCTCATCCGCAGGATGCCGGGGCGGCGATCTCTTCGGTGCTCACGCCCGCCAGGGCGAGCAGGGCCCGATCGGCTTCCACCGCCGGGTTGCCGGTGGTGAGCAGGGTGTCGCCGTAGAAGATCGAATCGGCCCCCGCCAGCAGGGCCAGCACCTGGGCCTCACGGCTCAGCTCTTCCCGGCCGGCACTCAGCCGCACCCGGCTGTATGGCATCAGGATCCTCGCCACGGCCACCATCCGCACCCACTCGATCGGATCCAGGGGCTCCTGCTGTTCCAGGGGGGTGCCCTCCACGGCCACCAGGGCGTTGATCGGCACGCTTTCCGGGTGGGGCTCCAGGGTGGCCAGCACCTGCAGCAGGCCGGCGCGGTCGCTGAGGCTTTCCCCGAGGCCGATGATGCCGCCGCAGCAGAGCCCGATCCCCGCCCTTCTCACCCGCTCCAGGGTTTCCAGCCGCTCCTGATAGGTGCGCGTCGTGATGATGCTGGCGTAATGCTCTGGGCTGGTGTCGAGGTTGTGGTTGTAGGAGGTGAGGCCGGCCGCAGCAAGGCGCTCCGCCTGGTGGTCGGTGAGCATACCGGCGGTGACGCAGGCCTCCAGGCCCAAGGCGCGCACCCCCTTCACCATCTCCAGCATCGCCTCGAAGGGGGCGCCATCGCGGATGTCCCGCCAGGCCCAGCCCATGCAGAAGCGATGGGCGCCTGCCTCCCTCGCGGCCCGGGCCCGCTCCAGCACCGGTGCCACATCGAGTTCAGGCTGGCCTGCCACATCACTGCTGTGGTGCATCGATTGGGGGCAGTAGGCGCAGTCCTCCTCGCAGCCGCCGGTCTTGACGCTCAAAAGGGAGGCCAGCTGAACCCTGTAGCCGGGATTGGCGGCGCGATGCACCTGCTGGGCCTGCCAGAGCAGCTCCATCAGGGGCAGTTCCAGCAGGGCCCCGATCTCCTCCCGCGTCCAGTCGTGGCGAACCCTGACCGCGGCTGCGCCGACGGCAGCCGGCTGGCCAGGGCTGGCGTCGCTGTTCGCAGGGGAAACGACAGCGGAACGGGCGGGCGCTGAGGTCAAGGCGGGGGAAGGGGGGCAGGGGATCAGATCTAGCTGAGCGGCGCCGGGGCCATCCCCGGGGTGACGGGGGCGGTGACACCGCCGAAGCGGCGCTGGCGGCCCTGGTAATCGACGAGGGCCGCCAGCAGGGAGCTCTCGTCGAAATCGGGCCAGAGCACATCGGTGATATGGATCTCGGCGTAGGCCAACTGCCAGAGCAGGAAGTTGCTGAGTCGCCGTTCGCCGCTGGTGCGGATCAACAGATCGGGATCCACATCCCCAGCGGTGTGCAGCTGGGCTGCGATGTGCGCCTCGTCAATCGCCTCCGGGAGCAGCCGCCCGGCCGCCACCTCCTCGGCCAGGCGGCGGGCCGCCGTCACCAGTTCACTGCGGCCGCCGTAGTTGGTGCAGACGTTGAAATGAATGCCCTGGTTTGCGGCCGTGCGGGCGGTGGCTTCGGCAATCCGCTGTTGCAGGGCCATCGGCAGGGGGGTCAGATCGCCGAGAAAGCGGATCTTCACCTTTTCCCGTTCGAGGG
>JBEINY010000140.1:0-1571 GCA_040377855.1 Prochloraceae cyanobacterium | reverse complement strand
GCTGGAGCGCCTGGATTTCGACGACTCCTGCCTCTCGCTGGCATGGATGGAGGGGGACAGCGTTGATGGGAGCTTCGAGGCTTTGGAGCAGCTGCAGCCCAGGCTGGCCAGGCGCTTCCGTCACGTAGCCCTGCATCGCCATCATCTGCATCCGAGCGGAGCCGGCGGAGCCCGCCTCGCTCGATCCCAGGGCTCTGATCACTCGGTGCGGTTGGCAGAGATCCGCAATCGCCTGCTGCTGGCCAGTCTTGATGACGAGGACTGGGTGCTCTGGCTGGATCTCGATCTTGTCGACTACCCCGACGATCTCCTCAGACAGCTGCTCGGTGCCAGCCGGGAGATCGTCACAGCGTGGCGCTCCGGCAGCCCCCCCGGAGCCGCTGATCAGCCCCTGCGGGACGTGGGAGGAAAGGCCGGGATGCCCCTACTGGTGCGGGCCGATCTGCATCGCCGGGGCCTGAATTTTCCGATCGTTCCCCTGCAGGATCGCCTGGGCACCGAGGGCTTCCTGCACATGGCCAGGGCGCAGGGGGTGCGCTGCTGGGCCCTGCCATCACCCCCGGTCCCGAACGCGTGAATCCACCATGCGATTGATCCTCACCACCG
The DNA here is from genome assembly GCA_040377855.1 of Prochloraceae cyanobacterium. Lineage (GTDB taxonomy): Bacteria > Cyanobacteriota > Cyanobacteriia > PCC-6307 > Cyanobiaceae > CAIXOZ01. Next base: position 965 of record JBEINY010000140.1, on the reverse strand, counting down.
CGGGCACCCTCGGTGATCACCTACCGATGCTCGGCCTCGGGTGTGCCCTGCAGCGCCAGGGCTTCTCGGTGTTGATCGCCTGCAACCGTGCCGTCCACGATCTGGCCAGGCGAGCGGGTCTTGCGGTGACGCCGTTCGGCGAAAGGCTTGGCCCTCAGCAAGCCGCCGACCACTCCCTCCACTGGGATCACTGGTTGAGGAGGCCCGAACAGGTGGCCTGGGAGGACCGGGATCAGCGAAGGGTCACCACCCAGGTGCAGGAGCTGATGGCCCTGCTCAAACCCGATGACGTGCTGATCGGCAGCCGCAATCTGCCGCTGCTGTCCCTGATTGCCCGGGTTCGGCGCTGTCGGTGGGTGGAAGTTGGCTTGAACAGCGGCTCGATGATTGATTACGAGGCCCTGGATGAATCGGGCCTTGCATCCCATCCCTGGAAGCTCGGGCTGGATGCCCTGGAGGCGGATCTGCGCGAGCAGCTGTTCGGCCACCGGGAGGATCGGGAGGATCCACCGCCACTGCTGCGCCTGCATGCTGTGTCTGAAGCCTTCGTACCGGAGGATTACCCCCAACTCAGCTGCCACCGCACCGGTTTCTGGTGCTTTGAGGATCCGCTGTGGGAGCAATGGTCGCCACCGGCGGAACTCCAGACGACGCTGGAATCGGCCCGGGCCCCCCTCGGCCTGGCCTTGAGCAGCCAGCCCCTTGTGGATCCGCTCTCCCTGCTGCGGAATCACCTGCTCGTAGCTGAACTGTTGGGCGACCCCCTGGTCCTGGTGAAGGGCTGGGCCTTCAAGGAGCTGGATCCCTCCCATGAGCTCCTGCAACATCCGGCCTTGGTGCTGGTGGATCCTCTGCCCTATCGCTGGTTGTTCTCCCGACTGGATACCGCTTTCATCCATGGCGGCATGGGCACCCTGGCCGCAGCCCTGGATGGCGGCTGCCGACTGGTGATCGAACCCTTCGGC
>JBEINY010000046.1:0-17113 GCA_040377855.1 Prochloraceae cyanobacterium | reverse complement strand
GCAGCGCAGAGGCATCCACCAGTTCACCCAGCAGCAGCTCCACCTCGGTGGGCGACTGGTGGGCCGCAACGGCGGCTTGCAAACGATCACGGCACTCGTCGCGCTGAAGCGGCGGCGGCTGGCTGGGCTCTGCAGGCCCGCCGACGGCGCTGCCCTCCGTTGCTCTCGGCACGGAACCACCGCGGCCTGCCCAGCGGCGTGAGCGACCGCCGGCAAGCCACTGGTAGTGCCTCAGCGCCCACTCCGGATTGGCATGGTGACAGCGGCCTGCATCGATGCTTTCCAGCACCCGTTCGGCCTTGTCTTCGATGCCGAGGGAGGCAATCGCACGTTGCAGCAGCTGCTCAACTTCCCCGCCCCAGGGCAGCCCCTGGGCCTGCAGCAGGTTGCACCAGCTGTAGAGCTCCTTGGCAAAACCCGTGAGCTGCAGGCTGCGGTCGCTGGCTGCGGCATCACCGATGCCATAGGGCCGCTCGCCGTTGAGCAAGCCCTGTGCTTTGCCACCGAGCAGATCCAGCAGCAACGGGGGCTGGCTGGGTGTCACCACCGGTGGGGGCGCTGCTCCTGGACTCAGCGGCATTGCAGGAGGAGAAGCAGCGGGAGCGTTCTGCGGATCCCGCACCTCGGGGAAGATCCCGATTGAGGCCAGATCAGCCACTTCGACGAAGCTGCAGGCCGCCTCTGGATTGATCAGTTCATACGGACCGCTGCCGTTCTGCGTGGGCGCACAGACCGACACCCGCGTACCCGCCAGGACCTCACCGCGGTGGGGGCCACCCAGCTCGGTGGTGAAGTTGCAGTGCAGGCCGCCACCAGGCTTACGCCAGCTGGCCATGGCATCGGACACGCGCACATAGACATGGACCCCACCACTGGGAGTGCGCTCCATACGGGTGCCCGTGAGCACCGGATAACGATCGAGCAGCGCCATCCAGTCGTGTTCCAGCTCCTGAACGCTGCCGTAGTTCTTGGTGTCGAAGTCGATCGACACCACGTCCGTGGACGGGATGATCGCCAGCCCCAGCTCCTTGCCCAGCTGTTCGGCAATGGCGATCCGCTCCAGAAGCTCCTCGCAGCTCGCCAGCCTGGAGTGACTGATGGTGCGGGGCCTGCCATCCGCCTGCCAACAGGAGGGGTTCTTGCCCACGAAGGCCGGCACCGGCTGACCGTTCTTGAGCACCGGCTCCCAGCGGCCCGTGTCCTTGTTTCTCTGGCGCTTCGGATGCAACTCAGCTGGCAAAGCCACTGGGATGACGGTCTGCAGCTGCAGGCCAAGCTCTGTGAGCGCACAGACTTCTGCGCGCAGGGCTTCGTAATAGGAGAAATCGATCATCGATGCCTCCACAGACGAATCTGCTTGCCTTGATGTAACAGCGCCTGCCGCGCTGCTGTGCGTTGCGGTAGTTTCATGGCTTCGCTTCTTTGTCCCCGTTGCCCGGCCAGGCGCGGGGATTTTTTATGACTCCTCCTCTCGCTGGAAATAGCGCAGCTGCTCAAGACCTGAATCGATCAGAGCCCTTGCCACAGCGGACCGAGTGGCCTTGAGACGTGAGGCCATCCGATCAATCTCAGCAATGACTTCGGGCAGAACTCTGACGTTCAGCTGCTCTGTCGGCCGCGGCTGAATCCTGAACACGAGAGGAATCCGAGAGGACTTACAAAGTCTTCTCAAAAATCCAGAAGTATCCACTCCCAGCTTGCCCCCCAAGCTTGGGAGGGAAGTTGGGAGTGGATTCAATCAACCCATCCAGGCAATCTCTCAGCAACGCCACATCTCGGCACAACATGGACAACGTGGTCGCTGAACTAACGGCCCAGCTGGCACAACTTTCTGCACAGCTCAAACTGCTCAACGCTCAGAACCAGCCCCAGCCCAGCGCCAAAGCCAGCCCCTGGCTACCACTGCGCGAGGCCGCTCCTCTGCTGCACTGCAAATCGGCCAGGGCCCTCAAGGCCCGGATCCTGCGCGGGGGCTTCCCGCCGGACTGCTACCGGCAGCTGCCCTCAGCCTCGGGCAAGCGGCACTCCTATCTGGTGAACGTGGAGCGCTATCTCAGGACGCTGCGCTGAGCACCGCCTGGAGCGACTCCATCTCATGGGCATCGAACCAGCGCTGGTAGACGCTGCTGTGCACCGCCAGGCTGTGACCCAGCGACTTGGCCGCCAGCGAGGGTGAGATCTTCGGGTTGTGGATCGCCCGCACCGCCCAGGCATGGCGCAGGTCGTAGGGCTGAAACTCAGCCCCTGCACGCCGGAACGCCTGACCCATCAGTGCCCCGACATCACGGTGACTGCGCTCGGGGTTAAAAGCCGGCAGACGCTTGGTGCGCAGAGACCAGCGCTCAATCCACTCAACCGGCAGCGCAAGCGACTGACGTGCCCCGGTCTTGCCAGCGGCGATGCGCAATAGCCCAGAGGGCTGGACTTCAGCGAACAGCAGAGCCTCATGGGGCCTGCAGCCATAGGCAGCAGCCACCGCCACCGGCCACTGCCAGGAGGCCGACAAGCGATCAATCAGCGCTTCGATCGACTCATTGCTCGGCAGATCGCGCGGGGCCTGGCTGCGGGAGGCGCTGTAGCCCTTGCCAAGTTCCCGCAGTTGGGACACCAGCTCATCGGACCAGTCGAGCGCTCGGGCAACGGTCGCCGCGGCCTGAGAGGCCCGTCTCCGTGAGCGACTGCCGGATTGCGTGGCCTCCACCAAGGCCACCAGGTGCTCAGGCAACAGAGGGCTGATGTCCAGCAGCGGCACCAGGGGAGCGTCGTAGTCGACCTTCCAGCTGTCTTCCGCAGACGGGCCGCGGCGGCGCTGTCTGCCCCACCACTGCCGAGTCAGGCGCACCGCCTGCCGGCCACTGACGCCATCGGGCCGCTCCGCCTGCTGAGGCTTCTTTCGCTCCCGCCCCTTGGGCAGCCAGGGCGTCCAGTCGAAGGGCTCCACCCCTAGCCGGTGGCGCTCCAGGGCGTTGCCCAGCTGCTCAGCCAGCTGCAGCGACTCGCTGGCCTGATCCGGGTAGGCAAGACCGGTGCTGATGCGGTGCTGCCTGGGCTCGGAACCGGGCGGGTCTGCAGGCCGCGGCGGCATGGTCGCCCGCAGGCGCACCCGACCCCCTGCCACATCGAGGGTGACCCCGTGACCTTTCAGTTTCAGCGCGGTGTTCTGGCGAATGAGCCAGGGGTCGGACGGAGGCACCCGATTTGCCTAACCATTTGCCTAATCGTGGTCGATCCGGGCCGATTTGCCTAGTTTTTTGCCTAACGGGACGGGGCAGCTAAAGCAGCTTTTTCGGCCCTTGCTTCCCCGAGAGTCCTTGCTGTAGCTGAGGTTTTTGGCAACGGGGCTGGCGGGACTCGAACCCACGACCTACGGTTTAGGAAACCGTCGCTCTATCCGGCTGAGCTACAGCCCCCGGTGCCGTCACCGGAGCGACGCACCCTTCCATTCTCCGACCCAGGGGGGCCTGGTCCACCTGCCTACACTGGTTGATGGAAGCAGGCGAGGTGGTCGCAATCAGGTTCGCCTGGTTGAGGAAAGTCCGGGCTCCCCAATGGCCAGGCTTGCTGGGTAACGCCCAGTGCGGGTGACCGTGAGGAGAGTGCCACAGAAACACACCGCCGATGGCCCGGGTTTTCCCAGGCACAGGCAAGGGTGCAAAGGTGCGGTAAGAGCGCACCAGCAGCATCGAGAGGTGCTGGCTCGGTAAACCCCGGCTGGGAGCAAGGCCCAGGGACAACGGTTGGCCATGACACCAGTCCCGATCAAAGTGCGCCGCTCGAGGCCGTTGGTGACAACGGTCCCAGACAGATGACCGCCCCCGGCGTCGGTTCACGCCGCCGCCGGAGAACAGAACCCGGCTTACGTCCTGCTTCCACCCCATTCCCCCCGCCTTAGCGCTCCACCCCGTTGATGACTCCGGATCGTCGCGCCCAGCTGATCGCCTTTCTGGAGAGTCTTGGCCTCGATCCAGGCAAGCGCGATCTCGCTGCCGTCGACGAAGCGCTCACCCATACCTCCGCCGGCCGGGCGATCAACCACGAACGGCTGGAATTTCTGGGGGATGCCGTGCTGCGCCTGGCGGCCTCGGAATTCCTGCAACGCCATCATCCAGAGCAGAGCGTGGGCCAGCGGGCTGCCCTGAGGGCCCAGCTGGTCAGTGATCGTTGGTTGGCGGAACTGGGGCTGCAATGCGGCATTGCCCAGGTGCTCACGATCGGCGCCATCGCCGCCGGTGATCGCACCGGGCGGGCCACCCTGCGGGCGGAGGCCTGCGAAGCCCTGATCGGAGCCCTCTACGAATGCTGGGGCGGGGCCAACGGTGGCTTGGCACCGGTGCACCTCTGGCTCACACCCCACTGGCACCGGGCCGCCGCGACCCTTGCGGCCGATCCCGATCTGCACAACTGGAAATCGGCCCTGCAGGAATGGAGCCAGGGCCAGGGCCAGGGGCTGCCCAACTACCACAGCCGTGAAGCAAGCACGGCCCACGGCGATCCGAAGCGCTTCCATTGCGTTGTCGACCTGGAGGAGCAGCAGCTCGGTGAAGGGTGGGGACGCTCCCGCCGCCAGGCCGAACAGGAGGCGGCCCGCATGGCCCTGGAGCAGCTCCGCCAGTTGCCTCTCAGGCCTGCTCCAGGGTCGTCAACGGCAGGGTGACCAGCTTGTCCCAGTTGCCGCCTTCAAACAGCACAGCGGCCCGGCTGCCGCTGATCCGTTGCACGAAGCCGCGGTAACCGTCGTAGATCGAGCGCTGATCGCGCACGATCACGGTGGATCCAGGAAAAATGGGCAGGGCTTCGGCCATGGGTGGGGTGCGGGGCTGGGGAACGGGAAGGCGGTGCGAGGCGGGGCGGGGGGTGGTGGGGGGTGGTGGGGAGAGGTGGTGCGGGGCAGGGGCCCGGTCGTGGAGCCATTATCGAGGCAAATGACCACCCTGTGCCATGGCGCCCGAACCCGCTGTCGACCGCCAGCCACCCAACCCGGCCGCTGATCAATCGGCCATGGGCTCAGGACACGGCGAGGAGCTGCTGGTGGTGGGGCGCATCGTGGCGGCCCAGGGCCTCAAAGGCGAACTGCGGGTGAACCCCCTCAGCGATTTCCCCGAACGCTTCACCCACCCCGGCCCCCGCTGGCTGCAGGCACGGGATGGTCAGCCCCGGAACACAACCCTGCTCGAAGGGCGCAACCTGCCCGGCAAGTCCCTCTTCGTGATCCGCCTGGAGGGCATCACCAGCCGCGAGGGGGCCGAGGCCCTGGTGGGCCATGAGCTTCTCGTGCGAGCCGACGACCGCCCTCCCCTCGAGGAAGGGGAATTCCACCTGCTCGATCTGGTGGGATTGGAGGTGCGACTGCTCGCGGATGGACGGGTGCTCGGAACGGTCACCGACCTGATCCATGGCGGCAACGACCTTCTGGAGGTGGCCCTGATCGACGACGGAGGCCGCAGGATCCTGATTCCTTTCGTGGAGGCGATCGTGCCCACCGTGGAGCTGGCGGAGGGATGGCTGGGGCTGACCCCTCCCCCAGGGCTGCTCGAAATCTGAATTGGCTTTCCGGCCGGCGCTGGGTTGGAATGGGCCCAACGGCCCGTAGAGCGTGACCTCCCCCACCCCCCTGGTCCCGGTGATTCTCTGCGGTGGCACCGGCACGAGACTCTGGCCCCTCTCCCGGGCCAGCTATCCCAAGCAGTACTGGGCCCTGGCCGGCAAAGGGGAGGAAACGCTGCTGCAGCAGACCCAGCAACGCCTGCAGGGTCTTCCCGGCCTGGATCAGCCCCTGCTGATCTGCAACGAGGACCATCGCTTCATCGTGGCCGAACAGATGCGCCAGATCGGCGTGGAGCCGGCGGCCATCCTGCTGGAACCGCTGGGGCGCAACACCGCCCCAGCCGTGGCCGTGGCCGCCCTGCAGGCCACGGCCAACGGCGCCGACCCCCTGCTGCTGGTGCTGGCGGCCGACCACGTGATCCAGGATCCTGAAGCCTTCCGCGCTGCCGTGGGCCGCGGACTACCGAGCGCCGAAGGGGGTCGACTGGTGACCTTCGGGATCGTGCCAACGGCCCCGGAAACCGGCTATGGCTACATCGAGGCGGCCGGCAGTGCCGAGCTCGAACCCGTACCGATCGCCCGCTTCGTGGAGAAACCCGATCGGGCCACCGCCGAGCAGTTCCTGGCCAGCGGTCGCTTCACCTGGAACAGCGGCATGTTTCTCTTCCGCGCCAGCACGATCCTGACCGAACTGGAACGGCTAGCCCCGGAGGTGCTCCACGCCTGCCGGGCTGCCCTGCAACCCGAGGCCATCGACCTCGACTTCCTGCGCCTGGAGAAGACCGCCTTCGCCGCCTGCCCCAACATCGCCCTCGATGTGGCGGTGATGGAACGCACCGAACGCGGCTCGGTGCTGGCCCTCAAGGCCGGCTGGAGTGATGTGGGCAGCTGGAGCGCCCTCTGGGAAACGGGCGATCAGGACCCGAACGGCAACGTGGTGCGCGGTCGGGTGATCAGCGCAGGCGCCCGCAACTGCTACCTGCGCAGTGAGCATCGCCTCGTGGTGGGCCTGGGCGTGGAAGACCTGGTGGTGGTCGAGACCGATGACGTGGTGCTGGTCGCCCACCGCGATCGCTCCCAGGAGATCAAAGCCGTGGTGGGCCAGTTGGAACAGGAGGGGGCCCGGGAGGGCAGGGCCCATCGGCGCATCTATCGCCCCTGGGGCCTGTACGACGGGGTGGTCGAGGGCAGCCGCTGGCAGGTGAAACGCATCCAGGTGAACCCGGGTGAATCCCTCTCCCTGCAGATGCACCACCACCGGGCTGAGCACTGGATCGTGGTGGCCGGCACCGCCCTGGTGGAGAAGAACGGCCACGAGGAGCTGATCGGTGAAAACCAGAGCACCTACATCCCCCTCGGCTGCCGCCATCGCCTCTCCAATCCAGGCCAGATTCCCGTGGAACTGATCGAGGTGCAGAGCGGGCCCTACCTCGGCGAAGACGACATCGTGCGGTTCGAAGACCGCTACGGCCGCAGCCCGACCACGGCAACCCGGGTGGCTGGATCACAGGACCCCCTGGAGGAGGCCCCTGCGGCTGCGGTTGTCACTCCACGGTGACGCTCTTGGCGAGATTGCGAGGTTGATCGACATCCAGCCCGCGATGGGCCGCAATGTGATAACTCAGCAACTGCATCGGGATCACGGTGAGCAGGGGGCTGAGCAGTTCATCGATCTCCGGCACCGGCAGCAGGAGATCAAACAGGGCGGTGTCCGGACCCTCCGGTGCCACACCGATCAACTGGGCATCCCGGGCCTTGGCCTCCTGGGCATTGCTGAGCACCTTCTCAAACACCTGACCCGGAACCGCGATCGAGACGACCGGCACGCGGGCATCCAGCAGGGCGATCGGACCATGCTTCATCTCGCCGGCGGGATAGCCCTCGGCATGGATGTAGCTGATCTCCTTGAGCTTGAGGGCACCTTCCAGGGCGATCGGATAGTTGATGCCTCGCCCGAGAAAGATCACATCCTGGGTGTCGGTGAAGTGATGGGCCAAATCGGCACAGCGCCGGTCGTGGTCGTCCACGAGGTCCTGCAGGCGAGCGGGAAGGCTGCGCAGGCCTTCGGCCAGGGCCTGGAGACGCTCGGGCGACTGGCCGGTCGCGCCGCTGCCCCGCCGTTCGGCGAAGGCCAGGGCCAGGCCATAGAAGGCAAGAAGCTGGCCGAGGAAGGTCTTGGTGGCGGCCACGCCCACCTCGATGCCGGCGCCGATATCGAGGATGTGACTGACCATGCGGCCCAGGGAACTCTCGGGGCGGTTGGTGATGCCCAGAAGCCGGGGGGCATAGGCAGGATCGGCCCGCAAGGCCCGGCGGTCCTGCTCCATCGCCAGGGCCGCCAGGGTGTCGGCGGTCTCCCCCGATTGGGTGACACCGATTGTGAGGGTGTGGGGGGTGAGCGGCGGCGGCGCATACCGAAACTCACTGGCATAGAAGACATTGGTGGGAATGCCGGCCAGTTGTTCCAACAGATGGGCTCCCACCATCGCGGCATGGCGGCTGGTGCCGCAGGCCAGGACCTGGATGCGTTCGATCCCCCCGTAGAAATCGTCGTCGAGGGGGAGGGCCACCAGACCATGGCTGCCGGGGGTCGGCGCTGAGGCCTGGGATGCCTCCGGCAGATGGCGAGCCACCCAGAGCGCCGCGGTTTCGGGTTGCTCGTGGATCTCCTTGAGCATGAAGTGGCGGAAGCTTCGCTTGTCCGCCACGTGCTCGGTGCCCCGCAGCAAGGTCGGCGTGCGCTGCACCCGTTGCCCGGCCCCGTCGTACAGCTCGATCCCCAGGGGCGTCAGCAAGGCCACCTCGCCGTCCTCCAACGGCAGGATCGTGCGGGTGAAACCGGCCAGGGCAGGCGTGTCGCTGGCACAGAGAAACTCTCCCTCGCCAAGGCCGATCAGCAGCGGCGCCTGACGGCGGGCCACCACCAGCGCTCCGGGAGCCTCAGCCCAGACCACCGCCAGGGCATAGGCGCCCAGCAGATCGGGCAGAACCTGCTGAACCGCCTCCAGCAACAGGGAGGCGCCGGCGGGCCGGCCCTCGGCCTGCAGGGCCGCCAGCCGCCGGGCCAGCAGGTGGGGGATCACCTCGGTGTCCGTGTCCGAGCGGAACACGACCCCCTCGGCCTGGAGGCCTTCCCTCAGGGGGCGGTGATTTTCGATGATGCCGTTCTGCACCACCGCGAGCCGCCCGGCGCCATCGAGGTGCGGGTGGGCGTTGCGCTCCTCCGGCTTGCCGTGGGTGGCCCAGCGGGTGTGGCCGATGCCGCAGTGGCCGGGCGCCCCGCGCTCCTCAACCCGGGCCGTCAGATTGACGAGCTTGCCTTCAGCCCGCAGGCAATGAAGACGACCGCTGTCCTCCACCGTGGCGATCCCGGCGGAGTCGTAGCCGCGGTACTCGAGCTGGCGCAGGCCCTCAAGCAGTTGAGGGGCGGCATCACGGGAACCGATCAGGGCAACAATGCCGCACATAAAACCAGGGGTGCAGGGGGGTGACGACTCGGGAGCGCCGCCAACAAAAAAGCCCGGCAATGGGCCGGGCTTGAGCTTATGGCGGCAGGGGATCTGGCCCCTGTCGGAACGAAATCAGTAGGACAGACCCATGCTGCGGCTGGTCTCGTCGCCGAGATAGACGCGGATCGAGAGGAAGTCGGTGGGGCAGGCGGTTTCACAGCGCTTGCAGCCGACGCAATCCTCGGTGCGGGGCGATGAAGCGATCTGGCCGGCCTTGCAGCCGTCCCAGGGCACCATCTCGAGCACATCGAGGGGGCAGGCGCGAACGCACTGGGTGCAACCAATGCAGGTGTCGTAGATCTTGACGGAATGGGACATGCCCGGGCCGGAAGCAAACGGCGTGGAGCCCAAGGTACCCAGGAAGGGCCGACAGGACCCGACCCAGCCAGCAGGCCGTCACCCTTGTTTACGGAGTCAGCGGCCTCCCGTGGAGGGGCAGCACGGGCGACCCGTAGGATGCGGCCTCCCACACCGTGGCCATGTCCCAGGAAGCCATCTTCGAAAAAGTGCGCTCGATCGTTGCCGAGCAACTGAGCGTCGATGCGGCGGATGTGAAGTCGGAGTCCAACTTCCAGAACGACCTGGGAGCCGATTCCCTCGACACCGTCGAACTGGTGATGGCCCTTGAGGAGGCGTTCGACGTGGAGATCCCCGACGAGGCCGCCGAAGGCATCGCCACCGTCGGCGATGCCGTGAAGTTCATCCAGGACAAGCAGGGCTGAGGAACCGGATGGTGGAGGGTCTCCGCCGCGTCGTCGTCACAGGCCTGGGCGCGGTCACACCAATTGGCAACGACGTCTCCCAGTACTGGGAGGGTCTGTCCTGTGGGCGCAACGGGGTGGCCGGGATCACCCTGTTCGATGCCTCGCGCCATGCCTGTCGCTTTGCGGCGGAAGTCAAGGATTTCGACCCCCGCGGTCAGATCGAACCCAAAGAAGCCAAGCGCTGGGATCGGTTCTGCCAGTTCGGCGTGGTGGCAGCCAAGCAGGCCGTCGCCCATGCCGGTCTGGTGATCGATGAGGTCTCGGCCCCCAGGGTGGGCGTGGCGATCGGGTCCGGCGTGGGCGGCCTGTTGACCATGGAAACCCAGGCCAACGTGCTGTTCGAGCGGGGGCCCGACCGGGTGAGCCCGTTCTGCGTGCCGATGATGATTCCGAACATGGCCACGGGCCTGGCGGCGATCGCCCTCGGCGCGAAAGGACCCAGCACCGCCGTGGCCACCGCCTGTGCCGCCGGCTCCAATGCGATCGGCGACGCCTTCCGTCTGATCCAGCTCGGCCATGCCGACGCCATGATCTGCGGCGGTGCCGAATCGGCCATCACGCCCCTCGGGGTGGCCGGCTTCGCCAGCGCCAAGGCGCTCTCTTTCCGAAACGACGATCCCGCCACCGCCAGCCGTCCCTTCGACGCCGAGCGCAACGGCTTCGTGATCGGTGAAGGGGCAGGAATTCTCGTGCTCGAGAGCCTGGAGCACGCCCAGGCCCGCGGCGCCGAAATCCTGGCCGAGATCGTCGGCTATGGCATGACCTGCGACGCCCACCACATCACCTCACCCAGCCCCGGCGGCGTGGGCGGTGCCGAGGCGATGCGTCTGGCCCTGAAGGATGCCCGGCTGGAAGCGGAGGCGGTCGACTACGTCAACGCCCACGGCACCAGCACCCCGGCCAACGACAGCAACGAGACCGCTGCCATCAAGGCCAGCCTCGGTGATCACGCCTACCGGATCCCGGTCAGTTCCACCAAATCGATGACCGGACACCTCCTCGGGGGCAGCGGAGGTATCGAGGCCGTGGCCTCGGTCCTGGCGATCCGGCACGGACTGGTTCCGCCTACCATCAACTACCAAAATCCCGATCCGGCCTGCGATCTGGATGTCGTTCCCAACACCGCTCGGGAACAGCCCCTGAACGTCGTGCTTTCCAATTCCTTCGGGTTTGGCGGCCACAACGTCTGCCTTGCCTTTCGTCGTCTGGTCTGAGCGCCTCGGCACTTGGTCCAGATTCGGCCTTTCCGGCCCGACAAGGATCCCCTCAACCTTCCGTACCCGTACCCATGGTCGCCGCTCCCGCCGTCTCCGGAACCCAGTCCGTCGACACCCTCTGCGTCAACAGCATTCGCTTCCTGGCGATCGACGCCGTCAACAAGTCGAACTCCGGCCATCCCGGCCTGCCGATGGGAGCGGCTCCCATGGCCTATGCCCTGTGGGACAAGGTTCTCAGCCATAACCCGAAGAACCCCCAGTGGTTCAACCGCGATCGCTTCGTGCTCTCGGCTGGCCACGGCTGCATGCTGCTCTACGCACTGCTGCACCTCACCGGCTACGACTCGGTGACCCTCGACGACATCAAGCAGTTCCGCCAGTGGGGCAGCCGCACCCCCGGGCACCCGGAAACCTTCGAGACCGCCGGTGTGGAAGTGACCACCGGCCCCCTGGGCCAGGGCATCGCCAACGCCGTCGGTCTGGCCATGGCTGAAGCCCATCTGGCGGCCAAGTTCAACAAGGCCGACTGCAAGGTCGTGGATCACCACACCTTCGTGATCATGGGAGACGGCTGCCACCAGGAAGGGGTGAGCAGTGAGGCCGCCTCCCTGGCCGGCCACCTGGGCCTGGGCAAGCTGATCGCCCTCTACGACGACAACCACATCACCATCGACGGAAACACCAACGTTTCCTTCACCGAGGATGTGCTGAAGCGCTACGAGGCCTACGGCTGGCACGTCCAGCACGTCGAGAACGGCAACACCGACGTGGCCGCCATCCAGCGGGCGATCGAGGCCGCGAAGGCCGTCACCGATCGCCCCTCGATGATCAAGGTGACCACCACCATCGGCTACGGCTCCCCCAACAAGGCCAACACCGCCGGCGTGCACGGTGCCGCCATCGGTGCCGAAGAGGCTGCCCTCACCCGCCAGGCCCTCGACTGGAGCTACGGCGAATTTGAAGTGCCCCAGGAGTCGTACAACCAATGGCGCCAGGCCATCGAGCGCGGTGCCGCCGCCGAAGCCGCCTGGAACGCCACCCTGGCCGATTACCGCACCAAGTACCCGAGTGACGCCGCAGCCTTCGAGCGCCAGCTGCGCGGTGAGCTGCCCGAGGGCTGGGATGCCAACCTGCCGGCCTACAGCGCCGATGACAAGGGCCTGGCCACCCGTCAGCACTCCTACAACTGCCTCAACGCCATCGGCCCGAACCTGCCTGAACTGATCGGCGGCTCGGCGGACCTCACCCACTCCAACCTCACCGACATCAAGGGTGAGAAAGGGTTCCAGAAAGGCTCCGAAGCCAATCGCTACCTGCACTTCGGGGTTCGCGAGCATGCCATGGCGGCCATCCTCAATGGCCTCATCTATCACGGCAGTGGTCTGATCCCCTACGGCGGCACCTTTGCGGTGTTTGCGGGCTACATGGTGGGTGCGATGCGCCTCTCCGCCCTGAGTGAGCTCGGGGTGATCTATGTGCTCACCCACGACTCCATTGGTCTCGGCGAAGACGGCCCCACCCACCAGCCGATCGAGACCCTTGCCAGCCTGCGCGCGATCCCCAACATGCTGGTGATCCGTCCTGGCGACGGCAACGAAACCAGCGGCGCCTATCAGGTGGCCATCACCAACCGCAAGCGCCCGACCGTGCTGATCCTCAGCCGTCAGGCGATGGCCAACCAGGGTGGCTCCACGGCCGCCGCTGTGGCCAAGGGCGGTTACATCCTTGAGGACAGCAACGGCACCCCCGACCTGATCCTGATCGGCACGGGCACCGAACTCGAGCTCTGCACAAAGGCTGCTGCCGTCCTCCGGGCCGAAGGCAGGAATGTGCGGGTGGTGTCGATGCCGTGCGTCGAGCTGTTCGAGGAGCAGGACGCCGCCTACCGCGAGAGCGTTCTCCCCGCTGCGGTGCGCAAGCGCCTGGTGGTGGAGGCCTCCAGCAGCTTCGGCTGGCACAAGTACACCGGCTTCGATGGCGACAGCGTGTCGGTCGACCGCTTCGGCGCCTCCGCCCCCGGCCCGGTGCTGATGGAGAAGTTTGGCTACACCGTCGACAACGTGGTGGCCAAGGCCAAAGCCCTCGGCTGAAGACCCCAGGCTGATTTCACCAGCCTGACCAACCCACCAACCAATGAGCCCCGCCATCTGGCGGGGCTTTTTCATGGGTACCCAGTAGCAGGGATGCCCCAGCCCCCCGGAGGGGGGGCCTTGATCAGCCGGGCTGGGCCAGATCGAAGCGATCCAGTTGCATCACCTTGGTCCAGGCGGCAACGAAATCACGCACGAATCTCGGCCCACCGTCGCTCTGGCCATACACCTCGGCAATGGCCCGCAGCTGGGAATTGGAGCCGAACACCAGGTCAACCCGGGTGCCCGTCCACCGAAGAGTGCCACTGCTGCGATCACGCCCCTCGAACAGCTCACCCGCCTCGGACACGGGCGCCCAGGTGGTGCCCATGTCGAGCAGATTCACGAAGAAATCGTTGGTCAACTGCCCAGGCCGCTCGGTGAACACCCCATGGGCTGAACCATCGCTGTTGGCACCCAACACCCGCAGGCCACCAACCAGAACAGTCATCTCAGGGGCACTCAGTTCCAGGAGCTGGGCCCGATCCACCAGCAGATGTTCCGCCGGCACGGCCATGGCCGCCTTCTGGTAATTGCGGAAACCATCCGCCTGGGGCTCGAGCACCGCAAAGGCAGCTTCATCGGTCTGCTCCTGGAGGGCATCGCCACGACCAGGGGTGAACGGCACCGTCACCGGATGACCGGCGGCGGCGGCCGCGTCTTCCACGCCGCTGCAACCGGCGAGCACGATCAGGTCAGCCATCGACACCCGGCAACCATCGCTGCGGCCGGCGTTGAAGGCCCGCTGAATCGCTTCCAACGCCCCCAACACCCGCGCCAGCTGGGTGGGCTGGTTCACGGCCCAGCCGTTCTGTGGCGCCAGCCGCAGGCGGGCACCATTGGCCCCGCCCCGCTTGTCGGACCCCCGGAAGGTGGAGGCCGACGCCCAGGCTGTGGCCACCCGCTCCTGCACCGTCAGGCCTGAAGTCCGAACCCGGGCCTTGAGATCGGCAACGTCCTCGGCATCGATCAGAGGGTTGTCCACCGGGGGAATCGGGTCCTGCCAGATCAGGTGCTCCTGCGGCACCTCCGGACCCAGGTAACGGCCGCGGGGACCGAGATCCCGGTGGGTGAGCTTGAACCAGGCCCTCGCGAAGGCATCGGCAAAGGCCTGGGGGTCTCCGTGGAAGCGGCGGGAAATGGGTTCGTAGATCGGATCAAACCGGAGCGAGAGATCCGCCGTGGTCATCATCGGAGGATGCCTGCGGCTGGGGTCATGGGCGTCGGGAATCAGGTGCTCCTCGCGCACATCACGGGCACGCCACTGCCAGGCTCCAGCCGGGCTCTTGACCAGTTCCCATTCGTAGCCGAACAGCATCTCGAAATAACCCATGTCCCAGCGCGTGGGATGGGGCTTCCAAGCTCCCTCGATGCCACTGGTGATCGCATCGGCCCCTTTGCCACTGCCGAAGCTGTTACGCCAGCCGAACCCCTGCTCCTCCAGGGATGCCCCCTCCGGGGGAGGACCCACCAGCTCATCGCTGCCGGCGCCATGGGCCTTGCCGAAGGTGTGGCCGCCGGCCACCAGGGCCACGGTCTCCTCGTCGTTCATGGCCATGCGTGCAAAGGTCTCACGCACATCCCGGCCGGAGGCCACCGGATCGGGAACGCCGTTGGGACCCTCGGGATTGACGTAGATCAGACCCATCTGCACCGCCGCCAGGGGGCTCTCGAGCTCGCGATCGCCGCTGTAGCGCTCATCCCCCAGCCAGGTGGTCTCCTTGCCCCAGTAGATGTCCTCCTCGGGCTCCCAGATGTCGACGCGCCCGCCGGCGAAACCGAAGGTGGGAAATCCCATCGACTCCAGCGCACAGTTGCCGGCCAGGATCATCAGATCAGCCCAGGAAATGGCGTTGCCATAGCGCTGCTTGATCGGCCAGAGCAGGCGCCGGGCCTTGTCGAGGTTGCCGTTGTCCGGCCAGCTGTTGATCGGTGAAAAACGCTGGTTGCCGGTACCGGCACCGCCTCGCCCATCACCGGTGCGGTAAGTGCCGGCGCTGTGCCAGGCCATGCGGATGAACAGGCCGCCGTAATGGCCCCAGTCGGCCGGCCACCAGTCCTGGGAATCGGTCATCAGCGCGTTCAGATCACGCTTGAGGGCGGCGTAATCCAGCCCCTGGAAGGCCTCCCGGTAGCTGAAGCCGGCGCCGAGCGGATTGGCGACCGCCGTGTGCTGATGCAGGATTCCGAGATTGAGCTGGTGCGGCCACCAATCGCGGGTGGCGGGACCTTGACCGGCCACCGGGGCCTGGCCATGGCCAGCGAACGGGCACTTTCCGAGTTCTGTCATGACAGCCCCGAATCCGGGGAAGTGAAGCTGACTGTCCGGACCGTAAACATGGACCACAGTTCCGGCCGCGGAGCCTCACATTCCGTCGTTGAAGCCGTGGGCATTGATCAGCGCGCGGCGATCGTTCAGCGCTTGAACAACAATGAAAAAGGGGGCATCGCGCCCCCTGGATGAAAGGATTTCGAGCAACCGCAGAATCAGATCGCCGCCTGGCTGATCTGCTTCTGTTCGGCGAGCACCTGCTCCAGCCCCTCAAGATCCTTGTCGGTGATCTTGGTCTGCATCGGGCAGTGCTTGGGCCCACACATCGAGCAGAACTCGGCCTGCTTGTAGATATCAGCCGGCAGGGTTTCGTCGTGATATTCGCGGGCCCGTTCGGGATCCAGGGAAAGATCGAACTGCTTGTTCCAGTCGAAGGCGTAGCGGGCGCGGCTCAGTTCGTCGTCACGGTCGCGGGCCCCGGGACGGTGGCGGGCGATGTCGGCAGCATGGGCGGCGATCTTGTAAGCGATCAGGCCGTTGCGCACGTCCTCGGGATTGGGCAGACCGAGGTGCTCCTTGGGGGTCACATAGCAGAGCATCGCCGTGCCATACCAACCCGCCATCGCCGCACCGATGGCGCTGGTGATGTGGTCGTAGCCAGGGGCGATGTCGGTGACTAGGGGGCCGAGCACATAGAAAGGTGCCTCATTGCACTCCTCCATCTGCTTGCGCACGTTGAACTCGATCTGATCCATCGGCACATGGCCGGGACCCTCCACCATCACCTGAACGTCGTGCTTCCAGGCACGGCGGGTTAGTTCACCGAGGGTCTTCAGTTCAGCCAGCTGGGCCTCATCGGACGCGTCATGGAGACATCCAGGGCGCAGGGAATCCCCCAGGGAGAAGGTGCAGTCGTAGCGCTTGAAGATCTCGCAGATGTCGTCGAAGCGGGTGAACAGTGGATTCTGCTTGTGGTGATAAAGCATCCACTGGGCGAGGATGCCGCCGCCCCGGCTCACGATCCCCGTCAGGCGACCCTTCACCTTCGGCAGGTGCTCGATCAGCAGACCGGCGTGGATCGTCTGGTAGTCAACGCCCTGCTGGCAGTGCTTCTCGATGATGTGCAGGAAGTCGTCTTCTGACAGCTTCTCGATCGAGCCATGCACGCTCTCGAGGGCTTGGTAGACGGGCACGGTACCGATGGGGACCGGTGAGGCGTTGATGATCGCCGTGCGCACCTCGTCGAGGTTGACGCCACCGGTGGAAAGATCCATCACCGTGTCAGCGCCGTACTTGACCGCCAGCTCGAGCTTTTTCAGCTCCTCATTCACATCGCTGGCGTTGGGTGAGGCACCGATGTTGGCATTCACCTTGCACCTGGAGGCGATGCCAATCGCCATCGGCTCCAGATTGGTGTGGTTGATGTTGGCGGGGATGATCATCCGTCCCCGGGCCACCTCCTCCATTACCAGGGATTCGGGCAGATTCTCACGTCGGGCCACATGGGCCATTTCTTCAGTGACCACGCCCTGACGGGCGTAATGCATCTGAGACATGTTGCCGCCAGCCCCGGCGGAGCTGCGACGCTTCTCGATCCAGGCGCTACGCATGAGACCTCAGAGGGGAATAATCGAACCAGTCACCAACCACAGAACCAGCGGCGGGACTGTCCGGGGAG
>JBEINY010000127.1:0-3813 GCA_040377855.1 Prochloraceae cyanobacterium | reverse complement strand
GCGCCAGGAGCGGGTGATTTCGCCGCAGTGCCTGGTGATCTTCGGCGCCAGCGGTGACCTCACCCACCGCAAGCTGGTGCCCGCGCT
The DNA here is from genome assembly GCA_040377855.1 of Prochloraceae cyanobacterium. Classification (GTDB taxonomy): domain Bacteria; phylum Cyanobacteriota; class Cyanobacteriia; order PCC-6307; family Cyanobiaceae; genus CAIXOZ01. Next base: position 3,726 of record JBEINY010000127.1, on the reverse strand, counting down.
GTTTGAGCTCTTCCGTCAACGGCGCCTTCCCAGTGAGTTCGCGATCCTCGGGTGCGCCCGTCGTCCCTGGAGCGATGACGACTTCCGGAGTCGCCTGGCCCAGGCCATGGCAGGGGAGATCGCTGCGCACCGCAATGCCTGGGAGCAGTTCTCGGCCGGCCTGTTCTACGAGGCGGTGGACCTGGAGCAGCCCCAGGACATGGTGCGCCTGGCTGAACGGTTGGAGGTGATCGACCGTCAGAGGTCCACCAGGGGCAACCGCACGTTTTACCTGTCGGTTTCACCCGCTTTTTACGGCAGTGGTTGCCGCTCCCTGGCCGCGGCCGGCCTGCTCAATGATCCGACCCGCAGCCGGGTGGTGATTGAAAAACCGTTCGGCCGTGATTACGGCAGTGCCCAGGAATTGAACCGAATCGTTCAGGCCTGTGGTAATGAAAGCCAGATCTTTCGCATTGATCATTACCTCGGCAAGGAAACGGTTCAGAACATCCTGGTGATGCGCTTCGCGAACACCATCTACGAGCCGATCTGGAATCGGAACTACATCTCGAATGTTCAGATCACCGCTGCTGAAACGGTGGGAGTGGAGGAACGGGCCGGTTACTACGAATCCTCCGGGGCCCTGCGGGACATGGTCCAGAACCACCTCACCCAGATGCTGGCCCTGACGGCGATGGAGCCCCCGGGACGTTTCGATCCGGAGGCCATCCGCAACGAGAAGGCCAAGGTGCTTCAGGCGGCCCACCTCGCCAATGAGGCTGAACCCTGGAAATGCTGCGTGCGGGGCCAATACGGACCCGGTGGCTCAGCCTCTAGCCCCTTGGCCGGCTATCGCCAGGAACCGGGGGTGAACCCCAACAGCACCACCGAGACCTACGTGGCGATGAAGCTCTTCATCAACAACTGGCGTTGGCAGGGGGTTCCGTTCTATCTGCGCACTGGAAAGCGTCTCCCGAAGCGCATGAGCGAAGTGGTGCTCACCTTCCGTGAGGCTCCGGTGCATCTCTTCGATGCCGCCGGTGGTGCCCCCACCGCCAACCAGCTGATTCTGCGCATCCAGCCTGACGAGGGGGCTGAATTCAAGTTTGAGGTCAAGGCCCCGGGTTCGGGCATGCGCAGTCGTCCCGTTGACATGGCCTTCTCCTACGACGACTCCTTCGGAGAACCCTCCGATGAGGGCTATGTGCGCTTGCTGGCCGACGCCATGCTGGGGGACCCCACCCTGTTCACCCGTGCTGATGAGGTGGAAGCGGCCTGGAGGCTGTACACCCCCCTGTTGGAGCTGATCGAAGAGTCCCCCTGGCAGTTGCCGGTTCAGAACTACGAGGCCCGGACTTGGGGACCCGCCGCCGCCGATTCCCTGCTCGCCGACGACAACCTGGTCTGGCGTCGCCCCTGATCGCCCCCCTCAGCGTTGCCCGCTGCTCCTGTCCGACCCGCCCGCTGCTTCGTCTCCAAGCCCCCGGTCCCCACTTCCCCATGTCGACCCAACTGACCCTTCAGGCTCCGCTGGAGCTTCCGCCCACAGAGGTTTCCACCTATCTCGATCGGCTCTGGAGCACCGACCTGCAGGGGTCGAATGGCGCCACCACCTTCAATCTTCTGGTTTGGCAGCCGGCCTGGCTTCATCAGCAGCTGATCCGCCTGGGTCGTCTGGATGGACCGATCACCGGCGTGCTGGATGACGATCTGCTCCAGGCGGCCCGAGATGCGATCGTCTGGTGCGGGCTCCCCCTCAGCACCGCCGCCATGGCACCGGAGCTCTCCTGGGAGCTGGGCCAACGGCCAGGGAATCACCAGGCCCCTGACCTGCGGGGCCAGTTCGTGGACAGCGCCATCAGCGCCCACATGCCCAGGCGGTTGATCACCCTGGCCCCCACCCTCGACGATGGCCTGCCCCTGGCGACCACCGTGGCGGCCTACTGCCCCCTGCCCGAAGAGGCCGGCCTTGGGGCCGCCTGCGGCGATGTGGTGGTGCTCCGCGGAGGACAGGGAGCGATCCACCGGAGTCTGGCGATGCTGCAGCCCCTGGTGGGGGAAACCCTGCCCACCTGGATCTGGTGGAACAGTTCCCTCGATGAGAACCCCGATGTGCTGTCGGCCCTGGCGGCGGGCCCCCGGCGGCTGGTGGTGGATAGCTCGCTGGGCACGCCGCGCCGCTGCCTCGATGTCCTGGTGGACCGGATCGAGGCCGGGCAGGCCGTCAATGATCTCAACTGGCTGCGCCTGCGCAGCTGGCGGGAGTCGCTGGCGATGTTGTTTGATCCCCCGTCGCGGCGGGACGCCCTCAACCACGTGGTCCAGCTCGACATCGACGTGGAGGGTCAGCATCCGGTCAAGGGATTGCTGCTGGCGGCCTGGATCGCTGACCGCCTGGGCTGGCATCTGGAGAGCAGCTACCGGGTGGATGCCTATGGCGATGGCGACGGTTCCGATGGGCTTGGGGCCGACTTCCAACGCAGTGATGGACAGATGGTGCACATGCGACTGATGCCGGTGCCCGTGGGATTGCCCAAGACCCATCCCGGTGCCCTGGTCGGCCTGCGCCTGATCTGTGCGCCGCCTGATCGCCTTCCCCTCTGCGTGATCCTCTGCTCAGAATCGGGTGGTTGCATGCGTCTGGAGGCCGGCGGGATGGCCACGATGGAGCTGCTCGAGGAGGTGGTGCCGGCGATCAGTGAAACCGGCGCCATGGAAATGGCGCGGTTGCTCTCCGGTGGCCACGACAGCACCAATCCCCTGCTGGCCGCCGCCGCTCCCCTGGCCTCCCGGTTGTTGCCGGATGAAGCCGGCTGATTCCAGGGCCCCAGGGCCCTGAACCGACCTTGGCGGGGTGCCCTGGGGTTCTTTCTGCTGGCAAGCTGCCCCCATGGCCTGTCTGATCGCCGCTCCCACCAGCGGCAGCGGCAAAACCCTGCTCAGCCTCAGCATCGCGGCCTGGGCCCTCCAGGAGGAACGCAGCCTCCAGACCTTCAAGGTCGGACCCGATTACCTCGATCCCCAGCTGCTCAGCCGGGTCAGCGGTCGGCCCTGCCGCAACCTCGACACCCTCCTCTGTGGGGAGGAGGCGGTGCGGCAAAGCTTTGGGCGCCATGGATCCCAGGCCGAGCTGGCGCTGGTGGAGGGGGTGATGGGGCTGTTTGATGGACGGGGTCCGACGGCGGAGGGCAGCTCCGCGGAGGTTGCCCTGCTGCTCGGCCTGCCGGTGGTGCTCGTGGTGGAAGCCTCGCGCCAGGCCGGCTCCGTGGCCGCCCTGGTGCGAGGCTTCCGCGACCACGACCCCAGGCTTCACCTGGCCGGGCTGGTGCTGAACCGGGTTGGCAGCGAGCGGCATCGGCAGCTGCTGGTTGAAGCGGTGACGGCGATCGGGGTGCCCGTGCTGGGCGTGCTGCCTGCCTCCGAGAGCCTGGCCCTGCCATCGAGGCATCTGGGCCTGGTGCCCCCCGATGAACTGGAGGATCTGCCCCAGCGCCAGGAGCAATGGTCGGAGCTGGCCCGCACCTGCCTTGATCTCCCCCGCTGGCGGGACCTGCTCCAGGCCCCTGCCGCGCCGGCAGCGGCGCCTGAACCAACGCCAGGGCCCCTGCCCGGCCCTCCCTTGACGATCGCGGTGGCCCAGGATGCCGCCTTCCATTTCCTCTATCCCGAGGCCCGGGAGCTGCTCGAGGCCCAGGGGGGCACGGTGGTGCCCTGGAGCCCCCTCGCCGATGAACCGTTGCCTGCGGG
>JBEINY010000100.1:0-6618 GCA_040377855.1 Prochloraceae cyanobacterium | reverse complement strand
GAGTGGCGGATGAGACTCTCCCCACGCTGGGCCAGATCCTTGGCACTCATCTCCACTCCCGTGTACATCCAAAACCCCTCATTTCCACCAGGTTAAGCCAGCATGGCGCCGGCCCATCAGCTCCAACGCCATGGCTGCCGACCATCCCGGTTCCGGACGGCAACGGGGCACCCTCGCCATCGACCTGGGCAGCACCACCACAGTCGTTGCCTTTCAGGAGGAGGCGCCAGGATCCCAACCGCAGCTGCTGGCGCTGCCACCCTTCAGTTGCGAGTCGCCGGTGATCGTGCCGAGCCTGATCTGGCTGAGCGGGAGCGGCACGCTCCGTCCCCTGATCGGTCGCCAGGTGCTCGACGGCGGCCTTGCGGATGATCCCAGTCCCCAGCTGATCACCGACTTCAAACGCTGGATCGGTGCGCCTCCAGGAGCCAGTCCCGGTACTGATCGATTGACACCGGAAGCCGCTGGCTCCCTGCTCATCAACAGCCTGCTGCAGGCCCTTCCACCCCATCTGGAGGTCCGCCGGCTCGTGTGCACGGCACCGATCGAGGCCTATGGGGGCTACAAACGCTGGCTGCAGCAGCTCGGCCAGGAGCTGCAGGTCGAGGAACTGGCCATCGTGGATGAACCCACGGCCGCAGCTCTGGGCAGCGAGCTGGCCCCTGGATCGAGGGTTCTGGTGGTGGATATCGGAGGCGGCACCATCGACCTGAGCCTGGTGGAATTACCGGGTGGGGAAGGTCGGGCAGCACCGATCGCCCAGCTGTTGCGCTTTGCTGGCCGGGATCTCGGCGGCAGCAGCCAGCGGCCGCGCTGTGCCCGGGTGCTCGGCAAGGCAGGGCTGCGGCTTGGAGGGCGGGATCTGGATCGCTGGCTGGCGGCCGAGCTGGCTCCAGACCAGGCCCCGGTGCCGGCGCTGCTGTTGGCCTGCGAACGACTGAAGTGCGCCCTCAGCGATCAGGATGAGGCCCTGGTCACCTGGAGCGACGGCCGACAGGTGCAAAGCCTGCAGCTGAACCGCCGGCAGTGGGAGGCCATCCTGCGCAGACGTGGGCTGATTGATGAGCTCGACAGGCTGCTGGAGACGGTGCTCGCTGCAGGCCGGGCCGAGGGGGTGACCGTCAGCCAAATCTCGGCGGTGCTGCCCGTGGGGGGAGGAAGCCGGCTACCCCTGGTCGAGGATTGGATCAAGGATCGGTGTCCAGGCCTGAGGGTGCAGGCAGAACGCCCCATCGAAGCGGTGGCCCTCGGGGCCCTTGCTCTCACCCCCGGTGTTGCGGTCAAGGATGTGCTGAGCAGGGGCGTGAGCCTGCGCTGCTGGGACCGGCGACTGGGGGGCCATCACTGGCACCCCCTGTTCCTGGCCGGCCAGAGCTGGCCCACGGAGCAACCGCTTGAGCTTGTGCTGGCCTGCAGCGAGACGGGCCAGACGGCTTTGGAGCTGGTGCTCGGGGAACCAGAACCGGACCAGCGTCATGAGGTGATCTATCGGGATGGGGTGCCGTTGCTGCGGTCCCGTCAGGCTGGAGCCCTGGCGGTCGCCCCCTGGCCAGGGGAGGGCCTGGCGTTACCCCTGGAACCCCCTGGTGAAGCGGGGCAGGACCGCCTGAAATTGCGTCTCTCGATCAACCGGCACGCCGAGCTCACGGTCGAATGGCGCGATCTGGTCCAAAGGGCGAACGAACCGGTCGGGTCGCCAGGAAAGCAGGTCCTTGTGCTGGGTATGGTGCGTTAGCGGAGCCCAGATCCCGGCTCGGCAGGCTTCCATGCGTCGCGCCCAGCTCTCCACCAGCATCCAGGCCCTGCGCCGCCATCGCCTGCCCCGGTTCTGGCTGGCCGCCACCCTTGGCCTGGTGGTCGGGGGCGTCGGCCTTGTCTATTGGTGGGAGCGCCAGTTGCCCGCCAGGCTGGCAACGGCCGCCCAGGGGGGTGACCTCGACGCCTGTCTGCGGTACAGCGACCAACTGATGGCCCTGCGGTGGCTGACCGGAGCCGTTCCCGCGCAGCAGGGGCAATGCCGTCGCCTGAAGGCTGAAGCGCTCTGGAAGGCCGATCAATGGCGCCCAGCCCTGGAGCTGCAGCGCCAGCTGGTCAATTCGGCGACTGGAACGCCTCAGGATCGGGATCGGTTGCTGCTCTGGCAACACCGGCTCGAAACCACCGCATTGAGGCTCTACCGCGACGGAGATCTGAGCGGGGCCCTCAAAAGGCTGGCGGCGATCGGGGAAGATCGCCGCCCCGATGGATCAGCCCTCGGCAATGCCCTCCAGGATCAATGGAGTGCCAACCGCTTCTACAGCGAGCGTGCGGCCAGGTTGATCCGAAACCAGCGTTGGTGGGAGGCCCTCGATGCCCTCGACCGGATCGACCATCCCTGGTGGCGGCGTCGCAGCGAGCCGCTGAGGCGCCAACTCGAGAATGAGATGGCGCGCCTGAAACCCGGAGAAGCTGAACATGACGGCCATGGCACGCTCCCCCACTCGGTGCCTGCGGCCCAACTCGATGCCCTGGTCCAGAAAAAAATCGCCACCGGAGTGGGGGAATGGCAGGCCTTCCGCAGCGCCTGCTCCGATCTGGGGGGACGGGTGGTGGAAGCAGGACCTGAAACAGCGTGCCAGCGTTGATCTCCCCTGACCAGCCAGCCCCTGTGGCACCGGCGTGACAAGATTGCTTTAAATCAGCCTTTCGAGGGATGCAGGCGGGCGATCAGGTCAGGGTCAGCCAAAGCGTGGTGGTCTTCACCCATCCCGAACACCGGGGGCAGGCCTTCGATCTGCAGGGGCAGGATGGGGTTGTGTTTCAGGTCCTCCATGAGTGGAAAGGGCGACCGATCAGCCCAACCCTGCCGGTGATCGTCGCCTTCGGTCGCTACAAGGCCCACTTCCGCACCGATGAACTCGAGGCGATCAGCTGATCAGGGGCTCCTCACCAACACCCCCCGCCGCGGGCCTGATCAGGAACACACCATCGATGCCATCGATGGCGCTGAGGCAGAGCTCAATCGTTTCCTGTCGACTGGTTGGAACGGTGCGCCCACAGAAATCGGGCTGAATCGGCAACTCGCGGTGGCCGCGGTCGACCATGGTCAGCAGGGACACGCGGGACGGTCGCCCCCAGGCCTGCAGGGCTTCAAGGGCAGCTCGCACCGTGCGGCCCGTGAAAATCACATCGTCAACCAGCACCACCTGTCCGCCATCCAGTCTTGATGGCAGATCGGTGGCCTCCACCAGGCGGGTACCGACGCGCTGCAGATCGTCCCGGTGGAAGGTGGGATCCACCGATCCCCAGGGAATGCTCAGACCGCAGATGGACTCAAGGCGCGACGCCAGCACCTTGGCAAGGGCCACACCCCTGGTGGGGATCCCCACCAGAAGGAGTTTCTCTGGATCACCAGCCGATTCCAGAACCTGAGAGGCCAGACGGTCAAGGGTTCGCCCCAGCTCGACGGCCGTGAGAATCTCAACCCGTTGAATTGAATCCCGTGGAGATCTCCCCATGGTGCTTGTGCTGAGCCGGAGAAGGGAAAGGAAACGTTATCCATCCAGGGGGCTTCCATGGCAAGAGCGAACCGTGGTCCCAGGCAACCGACGTGTTCGCAAAAGCTGACCCCAGCGATCCCGTGCCAGGATCAGGGACCATCCCCCCTGTAGGTTGGCGAGGGATAGGTGCCCATCGGAGCGGTTGAACGGGTGACAGGAGTTCCATCCATCAGTCCCGCAACCCTGGCGCATGATGCCAGCGGTCAGTCAAGCCCGCCCAGGGGAGAATCGGTGGCTCCCGTGGTGCTGGCCATTCTGGATGGATGGGGATTTCGAGCCGAAGCGGACCACAACGCCATCCGCATGGCCAGCACGCCGATCATGGATGCCCTCTGGCATGCCTATCCCCACACCTTGATTGAAGCCAGCGGCGCTGCCGTGGGGTTGCCTGATGACCAGATGGGTAATTCAGAGGTGGGACACCTCACCATTGGCTCGGGCAGGATTATCCGGCAGGAACTTGTCCGAATTGGACAGGCTGTACGTGATGGATCGATTGCAGAGAATCCCGCACTCAACGACCTGGCAGATGCTCTCCGACATGAAGGCACCACGCTCCATCTCATTGGACTCTGCTCAAATGGGGGCGTTCACAGCCACCTCGACCATCTCGGAGGCCTGTTGCAGTGGGCAGCCAGCAGGGGACTCGTCGATGTCTGCATTCATGTGATCACGGATGGGCGCGACACACCCACCCACAGTGCCCCCCAATTCATCCGTCAGATCGAGGAACAGATTGAATCCGCGGGTGTGGGACGGATCGCCACCATCTGTGGGCGTTACTGGGCAATGGACCGTGACAACCGCTGGGAACGGACGGAAAAGGCCTATCGACTCCTCGCCAACGAAGACGCGATCAGCGATCTTGGGGCCCTGGAAGTTGTCGAAGCTGCCTATCGGGACAGCATCACTGATGAGTTCATTGAACCGGTACGCATCGACTCAGGCCATCTCAAGCCGGGCGATGGGCTGATCTGCTTCAACTTCAGACCCGATCGAGTCAGACAGCTGGTCCGCAGCCTCGTTGTTGCCTCCTTCGATTGCTTTCCGCGCCAAACCATTGAGAATCTGCGCCTTGTCACGTTTACGCAATACGAAGCAGGTCTGCCTGTAGCGGTGGCGTTCCCTCCCGAATCCCTGGATGGACTGCTGGGGCAGATTGTCTCAGGTGCTGGGCTGAGGCAGTTTCGCACCGCTGAAACGGAAAAATATCCCCACGTCACCTACTTCATGAATGGGGGCATCGAGCAGCCATACCCTGGCGAAGATCGACATTTGGTGCCATCACCCAGGGTCGCGACCTACGACCAGTCTCCGGCCATGTCTGCGGAAACTCTCACCAACGACTGCATTATCGCGATCAAGAAAGGAATCTATTCACTCGTAGTCATCAACTACGCAAACCCCGACATGGTCGGTCACACCGGACAGATGCAACCGACAACCGAGGCGATCAGCACCGTGGATCACTGCGTGGGCCGGCTGATGGAAGCCACCAACCGTATGGGGGGGACCTTGGTGATCACAGCCGACCACGGCAACGCCGAAATGATGGAAGGCCCAGACGGACGACCATGGACAGCCCATACGACCAATCCAGTCCCCCTGATCCTGGTTGAGGGAGAGAGGCGGAAGGTCCCTGGACACGGCACCGATGTTCATCTCCGAGAAGGCGGTGGTCTGGCTGATGTCGCCCCGACACTGCTTGATCTTCTCGGACTTGAGAAACCGGTCACGATGACGGGCCAGACGCTGATCGAACCCAGCGAGCGGGAGGCCATACCCAACCGGATCGCCCAAGCGATGGGAGTCTGATAGCAGGCCCGGTCACACATCGCTGTCCTGGCAAGCCGTGACTGCCATTGGAAGCTCTGCAGGGCTTTCTAAAAAACCCTGAAACCGCTCCACCCGTCGGTTCGATGATCAGGGATACTGGTGAAGCGAAACAGCCCCTAACGACGAGATTCATGCTGGCCTCCGTACTTTCCTGGATCTGGGTGGCAAGCGGCTTGCTGCTCATTGTGAGCGTGCTGCTCCATAGCCCGAAGGGTGATGGGATGGGAGGGCTGGCATCCAGTGGAGGATCGATGTTCACCAGCGCCAGAAGTGCAGAGAACACCCTGAATCGAATTAGCTGGACCCTTCTCGCCCTGTTCCTGGGACTGGCAGTTGTCCTGAGCGCTGGCTGGATACGCTGAAAAAATCAGCGAACAAACCAAAATCAAAACGAATCAGTACCTCCCCCAAACGCCGTTACGACAAGCCTGAGACCACGATCTGAACATCGAGGGCCAGAACGAAAGCGTTAAAAGTTCCAAGACACGGCAAGAAATCAAACAAATCGCCGACGAGAGAAGGCAATTAATCCCACAAGTATCTCGGAACAAAAGGCAAGCGAGTGCTTCGCCGCATCCATCAATCACCTGGAATAGCGATCAAAAGTCAAGGCCACCCGACAATCCAGGTCAACCCATTAAACAGCCTGGGACAACAGCCAAGGCCAAGGCGATGCCAACAAGCGGATCAAAAAATGTCCAAAAGAATGAACAACTGATGCAACGACGAACACTCCTGCAAGTCCTGGCATCACTCTCAATTCCATGGCTTGGAGCCGAAACTTCAGAGGCCGCCCCATTGAAGTCCGATTCAACATGGAATCTGACTGATGCGCAATGGAAGCAAAGACTCTCAGCGGAAGCCTACGCCGTACTCAGGCGAGAAGGTACGGAGCGGCCCTACAGCAGCGTCTTGGCCCAAGAGAAAAGGGGAGGAACCTATTGTTGCGCGGGATGTCAGCTGCCCCTGTTCAGCTCCAAAACAAAATATGAAAGCGGTACCGGCTGGCCAAGCTTCTGGGATGCTCTTCCAAATGCCATTGAGACCAAGCTCGACTTCAAACTTTTGCTGCCCCGCACCGAATACCCTGCCGACAATGCGGTGGCCACCAAGGGCACAGGTTTGGCGACGGACCCAAACCCACAGGCCTTCGGTACTGCAACAATGGTGTCGCTCTAACCTTCAAGCCGCAGAAATAATGGCCCAATCTTACGGTTGAAAATCAAAACATACATGCCAGCCG
>JBEINY010000030.1:0-21181 GCA_040377855.1 Prochloraceae cyanobacterium | reverse complement strand
GAACAGATCGGCCGAAAGCGGCAGATCAAGGCCGAGATGGATCGAATGCTCGGAAAAGGGAGGACCTGCCTTCCCAGGGTCCGGTGGGGGATCAGGGGCCGAATCCGTTGAATCGAGTGACTGCATGAATGCCTGCCCCTGGCGCCGGAGCCGCCGCTGCTCCTGGCGTTGGCGCTGCGTTGCCAGGGAGACCAGTTGCTCGACCGTGAGCAGACAGGTGCAGCGATCAACCAACTGGCGGATGCGGGCCTGGAACCTGGAACGCTGGGGATCGGACAGCTGGGCGTAGGGGACGGGAGAAGCCTGGGTGACCAGATGAAAACAGGCCCGCTGCACAATCGGCAGCAGGCCTTCCCGTAGAACCTGGAGGTACAGGGCCAGGTGTTGATACAACTGGCGGTTTTCGATCACCAGACGGTCGTGGATGTCCTTCAGACGATCATCGGCCTGTTGCTCGGCGAGCTCAAGTCGATCGCTGGCGGAAACATCCACAGGCCGGGATTGCAAAGGATCAAACCTTCGATGGGGTCGAACCTGGGCCCTAGGCGGACTGACCGCCCATGGCAGCGACTTCTGCCGCGAAGTCTGCCTTTTCAACCTCGATCCCTTCACCGAGATTGAAGCGGGTGAAGCGGCGCACCTGGATGTTCTCTCCAACCTTGCCGGCCACCTGCTTGACCAGCTCCTCCACGCTGATGGTGCTGTCCTTGATGAAAGCCTGATCCATCAGGGCCAGTTCCTTGAGGCGCTTGCCGATGCGACCCTCAACAATCTTGGCCTTCATGGCCTCAGGCTTGCCGGAGAGGTCGTCACGGCCCATTTCGATCGACTTTTCGCGATCGGCCACTTCAGGGGGGATCTGGCTGGTGCTCACGTATTCAACCCCGGGGCAGGCGGCGATCTGCATGGCGACGTTGCGCAGCAGTTCCTGGAAAATCTCGCCGCGGGCGACGAAATCGGTTTCGCAGTTCACTTCCACCAGCACGCCGACACGAGCGCCGGTGTGGATGTAGCTGCCAATAGCACCCTCAGCAGCGGTGCGACCGGCTTTCTTCTCAGCGGTAGCGATGCCCTTCTGGCGCAGCCATTCGGTGGCCTTTTCGGCATCACCACCGCTCTCAGCGAGGGCTTTCTTGCAGTCCATCATGCCGGCGCCGGTCTTGTCGCGCAGTTCCTTGACGAGCTTTGCTGAGATCTCAGCCATGGGTGGAAGGGGAAGGAAGGAAGGGGAGAAACGATCAGACAGGGATGGCCGATGGCCGGGAGCATGAAGCTCCCGGACCAACGGCCGGTTCGGATGGGCAGGGGCTGGGATCGTGCGGATCAGCCTTCGTCGTCGCCCGCGCGGGGATCCTGGGCTCCATGACGCCCTTCATTGATGGCATCAGCAAGACGACCAAGCACCAGCTGAACCGAACGGACGGCGTCGTCGTTGCAGGGAATCGGCACGTCGCAGAGGTCGGGATCGCAGTTGGTGTCGAGCATGGACACCAGGGGGATGTCGAGTTTGCGAGCCTCAAGCACGGCGTTGGTCTCACGGCGCTGGTCCACCAGGATCACAACGTCGGGAAGGCGACGCATGTTCTTGAGACCTCCCAGATACTTCTGGAGCCGCTCCAGTTCCCGACGAAGCACGGCAGCTTCCTTTTTGGGACGCATGGCGATTGCGCCGGAACTTTCCATGCGCTCCAGGTCCTTGAGACGGTCGATGCGGGCCCGCATCGTGGTCCAGTTGGTGAGCATGCCACCCAGCCAGCGCTGGTTGACATAGGCGGCGCCACAACGGGTGGCCTCCTGGGCGATCACTTCGGACGCCTGCTTCTTGGTGCCGACAAAGAGGAAGCGCTTGCCACTGCGGGCGGCACTACGGGTCCATTTGTAGGCGTTGTTCATGCAGACGGCGGTCTGCACAAGGTCGATGATGTGGACTCCGTTGCGCGCGCAATAGATGTAGCGCGACATCTTGGGATTCCAGCGGCGCGTCTGGTGCCCAAAGTGGGCACCCGCCTCCATCATTTCAGCGAGAGTGACAACAGCCATGGGGTTTCGGGTTGGCCTCCACCTGCCTGGGATCGTTGGACGGCGGGTGCTGGCATGTCGCGGCAAAGAAGTCGCCGGCCGTCAGCCCGTGCCATCCGATCACCCGAAACGGACAGGTGTGCGGTGTTAGGGACCAAACAACGGTATCAAAGCGTGGTCAGACCAGGCCTTGGGCATGGGCTTCGGCGTAAAGGGAGCGCACTCCGAGGCGGTTGAGAGGCAATCGCAACAGCTCCATGGCCAGGGCGCTCTGACCGCGGCGGATCAACCAGGCGAGCAACGGTCGCAGGTTCCGCTCATTGATCAGCCCCCCGAGGGTCAGCAATTCCCAGAGCAGGCGATGCAGGAAGGTGAACTGAATGATGAAGCGCACCCGGCGAGTGGGGTGTTTGCGGAAAAACACCAACGCCATCTTTGCCCGTTCCCGCTCGACGCGGATCAGGTCGGGAATCTGCTCGAGGCGGAGGGCGGGATGCCAGTGGTAGCCAGCAGCCTCAGGCACCCGCACCAGGGTGACGCCGAGGCGACGCAGCCGTTCTCCCAGTTCGAGGTCCTCCCAGCCGTACAGCCGGAAGGCGGTATCGAACAGACCGGCGGTTTCGAGCAGGTCGCGGTCGATGGCCACATTGCCGGTGGCGAAGTAAGCCCAGGAAAGGTCGGTGAGCTTGTGGGGTTCCGCCGTCGGGTGATCGAAGTTGCTGGTGTTGATCACCGCTCCATAGGTGAAGCAACGGCGATGTCCCTGCTCGCTCCAGAATTGTTCGAGGGCCCGGGCATGGCTGGCCAGAAACAGGGGAGTGACCACCAGATCGCTGTCAATGAAGACGATCACATCCCCGCGGGCTGCGGCCACCCCCCGGTTGCGGCCTTCAGCAGGGCCGCCATGGTCCTGCTGAATCAGCCGCACATGGGGGAAGCGAGCCTGATGCTCCTGCAACCAGGCCACGGTGGCATCGGTGGAGCCATCGTCGACCACGACCACCTCATAGGCGCTGATCACCTCACTGAGCTGCTGGTCCTCGAGGGCCAGCAGGCACTTCGTCAGGATCGGCAACCGGTTGTAGGTGGGGATGACGACGCTGAGGAACATGTGGGTAGGGGCAAAAAAAAGGGAGCCCCCGGGACCCCCTTTCTGTGGATCGGTTTGGAAGGACCCCCGGGCCCTTCCACCAGCCTTGAGGGGCTGGCTCAGTCGGCGGCGCCACCGTTGTTGGCAGTGCCGGTCACACCGTTGCCAGCACCTTCACCGCGGCCGTCGTTGCGCAGCTTGCGCTTCTTGAACTTGCGGGCGTAGGCGCGGTTCCGTTCCTGCTTTTCCTTCTTGAGATTCCTGCGCTTGGCCATGCGGGCGGATGAACCATTGAATGAGAGATCCCAGCCTAACCAACCGCCTGCTGATCGAGGCTGGCTTCCCGTAACTGGCCATCTTCCATCTCCACGAGCCGGTCTGCCACATCCAGAATCCGGGGATCGTGGGTGACCATCAACACGCCACAGCCCTGGTCCCGGGCCAGCCCCTTGAGAAGGTCCACCACTTCCCGACCCGTGGTGCGATCAAGGGCCGCGGTGGGTTCGTCGGCCAGAAGCAGCGAAGGGGAGGCGGCCAGGGCCCTGGCGATGGCCACCCGTTGTTTCTGGCCTCCGGAGAGGTCATGGGGGAGTTTGGCCAGGTGATCCCCGAGGCCCACCGCCCGCAGCCATTCCCTGGCGAGGTCGCGGCGGGCCCGGTAGCCGAGGCCCGGCAGCAGGTCGGCACCCATCTGGACGTTCTGTTCAGCCGTCAGGCATCGGAGCAGGTTGTGGCCCTGAAAAATCATTCCGATGCGGGAACGCACCTGCTGCTGGAGGGTTCGGCTTGCGCCGCGAAGTTCATGGCCGAGCACCTGCACGGAGCCCTCCTGCACTTGCCGCAGGGCTCCGATCAGGGTGAGCAGGGTGGTTTTGCCGCAGCCAGAGGGGCCGGTGAGCAACACCACCTCGCCGGGGGCGATCGTGAGGTTGACCCCTTGGAGCACCCGACGGCGGTTGACCCCCTGGCCATACCAATGGCACAGATCCTGCACCGCAACCGTCGGCAGGTCCTGGGGCCCCGAGGCCGGAGCGACCCGGGAGCCATGACGAGGACCGGAAGCGGAGCCTGACGGGGGATCGAAGCGAAGGGGAGATGTCATTAGAAGATCTCCGCAGGGTCGGCATCAACGAGCTTTCGCATCGCCAGACCGGCCGATCCCATGCACATCACCAGGATCAATCCGAACACCAGAAGAGCCCTCTGGGTGTCCATGACCACGGGCAACTTGGTGGCGGATTGCACCAGTCCATAGAGGGCAGAGCCCGCTAGAAAAGCCGGTCCATAGCCGAACAGGGCCAGGAGAAGTCCCTCCCGGGCCACCACCGCCACCAGGGAACGAAGTGAATAACCCATGGCCAGCAGCGTGGCGTATTCCGGCAGATGATCGCTGACATCTGAATAGAGAATCTGATAAACGATCACACAACCGACCACAAAGCCCATGGCCGCCCCAAGGCTGAAAATGAAACCGATGGCGGTACTGCTTCGCCAGTAGTTCTTCTCGAACTCAACGAAGCCTTCCTTGGTGAACACCTTGATGTCATGGGGAAGAGCATCCTGGATCCGTTGGGCGACCAGGGCAGGATCGGCTCCTGGCTTGAGGCGGATCAATCCCAGTTCGATGCTGCCGGGGGGGGTGGAGGGAATCAGCCGCAGGAAGGTTTCACTGCTCGTGATCATGTTGCCGTCGGCGCCGAAGGACGGACCGAGCGAAACCAGTCCTGCGACTCGCACCCTTCGGCCGGCCACCTCGGAATCCACGGTTCGTCCTTCTCGGAACCAGCGAGCCACCGGCCCGAACTCGGCCCTCGAGCGCTCATCGAACAGAACTCTGTCGCGCTGGGTCAGTAGCCGGGCCTTTTCGGCCAGGGAAGGATCCACGAACAGTGGATCGGAGGGTTCGAACCCCAGGGCCAGAATCGATCGGGTGGCACGGGTCTCAGGATTGCGCCAGAGCAGAAAATTCCAGTGCACCGGAGTGATTCCTCGCACATCGGGATCGGCGAGGGTCTGGACCAGGCGCCGACCAGGAAAGCTGGCCATGCCGATCGAGCTCATCGTGCGGGGGCTCATCAGCACCAGATCCGCATCAAAAAGCTTGTGAATCGTGACGCTGGCATCAAACAGCCCGTCCCGGAATCCCAGCTGCATGAACATCAGGATCCCGGCGAAACTGATGCCGGCGAGGGCCACCAGCAACCGCACCGGCTGGCGGGTGAGCAGGCACCAGGCCAGGGGGATGCGTCGGCGCTGCCAGAAGCCGTTCATGGCGATCTCCTCAGGCCCCGAGCCTGGCAATCACCTTCAGACCGGTGAGTGAACGCACCCGACGGGCATCGGCGGGGTCGAGACGGACCCTGACTTCCACGATCCGGGCATCCGCATCGCCAGTGGGATCGGTGGAGAGGACTTCCCGCTGACGAACCTGGGGATTGATGCGTTCGATGGTTCCTTGGAGCTCTCCCTGGAAGCCGCCGTTTTCGCTGATCAACCGCACGGCCTGCCCGATCTTGACCCGATCGATGTCGCTTTCGTAGACCTCGATCAAGGCCTGCATCCGGTTGCTGTCTCCGAGTTCCAGGATTCCCTGGTCGCCCGGACGCTCTCCGACGCGGCTATGGATGCGCAGCACTTGGCCGTCGATCGGTGCGCGCAGCTCGGTGTTGGCGAGATCGGCATTCACCTTGATCAGGCTGGCCCGCGTTTCGCGGAGTTCTCCTTGCAAGGCAAGCAGAACGATCTCGCGATTTTCCATCTCCGAGGAGGCCGTGGCTCCAGTGGCAGCCAGCTGGCGGTAACGCTGGGTCTCCCGTTGGCGAAGCCGGATCCGGTTCTCGAGGTTGTCGATGCGGGCCAGCAGGAGATTGCGTTCAGCCTTCAGGGCTGCGGCGTTGTCGAAGGTGGCCAGCAGCTGGCCGGCCAGGACCCTCTGGCCCTCGGTGACGAGCAGCTGGGTGATCCGGGGAGAACCGGCCATGCCACTCATCGGTGCAGCCAGCTTTCTGATGTCACCGGCTGGTTCCAGGCGCCCCAGGGCTGAGACAGCTTCGATTCTCTGGGGGGTGGTGGTGGCCTTGGGGGCCTGCGGACGGGGTTGGGGCTGGGGACGCAGCACGATGGCTGCGACAGCAAGCACAACCAAAGCACCACCGGTGACCCACCAACGGCGGCGAATCCGGTTCATGGTTGCGGAGAGGGCGGATCGTCGAACAGCAAGGTCTCGATGTAGCGATCCGCCCACTCCGGGTTGAAGGCCTTCTCGAGGACCCGACGGGTCTTGTCGTTTCGTTTCTGATGCTGGCAATAGTCCAGCTGCGCGCTATGGCGTTCCAGCGTAGCTGGGTGGTCCCAGGGCTGAGGTTGGGCGATCGTGATCGCATCGGCCAGGATCTGCAGAAAATCCCCGACCTCTTCAATGAACCAACCCTCCTCCTCTTCGGAGCCGGGACGGACGAAGCAGACGTGGGGGGAGAAGATCGTGCCCCAGGGGGGCAACTCCCGTCGCCCGCTAAAAGGACGCTGGGGCCGGGCGCGAAGGGGTGCCTCGATCACCGCTGGCAGTTCAGCACCGACGGGGGAGAGATCAACGATTGCAGCCGACACCTGGCCGCGCCCTGCAACGATGTCGGCCCCGAACACCGGCAGGTCGTAGCGGGGGTCCGGGAAGAAGACGCAGTGAAGAATCTGAAGCCCACCCCCCAGCCGGGCGGTCTCGAGGTGAAGCTTGCGCAGGCCTCGGCAACGGCGCAGCTCGTTGCGGATGAAGAGGGCCTCGCCATCGAGGCTGCCGCTGATCGCCTCCAGGGTCGGATCGAGGGCGAGGGGCTCCAGCTCCGGCAGGGGAGCCCACTGAAGACGGATCCGTTCTGCCAGGGCATCGACGAGGGGATGGATCCCACCGCTGAGCTGCGCTGGGCGTGAATCGGACGTCAAGGCAGGCTCCAGGGCAGCAGAATGGTGATCCTGCCACGCCTTTCCGGATCAACACTTGGGCACCCGCGAACCATCAGGTCCGATCCGGCACACCCTGGCCAACGCTGTTCCGGTGATCGAGGTCGATCTCCCGGATTCCCCCCTGGTCTGCATTGATTTCTGGTGCCGGGCCGGCAGTGCGGCCCAGGCCCCCAAGGAGAGCGGCATCGCCCATTTCCTTGAGCACATGGTGTTCAAGGGAAGCGAGGCCCTGGCCCCCGGTGAATTCGATCGCCGCATCGAGGCCCTCGGTGGCAGCAGCAATGCGGCCACCGGTTTTGACGATGTGCATTTTCACGTGCTCATCCCTCCGGAGGGGGCTCCCGAAGCCCTGAACCTCCTCCTGGACCTGGTGCTTGAGCCCCGGCTTGATCCCGAGGAATTCCAGATGGAACGCCAGGTGGTTCTCGAGGAACTCGCCCAGAGTGAGGATCAGCCCGAGGAGCTCGCCCTCCAGCACCTTCTGGCCCAGGCATGCCGCAACCATGCCTACGGCGAACCAATTCTTGGCGATCGGGAGTTGCTGCTGGGCCACGATCCAGCCCGGATGGCGGAATTCCACACCCGCACCTATGGAGCTGGCAGCTGCTGCCTCACGCTCACCGGTCACCTCGGGGGCCACGACTGGTTCACCCCCTTGCAGCAATCCCGCCTGGCGGGACTGTCGGCCGTGGGGAGCGGCCCCATCGCCACCAAGCTGGCCCTGCAGCCCGGCGAAGAGCGCATCACCCTGCCTCGGCTTGAATCGGCCCGTCTTCTGATGGCCTGGCAGCTGCCCCCCGCTGCCGATCTCGAAGCTGTGGCAGGCGCCGACCTGCTGACCACCGTGCTGGCCGAAGGTCGGCGCAGCCGTCTGGTGGCCCGTCTGCGCGAGGAGTTGCGCCTGGTGGAAAGCATTGATCTCGACCTCCACGTGCTCGAGCAGGGCAGCCTGGCCCTGCTCGAAGCGGTCTGTGAGCCTGAGCAGTTGCCCGCCTGCCGCCAGGCGATCACGCAGGTGTGGCAGGACCTGATGGACACCCCGCCCAGCGAAGCCGAATGGCGGCGCGCCCAGCGGTTGGTTGGGAATGGCCATCGCTTTTCGCTCGAAGCGGCAGGATCGGTGGCCTCCCTGGTGGGCTCCCAGGGCCTCTGGGACAGGCCCCTGGATCTTCAGGCTCCCCTGCAGTGGCTCGAGCAATGGTCCCCCGGCCGGATCCAGCGGGAGATGGTTCCCCTGTTGGATCCCAGCCGGGGCTACTGCCTGGAGGCCGTGCCCGCATGACCAGGGTCGAGAGTCCTGCGGCCGTGCTGCCAGGCGGTTGCCCCCTTTGGCTTCTTCCCCGCCAGGGGGTGGAGGTGCTGGCGGCCAGGCTGTGGATCCAGGGGGGCAGCAGCCTCGATCCCCAGGGTCAGCACGGTGCCCACCAACTTCTGGCAGGCGTGCTCAGCCGCGGCAGCGGCAGCCATTCCGCCGAAGCCCTCGCCGATCTGGTGGAGGGATGCGGAGCTGGCCTGCGCTGCGACGCCCATGAGGACCAGCTCACCCTGAGCCTGAAGTGCGCCCCTGATGACGGCCCCCTGCTGCTGCCATTGCTGCTGGAGATGGTCCAGCAACCCTGGCTGAACCCCGACCAGGTGGCCCTGGAGCGCCAGCTCAATCTGCAGACCCTTCAGCGCCAGAGGGAGGATCCATTTCAGTTGGCCCACGATGGCCTGCGCGGTCTTCTGTACGGCAACGGACCCTACGGGCATGATCCCCTCGGCAGCGAGCAGGATCTCCGCAACCTTGGCGATGAGCACCTGCGGCGGCTGCTGCCGAACCTCGGCCAGCAGGGGGCCTGGCTCGTGCTCTGTGGCCAACTGCCGCAGGATCCTGAGCGGCTGCTGGAAGCGGCGATGACCCCCGGTCCCTGGAACGTCCGCTTCCAGGCATCGCTTCAGGAGGCTCAGGTCATCGGATCAACCGGCCCGGACGGCTCCGCCGAGCGCCTGGCCTGCTGCCAGGAAGACACCGAACAGCTGATCCTGCTGCTGGGCACGACCACCGTGCCCCTGGCGCATCCCGACAGCCTGGCGCTGCGGCTGCTCACCGCCCACCTCGGGATCGGCATGTCAAGCCGCCTGTTCGTGTCGCTGCGGGAAGACCATGGCCTGGCCTACGACGTCGGGGTTCATGCCCCGGCGCGCCTCGGCCCCTCCCCCTTCGTCTTTCATCTCTCCACCTCCACGGATCGGGCTGCGGAAGCCTGCGAGTGTCTGCTTGCGGAATGGGAGCGGCTGCTCACCACTCCCCTCAGCGACGGGGAGCTCACCCTGGCCCGCTCCAAGTTCCGCGGGCAGGAGGCGATGGGCCGCCAGACCTGCGGCCAGATGGCCGATCGACAGGCCCTGTTGCTCGCCCATGGCCTGCCGCCCACCTACCCCGGCGACTGCCTGACCGCGATCGAGCATCTCGATTCAGACACCCTGCTCAGGGTCGCCAGAGAGCACCTGGGCCGGCCCTGCCTCAGCCTCTGCGGACCATCCCCGGCCCTGACCGAAGCCACACGGGTCTGGCAGGCCCATCCCCTCAGCCATCTGTCGGGGCGGTGATCCCATTGGGAAGCCGCAGATCCCTGGCTTCGATCAGAAACGTGCCGCGACGAAAACGGACGGCGCACTGACCGAGCGCATGATGGGCCACCACCTGGCCCACTTCCGCGCGGTCGATCAGGTCAGGGGGCCGCAGCATCGGCCGCGGTTCGGCCGTTTTGAGGTAAGCAAGGGGCCGGCTCAGGAGCACCTGAGCTCCGATCGATGGCTGTGACTGGACCGCAGGGTCAGGGTCCGGCCCTGATCCATCCGGTGTCGACCCCGCCAAGGGCCCGGACTCGGCACCGATGGCTGGGCCTGATGGGTCCCGTGGGGGGCTACCGAAGGAATCAGGGGCGGAATTGGGCATGGATCGACCGTCTCAGGCGACCCTAGCTGCATCAGGATGGGGTCCGTTTTGACAGCCAGTGCGTGCGGGCCATTGCCAACTGGAGTGGTGCCCTGATGGGGGTGCTCCTGATCCTGGTAGGTGGGTTGGTCCAGGCGGCCATTCCCTGGCCAGGCCCCGGTGGCCTGGTGCTGCAGCCCCTGCCGATCACTCTGCAGGTCCCGGCCCTTCTTCTGGCAGCCCTCGTCTGCGGCCACCGTTCGACCACCCTCGCCGCCGTCGCTTACATCAGCATCGGCCTGTTGCAGCTGCCGGTGTTCCATGGCGGCGGCGGGCTGTCCTATCTGCTTGATCCTGGGTTCGGCTATCTGGCCGGTTTTATTCCTGCCGCCTGGTTGTGCGGCAGGCTCTCGCGTCAGAACGGCATGGATGATGCCCTCACCCTGGCTGGAACCGCGATGATCGGAGTGGTGGTGCTTCAGATCTGTGGGGCCCTCAACCTGCTGCTCGGAAGCCTGGCCGGTCGCTGGGATCTGAGCCTTGGATCGCTCCTGCTCACCTACTCCTTGGTGCCCCTCTTACCCCAGCTGCTGATCTGTTGCGCTGTCGGTGTGCTGGCCATGGCCCTGCGGCGTCTGCTGCTGGTATCCCCATGAGGATCCTCGGCAATGCTGGGGTCCAGGCCTCCCGGCGGCTGGCCTGGGTGATCGCCATCTCGGTGGTGATCCTTGATCAGGCCAGCAAGGCCTGGGTGGTGACCCACCTTCAGCCGGGCCGGAACTATCCCTTTGTTCCCGGTCTCTTCGACCTCAGGCGGCTCCTCAATTCAGGTGCTGCTTTCAGTCTTTTTTCCGAGTCCACGGCGTTGCTGGGGCTCATGAGCCTGGTGGTCAGTGTCGGGGTGGCGATCTGGATCAGTCGGCTGCAGAGACCCCGTCTGTGGAAGACCCTCGGGGCTGCTCTGGTGCTGGGTGGTGCGGTGGGCAATGGGCTCGATCGCTGGCGCCTTGGGGCCGTGGTCGACTTCCTCGCGTTCATTCCCTTCGATTTCCCGGTGTTCAACCTGGCCGATGTCGCCATCAACCTGGCGGTGATCTGCCTGGCCATCGACCTGCTCCGTCCCCAACCCCATGGATCACCCCCAGCCTGAGCGTGGCTCCAGGGGGCCCCTGCGGATCCTGAGGGCCCCCTGGCACCGCTGGCGATCGGCTCCCCCCCTGGAGCTGACCCTGATCATGCCGGCTGAACCTGCGCAGAGTCTCAACCTGACGGCAGGCCCCTACCGAATCGGGAGGGAGAGCAGCCTCGAACTGCCGATCCAGCACCCGGCCGTCAGTCGCCGCCATGCTCGCCTGGAACGCCAGGGTGGCCACTGGTTGCTCACCGACACCGGCTCCAGCAATGGTCTGTGGCTCGGGGAGCGCCGGATCAAGGCCCTGCTGCTGGCGGAGGGGGATGCCATCCGCCTCGCCCCGACCGAGCGGGGCGAGGCGCCCACCCTGCTGGTGAGCCGCTGTCCCGCTACGCCCATGCAGCGAGGTCTCAGGGTTGGAAGCGCCCTGCTGGCCTCGGTGGCCGCCACCGGCCTGGCATTGCTCCTGGTGTCCCTGGCCCAGGGACCGATCCGGGGTTCCCTGTCCAGCGTCCGCGGTCCGTTGGTGCTGCGGGATCAGCAGAACCGACCCCTCAATGCCTCCCAGACAAGGGGCCATCAGGAACACGACGGCCTGCGCCACTACCCCGGCGTGCTGATCGATGCCCTTCTGGCCAGCGAGGACAGCCGTTTCTGGTGGCATCCCGGCGTCGATCCGATCGGCACCCTGCGGGCCCTGCTCACCAACCTGCTCGGAGGGCGCGTGCTGGAAGGTGGCAGCACCCTGACCCAGCAGCTGGCGCGGAATCTTTACCCGGAGCAGGTGGGCCAGGGCGAAACCCTGGAGCGGAAATGGCGGGAGCTGCTGGTGGCTCTGCAGCTGGAGATGCGCTTCAGCAAACGCGACCTTCTCCTGGCTTATCTCAACCGGGTCTACCTCGGAGGGGGTTGGGGCTTCGAAGATGGGGCCCGGGCCTACTTCAACAAACCCGCCAGGGACCTAACCCTCGAGGAGGCCGCCCTGCTTGTGGGCCTGCTTCCGTCCCCCCATGGCCACGACCCCTGCCTGCACCCCGAGGCGGCCCTGTCGGCCCGCAATGCCGTGCTCAGAAAGATGGAGGATGGGGGCCGGCTCTCACCGGAGCAGGCCAGGCAGGTCAGCAGGCGGCCCCTGTTGCTGGGGGCCAGGGCCTGCCAGCGGCTGGCCGCCTCAGCCGACAACTCCTTTTACGCCGATCAGGTGCGCCGTGATCTGGAGCGTCTGGTCGGTCCTGAGGTGGCAGCGGAAGGGAATTTCCTTCTCGACACCCATTACGACCCCGCCCTTCAACGGACGGTGGACCACCAACTGCGGCAGACCCTCCTGCGGCTGGCACCCCTTGGCATCACCGAAGGGGCCGTGGTGGTGCTGGATGGTCGCACGGGAGGGATCAGTGCCATTGCCGGCGGACGTGATTACCGGCGCAGCCAGTTCAACCGGGCCAGCATGGCGATGCGCCAGCCAGGCAGTGCCTTCAAGTTGTTTCCTTACCTGGTCGCCCTCGAACGGGGGGCGCGGCCCGGCGATCCGATCGATTGCAGCAGCCTCGACTGGGGTGGACAGGCCTTTTCCAGCTCCTGTGGCGGCAGCCTCAGCCTCCGTCAGGCCCTGGCGATGAGCAGCAACACCGCAGCCCTGCGCCTGGCGCGTCGCCATGGCCTCCAGTCCGTGGTGGCGGAGGCGCGCCGGCTTGGCCTGACCACGCCGCTGCGACCCGTGCCTGGTCTGGTGCTCGGCCAGGACGAAGTGCGACTTGTGGAACTGACCGCGGCCTATGGCGCCGTGGCGAACGGGGGGATCTGGCACACGCCGACCACGATCCGGCGGTTGCGGGATGGGGAACTCTGCGCTCCGGCTGGCGACAACACCTGCACCAGCTACGGCGCCCCACCCGCTCGCCGGGTTCTCAAGGCATCCGTGGCCAGGCAGATGCAGGGTCTGCTGGAGGGAGTTGTGCAGGCCGGCACCGGCAACGCCGCCGGCGTGTGGCGGGGAATCGGTGGCAAAACCGGCACCACCAATGGCGGCAGAGACCTGTTGTTCGTGGGCTTCGATCCCCGCAGCCACCGGGTGGCCGGGGTCTGGCTCGGAAATGATGACAACCGGCCCACCCAGGGCAGCGGCGCCCTGGCAGCGGCACTCTGGGGTGACATCATCCAGGCGGCAGGCCCTGCCCCTCCTCCGGCCCCTTGAGGTGAACCTCTCCCCCCGCCAACGGCTCTGGCTGATCCTGGTTGGATCGGTGCTGGCCCTGATCGTGCTGGGCATGGCCCTCCAGGCGATCAACAGCCTGCGTTGGCAGCTGAGCCTGCTGATGGGTGGAGGCCTCGCCGATCTCCTGCTGGTGGTGCTGGCCCTGGCCCTCGGGGTCGCCGTGGTGCCCCTGCTGATGCCCTGGATCTCTGCGTTGCGCCGGCGCCAGCCAGCAAAAATCCCAGCTGCTGAAAGCCCGATCGCGCCTGGGGACCGCCATGAAGCGGCGGAACGGCAGCTGCAGGCGATCGACCAGACCCTGGCCAGGATCCGAGACACGGTGCAACGCGAGGCCCTCCTTCAGGAGCAGGCCCGGGTCAAGGCAGAACTGGAACGGGGCGATCTGGTGATCGTCGTCTTTGGCACCGGCTCCACAGGCAAGACATCCCTGATTCAGGCCCTCCTTGGTGAACTGGTGGGTCGGGTCGGAGCCGCCATGGGCTCAACGGGGTCGACCCAGGCCTACCGCCTTCGGCTGCGGGGGCTTGAACGGGGTGTGCAGCTGATCGACACCCCAGGAATCCTGGAGGCCGGACCCGAGGGGCTCCAACGGGAGGTGCTGGCCAGGGAGCAGGCCAGCCGGGCCGATCTGCTGCTGCTTCTGGTGGATGGGGATCTACGGGCCTCTGAACACGAGATTCTGCGGACGCTCGCAACCCTCGGCAAACGGCTGTTGCTGGTTCTCAACAAGTGCGATCTGCGCGGCGAGAAGGAAGAACGGCATCTCCTGACGTTGCTGCGGGCCCGCTGCCAGGGATTGATCGCCCCTGAGGACGTGGTGCCGGTGGCGGCTTCCCCCCAGAGCGTCCCGATGCCGGGGGGAAGACCCCAGCAACCTGCTCCGGAACTGGAGGCCCTCCTGCGCCGCCTGGCGGCAGTTCTCCATCAGGACGGTGAGGACCTGATTGCCGACAACATCCTGTTGCAGAGCAGCCGGTTGAGTCAGGCCGGCCAGACCGTGCTGGCGGAACAACGGCGCAGAGACGCAGGCTCGATCATTGATCGCTACATGTGGATCGGTGCCGGTGTCATCGCGGTGACTCCCCTTCCGGGGCTCGATCTGCTCGGAACCGCCGCCGTCAATGCCCAGATGGTGGTGGAGATCGGAACGATCTATGGCGTCAGTCTCAGTCGTGAATCGGCCCAGGAACTGGCGCTCTCCGTGGGCAAGACCCTCGCCAGCCTCGGGATCATCAAAGGAGGCGTGTCGCTTCTAACCACGGCCCTGAGCCTCAACCTGCCGGCGCTGCTGCTGGGTCGGGCAGTTCAGGCTGTGACGGCCGCCTGGCTGACCCGAATTGCCGGACTGAGCTTTCAGCGCTTTTTCGAGCAGGACCAGAGCTGGGGTGATGGCGGCGTTCAGCAGGTGGTCCAGGAGCACTACGACCTCAACCGCCGCGACAACGCCTTGCAACGGTTCCTGGAGGCGGCGTTCACCCGGGTGATCGAGCCCCTGCAACGCCAGCAGGAGCGGCAATTACCACCCCGGCGAGGGCCTCGGGGGGCGGCGGCAGCAAGGGACCGCGTTGATCCAGCACCGTGATCAGGGCCAGATAGAGCACTCCGATCAGAATCGAGATCACACCGGTGAGAATGGCCACCCAGCGGGCCCGGCGGCTGCCCGGAGGCTGTTGCGATGGCGGCATGGGGGTGCTCATCCTGGGATCTGACGACTGGATCCGGGCGGACCCGACCCTAGGGGGAAAGGGAGGCACCGACGATCTCCGCCAGTTGCTGGAGTTGGATCTCACCGGTGTGGGGATTGCCCAGCACCGCCTTGAGGTGGTGACGGCCCTGGAACAGGGGCCGCGACAGCAGCAGCTGGGCTTCCAGCAGGTGCTGACGGGTGACCTGACTCCAATGGGCGCAGCCATCGGCATCCAGTCCCTCGGGACGGAACGCCAGCAGATGCAGGGGACCCGACAGGCTATGGAGATGGCGGCCTGAGGGATTCTGCTGTTCCTGGAGGAGCTGGACCAACCGCCGCCGGCGCTGCACCGCCCCATCGAGCACCGCTTCGATCCCGGCAAGTCCGAGCTGACGCAGGCCCAGCCACAACTTCAAAATCTCGGCCGGACGGCTGCCCTGGAGCCCGCACTCACCGCCGTGGTTGCCCCCCCAGCTTTCATCCATGTAAGGAAGCCCGGTGGCAAAACTTTTCGCCAGCCAGCGGGGTTGTTTGAGAAGCAACAGGGAGGAGGTCTTGGTGATTCCGAGCAGTTTCTGGGGATTGACGGTGAGGGAATCGGCCCGGCCCAGGCCGGCCACCCGGAAGCAATGGCTGCCGACCAGGCCGAACACCGCTCCGATCGCTCCATCGACATGGAGCCAGATGCGATGGCGCTCACAGAGATCGGCGATGGCAGGCAGGGGATCGACGGCTCCCCGCACGGTGGTGCCGGCGGTGGCTACCACGGCGATCACCGGCTTCCCGTGGCGGTGTAGCTCCTCCAGGGCGCAGGCCAGGGCCTCGGGGTCAAGACGACCCAGGTCGTCACAGGCCACGCGCCGCAGGGCCTCCGGCGGTAATCCCATCACCCGCAACGCCTTCTCGATCGAGACATGGGCGTCGACACTGCAGAGCACCACGGCATCCCGGCTCTGCTGCAGGCCCCTGGCCTGGCGGGCGCAGACCAGGGCCATCAGATTGCTGAGGGTGCCACCACTGGCAAGAACCCCATGGGCCTCCTCCCCCAGACCAAGCCGATGAGCCATCCAGCTGATCAGGGATCGCTCCAGCCGGGACAGGCTCGGCGAGAGCTCCTCCGCCAGGAGATTGTTATTGAGGCCGGCCACGATCAGGTCGGCGGCGATCGAACTGGTCAGGGCGGGGGGATCCAGATGCGCCAGGGCGCCGGGATGGCCTGGGTTGTAGGCACCCTCCATGATCTGGTGCAGATCGGCCAGCAGCTGCTGGCTGCCAAGACCGAGACGCTGGGGTTCGATCCCCGGCAGGGCACTGAGGGCTGGCAGCGGTTGGCGACTGGTGGCGGTGCCCAGCCACTGACAGAGCAGGTCGGTGGCCTGGTTCAGAAAAGCCTGCAACCCGGGATCCAGCGCCGAGGGGTGGGCGAAGGGCGACAGATCCTCAGTACGGGGTGCTGGGTTCGAAGGGGGCAACGGCCGGGCGGAGCGATGACCCATTCTTCCTTGCGAGGGGCAGCCCATCGGTGTCAGCATCGCCGGATCGTGGCCATGCCTCAGGCCGGTGAAGCCGGTGCAGCGCCATGGCCCGATCAGTGATCCTGGCTGACAGACGCCGTTGACCCAGCACCCTTTTGAACAGGACTCCCGGCTTCAGGGGCCCTGGGGCCCCGACCAGTGGATGCAGAGGCTCCTGCGGGAGGCCGACCGGGCCGGGCAGGACGGTGAGGTGCCCGTGGCCGCCGCGGTGCTCGATGCCAGGGGCCGCTGCCTCGGCTGGGGGCGGAACCGACGGGAGCAAGATCAGGATCCCCTCGGCCATGCGGAGCTGGTGGCCCTGCGCCAAGCAGCGACCATCCTTGGGGATTGGCGCTTCAACCACTGCACCCTGCTGGTGACCCTGGAGCCCTGTCCGATGTGCGCCGGAGCCCTGGTGCAGGCGCGGATGGGGCGGGTGATCTTTGCAGCGTCGGACCCGAAGCGCGGGGCCCTTGGCAGCTGCCTGGATCTGGCCAACCACCGCAGTGCCCATCACCGGATGACCGTGCTGGGCGGTGTGCGTGGCGATCAGGCCAGGGATCAACTCGAGGGTTGGTTCAGGCGACGGCGGCTGGAACGCGGCTCCCGGAGCTCCTGAAGGAAGGCAGTTCGCTCTCCAGCAGATTGAGCAGACGATCGACGTTTTCCTGCTGGCTGTTGTAGCCCATCAGGCCGATGCGCCAGACCTTGCCGGCGAGGGCCCCGAGGCCACCCCCGATCTCGATGCCGTGCTGGTTGAGGAGATGGAGGGAGAACGCCTTGCCGTCCACCCCCTCAGGGATCCTGACGGTGGTGAGGGTGGGGAGCCTCAAGCCCTCCGGAACAAACAGTTCCAACCCCAGGGATTCCAGACCGGCCCAGAGGGATTCGGCGTGGCGGCGGTGGCGTTGCCAGGCCTGCTCGATCCCCTCATCGGCGAGCAGGCGCAGGGCCTCCCGCATGCCGAAGTTCATGTTCACAGGGGCGGTGTGGTGATACACCCGATCACTCCCCCAGTACTGGTTCAGCAGGGAGACGTCGAGATACCAGTTGGGCACCTTGTCCTGGCGTGCCAGAAGCTTCGCCTCAGCCCGCGGACCCATGGTGAAGGGGCCCAGGCCAGGGGGGCAGCTCAGGCCCTTCTGGCTGCAGCTGTAGGCCAGATCGACGCCCCAGGCATCGAGGTGCAATGGCACCGCTCCGAGCGATGTGACCGTGTCCAGCAGGAGCAGGCAGCCATGGCGGCGGCAGAGCTCACCGATCCCCTCCATCGGCTGGCAGACACCGGTGGATGTTTCGGCGTGCACCATGGCCAGGATGGCCGGTTTGTGCTCGATCAGTGCCGCCTCCAGTTGGGCGAGGCTGAAGGCCTCTCCCCAGGGCACGGAGATCGTCGCCACCTCGGCGCGATAACGGCCAGCCATGTCGGCGAGCCTGAGGCCGAAATAGCCCTTGACAGCCACCAGCACCTTGTCGCCGGGCTCGACCGTATTGGCGAGGGTGGCTTCCATGGCGGCACTACCGGTGCCGCTCATCGGAATCGTGAGGCGATTGTCCGTCTGCCAGGCGTAACGCAGCAGTTCCTGGACCTCACCCATCAATTCCACATAGAGCGGATCAAGGTGACCGATCGGCATCCGTGCCAGGGCCTGGAGCACCGTCGGATGGGCATTGGAGGGACCGGGTCCCAGCAGCAACCGTTCGGGTGTGGCAATGGGCCCGAGCTTGAGCCGATGACGATCGTTCACAGGGGACGGGTTGGATGGGAAAGCCGTGGATTGTCCCGATGGCCTCAGGACGAGGGATCAAGACTACGCAGCACCCCGGTCTGGGGAGGGCGAAGCGAGTTCCTTGGAGAGGGTCAGCGAGCCCGGACGTTGGTGGAGGCCAGCCCGCGGCTGAGGTGATCGAACGGCACCCTCACCATGCTGGTGTCGAGCACCCCGGCATCGGACAGGCGCTCACACACCACATCCCCCAGCAGGTTGATGCCACGGACCGTGGGACCGGTGGGCACACCCAGGCTCTTGTAGGTGTCGTCGAGACCATTCAGCACCCTCTCGTTGAGGATGGTGGCGTCATCGGCCACCAGGGCGTAGCTGGCATACCGCAGGAAATAGTCCATGTCCCGCAGGCAGGCCGCTAGACGCCGGGTGGTGTAGGCGTTGCCCCCGGGAAGAAGGAGCTCGGGGTCGGAAAGCCAGAGTCGCTGACTGGCCTCGCGCACGATGTCCGTCGCTTCCCGGTTGATCAGCTCGACGGCCGCAAGACGGGCCGCGGCCTGGCCGTAGTAGCTGGAGATGCGATCGATCGCTTCCCGATCGAGGTAACGGCCTAGCTGGTCGTAGCGCCCGATCAGACCGCTGATGGCATCACGCATGGCTTGGAAGCGCCGGCAACAGCGCAGAGTGGCAGTCGTGCCCCGGAAGCTAACACCAGCAACCGCCGAGAACCCAGACCAGGCAGGGCTTCTCGGCAATTTGACAGAAACAGTTACGCAAGGGCGCCAGCCCGTCCGCGGACGCGGGGAGCTTCCCCGAGACCCCGACCCCCTCCCCCGGGTCCGTTGTGTCAAGCGCTGCCTGCCGAAAGGACACCAGGACAGGCGTCCAGGCGGATTTCCGTTACAGCTGCTACAAAACCTTGGGAGCCTCGCTCCGTACGTTCCCGTCTAGTCCCCCCAGGGGCGGTACCACCCACCGTTGTATATGGCGAAAACAGCCCAGGACGTCCTGCGTCTGATCAAGGACGAAGGCATCGAGCTCATCGACCTCAAGTTCACCGACCTGCATGGCAAGTGGCAGCACCTGACCGTGCATGCCGACCTGATCGATGCGGAGGCCTTCAGCGAAGGCCTGGCGTTCGATGGCTCCTCAATCCGTGGTTGGAAGGCGATCAACGAATCGGACATGGCGATGCTGCCGGACCCGAACACCGCCTGGATCGACCCCTTCTACAGCCTCCGCACCCTGAGCCTGATCTGCTCGATTCAGGAGCCCCGCAGCGGCGAACCCTACGGTCGCTGCCCCCGGGCCCTGGCGCAGAAAGCCCTCAATTACCTCGCCTCCACGGGGCTAGCGGACACGGCCTATTTCGGACCGGAGCCCGAATTCTTCGTCTTTGATGATGTTCGCTACAACTCCAGCGCCGGCGGGAGCTTCTACCAGGTTGATTCGATCGAAGCCCCCTGGAACACGGCACGGGTCGAAGAGGGCGGCAATCTCGCCTACAAGATTCAGCTGAAGGAGGGCTACTTCCCCGTCGCCCCCAACGACACGCTCCAGGACATGCGCAGCGAGATGCTGCTGACCATGGCCCAGCTGGGTGTGCCGATTGAGAAGCACCACCACGAAGTGGCAACGGCCCAGCACGAACTCGGCATGAAGTTCGCTGAGCTGATCAGCGCGGCCGACAACGTGATGATCTACAAGTATGTGGTCCGTAACGTCGCCAAAAAATACGGCCGCACCGCCACGTTCATGCCCAAGCCGGTCTTCTCCGACAATGGCAGTGGCATGCATGTGCACCAGAGCCTCTGGAAGATGGGGCAACCCCTCTTCTTCGGCGAAGGGACCTACGCCAACCTCTCCCAGACGGCCCGCTGGTACATCGGTGGCCTGCTCAAGCACGCCCCTTCCTTCCTGGCCTTCACCAACCCCACCACCAACAGCTACAAGCGCCTGGTGCCAGGCTTCGAAGCCCCGGTGAACCTGGTGTATTCCCAGGGGAACCGTTCCGCTGCCGTTCGCATCCCCCTCACCGGACCAAGCCCGAAAGCGAAACGACTCGAATTCCGCTCCGGCGATGCCCTGGCCAACCCCTACATCTCCTTTGCGGCGATGCTGATGGCCGGTCTCGATGGCATCAGAAACCAGATCGATCCTGGCGACGGCACTGACGTCGACCTGTTCGAACTTTCGGCTGAGGAGCTGGCCAAGATCTCCACCGTTCCTTCCTCCCTCACCGGTGCCCTGGAGGCCCTCAAGGCCGACAACGACTACCTGCTGGCCGGGGGGGTCTTCACCGAAGACTTCATCAACAACTGGATCGATCTCAAATACGAGGAGGTGCAACAGCTGCGTCAGCGGCCCCACCCCCACGAATTCACCATGTACTACGACGCCTGAATCCGGGTCCCCCTGCGGGCGTCCGGCGATCCGTCTTCGAGCCCATGCCAGCTGCCCCGGCCAACACCGGGGCTTTTTGTTGCCTGGATGGTCGGTGGGCATCCGGATCAGGAGGAGCGCCGCAGCATCGCCAGATCTGAGATCTTCAGGCGCCGTTGGCGGGCCTGCCGCAGGGCCCAGACCCGTTGCTGAGCCAAACCGCTGGCCCCCTCAGCGAGATCGGGATGACAACGGATCTGGGCCATCTGGGCCTGATGCCTGCGGGCATCCCGACGGCGGGCTCTCATGAAGCCGACCATTTCGGGGTCTCCAGCCCCGGCGGCCCTCGGGACCCGGGGCTGATCCGCCGGCAGCTTCCCCGCAGGCAGGGCCGAAGGACTCAAACCATCAAAGGTCATCTGACAACTCCTGAACTGCCTTCAGTCTGTAGTCGTTGCTACGAAACTAGGGGTCTCGCCACGGAACGTCATGCGGCCAGCCCGACCTTTGGGTCGCCGACACCGGCACCAGCTGGCCCCAT
>JBEINY010000063.1:0-11840 GCA_040377855.1 Prochloraceae cyanobacterium | reverse complement strand
GATATTCCCAGGGTGAACACAATCCTGATCGAGGATGCCCAGCGATTCGGCCTCGCCCAGCTCTATCAGCTGCGGGGACGGGTCGGCCGCAGCGGCATCCAGGCCCATGCCTGGTTGTTCTATCCCGGGGCGGCCTCCCTGTCGGAGGCAGCCCGTCAGCGACTGCGGGCGATTCAGGAGTTTGCCCAGCTGGGCAGTGGTTATCAGCTCGCCATGCGCGACATGGAGATTCGGGGCGTGGGCAACCTCCTGGGGGTTGAGCAGAGCGGCCAGATGGAAGCGATCGGCTTCGATCTCTACATGGAGATGCTCCAGGAATGCCTCGCTGAGATTCAGGGCCAGGAGATTCCTTCGGTGGAGGACACCCAGATCGATCTCCCCCTGACGGCCTTCATCCCCGCCGACTGGATCACCGAGGGCGACGAAAAGATGGCGGCCTACCGGGCCGCGGCCGATTGCGGCAGCCGCGAGGCCCTGGTGGAACTGGCTGCCGCCTGGGTCGACCGTTATGGGGCCCTGCCGGCACCGGTGCAATCGTTGCTGCTGTTGATGGAGCTGAAGCTGATCGCCCGTCGCTGCGGCTTTTCCCGCATCCGGCCCGAGAAGCCCAACATCGTCCTGGAAACCCCGATGGAGGAGCCTGCTTTCCGCCGGCTGCGCCAGGGCCTTCCCCAGCATCTGCATGGGCGGCTGGTGTATCAGGCCGGTGGTGGCAGCACCGCCAAGGTGCTGGCGCGGGGGTTGGCGGTGTTGCCGATCGAGAAGCAGATCGAGCAATTGATGGAGTGGCTCCACACCATGGCCACCCAGTTGCCCCAGGGCGACGGTGCTGGCTCGGGTTTCGCTGCAGATTCCACCTCAGATTCCCCTTCTGGTGCCTCCGCTTCGGATGTCAGCGGCGCCGTTGTCGCCAGCGCCCCACCAACCCCTGCTTTGGGGACCGGCCCCCAGCCCGCCGCGTCGGGTCCTCAGCCAGCCCAGGTTTCCTGACGGGATGGTTGTCGGCCTGGTGTTCCTGCTGGCGATCCCGCTGGTGCTTCTGCTGGGACGCCCAGCCCCCTCGGAGTCATCGCTTTAGTCTGGGCTGATCTGTCTCTGGTCCCGACCGCATCCTCCATGACCCTTCGCATCGGCATCAATGGCTTCGGCCGCATCGGTCGTCTCGCCTTCCGCCGGGCCGTCACCCTGGCCGATGTGGAGGTTGTGGGCATCAACGACCTCATTGATGTGGAGTATCTGGCCTACATGCTTCGCTACGACTCCACCCATGGCCGCTTCCAGGGCGACGTGCGGGTGGAGAACGGCCAGCTGGTGGTGAATGGCAAGGTGATTCGCATCACGGCCGAGCGTGACCCCAATGCTCTCCGTTGGGCCGATGTGGGTGCCGAGTATGTGCTCGAGAGCACCGGTTTCTTCCTCACCGATGGGGCTGCCCGTGCCCACATCAACGCCGGCGCCAGGCGCGTTGTGATGAGTGCGCCGTCCAAGGACGCTACGCCGATCTTCGTGATGGGGGTGAACCACCCGGCCTACGCCGGTCAGGACATTGTCTCCAATGCCAGCTGCACCACCAACTGCCTGGCGCCGATCGCCAAGGTTGTCCACGACAATTTCGGCATCGTCAATGGTCTGATGACGACCGTTCATGCCACCACGGCCACCCAGAAGACCGTCGATGGTCCTTCGGTCAAGGACTGGCGCGGTGGCCGCGGAGCGGCCCAGAACATCATCCCCAGCTCCACCGGGGCTGCCAAGGCGGTGGGCAGGGTGATTCCGGAGCTGAACGGCAAGCTCACCGGCATGGCCTTCCGCGTGCCCACCCCGGATGTGTCGGTGGTGGACCTGACGGTGAACCTGGCCAATCCAGCCAGCTACGACCAGATCAAGGCGGCGATGAAGGCGGCGTCCGAGGGACCGATGGCTGGCATTCTGGGCTACACGGAGGATGAGGTGGTGAGCACCGACTTCCTGGGGGAGAGCTGCACCTCGGTGTTCGATGCCAATGCCGGCATCGCCCTCACCGACACCTTCGTCAAGCTGGTGGCCTGGTACGACAACGAGTGGGGTTACTCCTGCAAGTGCATCGATCTGATGCGTCACATGGCCACGGTCGCCTGAGCCCAGGCGACCGTTCAAGGGTTGGGGGACTGCCGCTGGCAGGAGAGCAGGAAGGCCGAGACGTTCTCAGGCCACCGCACCACCACCAGCAATTCCCTTGGACTCCTGGCGAAGCCGCGCTGGGCGAGGGCAGCAAACCGTGCCAGATCGTCGTGGCAGACGAGGGCGACCCCCTCCTGGGCCCGCTCCCAGGCCCCGTCAAAGTAGGCACCGCCCTCCGCCCTGCTCAGGTTGTAGGCCTCCTCGAGTCCCCGCCCCCCCTGCCGGAGGCGAACAAACCCATCCAGCTCCGGGGGGAGATGGTCCAGCCAAAGGCCGATCTGACCGATCGGCAGAACCCTGGCTTCCCCGCGCTGCTCATCCACCAGCACCATCGGTGCCCCGAGGCTCCAACTGCTGGCGGCCTCCAGGGCGGCTGCGGCCTGATTGAGCAGGGCCGCCTGGGCCTCGATCAGTTGCGCTTCTCGGCTGCCCCCTTCGGCGCGACCGCTGGAGGGCTCCCTAGGGGAGCTGTTGTCCTGGTGGTTGGGGTCATCACTTTCCATGGCTGCTCTCCATCACTCCGCTCGATTGCCCCGTGCAGACCGACGGTGGCTCCATCCTGGCCGCTGTGATGGTGTCACGTCTGCCAACCTGGCCTCTCTGCTGGACAGTCCTGGATGTCGCGACCGGATGGCCACGATCTGCGTGCCCTGGAGGACCAGGCGCGACGCCGGGGCTCCGGGCTGGCGGATCCACCCGAGCAGGTCCTGGCGGCGGGAGCCGCCCACCGGCTCTCGGGCACCTGGGTTCTGGAGCAGCTCTGGAAACCTGGTGTAGACCGGCCCACGGCCTGGACGGCCGCCCTTCTGAACAGTTTCGGTGCCTGCCTCGAGATTGGGGAGAGGGGATCCGACGAGCGATTTGGGCTGCGCAATGGCCTGGCCCTGGGGCTTTGGAGACTTGATTTCCACGGCAGTGCCTGGCTCGTAGGACGGCGGCCCCTGCTGGTGTTCGGGTTCGATCGGCTCAGCCTCCGGTTCGGCCGGACCCTGTTGCTTCAGCGTGCGCTGCCCCAGCTGGCCCGTACGGCGCCATCCCTGCGGCGCTCGCGTCAGCAGCCCTTCTTTGCCTTGATCGCCTGCGACCGGGAGCAGGGCTGGCTTGCCGCCCGGGGCCGGGGGGGTGGTCTGGCCCTATGGGGTCTGAAGGAGCTGCCAGACGATCAGGAGCGGCTGGCCTGATCGGCGGCGGCGGCCCCAAGCGTGGCGGGTCTTCCATCGGGATGCCCGCCATTGCAGGCCCTTCAGGGTTTCTGGAAGAACCCCTGGTTGTTGAGCCAGAAGGCCAGGGCCAGGGCCGGCAGAAGCATGGCCCCCAGGATCTGCAGGCGGATTCTCAGGGACTCGGACAGGGGGGCCATGGCGCTGGTTCGGTTTGCCGGGTCCGACTCTGCCGGAGAGGGACCGCCCGCCATCACCAGGCCGCTGCCGCTAGAACGCGCTTCACGATGACGTTGACCATTGCCTGCACCGAGTCGCTGGAACGTTGAGGCCATCCCCGATCAGACCGGCAGGGTTGCCTTGATCACCGGGGCCAACAGTGGCCTGGGCCTGGAGACAGCCCGCGCCCTCCTGGCCAGGGGGGCCACCGTGGTGCTCGGCTGCCGCTCCCGGTCCAGGGCTGAGCAAGCCCGCGCCCAGTTGCTGGGAAGCGCCGGCATCATCGACCAGGTGGATCTCGATCTGGCGAGCCTCGACAGCGTGGCTGCGGCTTCCGACTGGTTGCGGACCCAGTACGGCCGGCTTGATCTGTTGATCAACAATGCCGGCGTGATGGCGCCACCCAGGACCCTCACCCGCGATGGTTTTGAGCTTCAGTTCGGCACCAATCACCTGGGCCATTTCCTGCTCACCTGTCGGCTGTTGCCCCTGATGCAGACGCAAGCCGATCCTCGGATCGTGATGGTGACCTCAGGTGCCCAGTACTTCGGCCGCATCGGCTTTGATGATCTCCAGGGTGAACGGCGGTACGACCGTTGGCAGGCCTATGGCCAGAGCAAGCTGGCCAACGTGATGCTTGCCCTCGAACTTCAGGAGCGGCTTCGTTGCGCCGTCAGTCCGATCAGGGCGATGGCGGCCCATCCGGGCCTGGCCCGCACCAACCTCCAGCCCACCTCCACGGCCATGAATGGGTCGTGGATTGAGCCGCTGCTCTATCGCCTCATGGATCCACTCTTCCAGTCGGCGGCCATGGGGGCCCTGCCCCAACTGTTTGCGGCCACGGCCTTGGAGGCAGAGGGCGGCGGGCACTATGGGCCCAATCAATTCGGTGGTCTGAAGGGCTGGCCGGTGTCTGCCCCTGTCGCCCCTGCAGCCCGGGACCCCCAGCAACGGCAGCGCCTCTGGCAACGGAGTGAAGAACTCTGCGCCGCCGTCGGTCACCCGGTGTCGTTCACCCTGGAGACCTGAGCCAAGGCCCCATGGGGTACCCCTAGAACGACCAGGTTGCGGTCAGGGATTGCGACCATGCCTAGGTTTGCCAAGGTCCGCGACTGATCGACGATGCTCCTGGATCGACGGGCTTTTCTGGCGCAGGCCGGCCTGGCGACCGCAGGATTGCTCGGCCTTTCCCAGTCGCCGGCCAGGGCGGCCGATCCCCCTGCCGGTCCTGATCCAGCCCTCATGGTTTGCCGCCCAGGGGATCCGCTGCAGGCCCTGCTCGCTGGCAACGACAGGTTCATGAAGGCCTGGTCCAGTGCTGATTCCGCCCCCACTCCCGCGGCACGAGCCAGGATCCTGAGCGCTCTCTGGGAGAAGAACTGCTACACCACCGCCAGGGTTCTCACCGCTGGTCAAGCCCCTTGGGCTGCGGTGTTGGCCTGCGCCGATTCTCGGGTTGCTCCTGAATGGGTGTTTGATGCTGCCCTCTCGGATCTGTTCGTGATCCGCAGTGCCGGCAACACCGCCTTTGATGATGCCATTGCCTCCTTGGAGTATGCCGTCAGCCATCTCGGTACCCCGCTGGTGATGGTGATGGGCCACAGCAGCTGTGGTGCCGTCAAGGCTGCCATCGCCTCTGATCCGCTCACCCCCCTGCTAACCGACCTGGTGAAACCGATCCGGGCCAGCTTTGGACCCGGTGCCGACCTGGCCGCCATCATCAAGGGCAATGCCCGCTATGCAGCAGCACAGATCACCAGGCGCAGTGAGTTGATGGCCCAGGCCGTCACCAGCGGCAAGGTCTTAATCCGCAGCTGCTACCTCGACATCGCCAGTGGCCAGGTGACCCTGATCTAATGAACGAGGGGGGGGAGCCCCCCCTCCCTGATCGCCAGGATGGCTTTCAGTTCCGTCTGAATGCGGGGATCCTGCCGGAATCGTTTCCAGGCTTCTGTCCGAATCACCTCCTTGGCGGCCGCAACCCCGAGGAGTTGGCCGGCCGCCACATCGGAGGGGTAGTGGACACCGCAGAGGCTGCGGTTGAACCCCCCCTGGCGTCCGATCCAGCCCAAGCGTTCACGACGGGCCGGCAGCAGATCGGCCAGCAATTCCGCCGCCGCCCGATACCAGGTGCTGTGGCCGGAGGGATAGGAGAAGGTGTCTTCGCGGGGAAGGCACGGCATCAGGTCGGGATGGTTGACGAAGGGCCGGGGGCGGCGAAGCGTGTCCTTGATCTGATCCTTCACCTTGCTCACGGGTTCGAGAAAGCTTGCGACGCCCTTGACCAGCAGCGGCGCTGACCTTGGCAGGTCGACCCCGAGGGAGATGTTGAACAGGCTGATGTCCCGGTCGAGAAGAATCCAGCTCGAGGCCACCTGTTGGGGGGAGCGGGTTTGCTGCAACCAGCGCAGCACGGCCAGATCTTCCTGTTCAGCGAGGCTGCCAGGACGCGGGGGGGCTCCAATCAACCGTTGCAGTGGTTCTGGGTCGAGCACCACGCCAGCGGCGGGGTTGGCGGCTTCCGCTTCTCGGACACAGTTGTTGCTCAGCAGGCGGCTCTGGCTGTAGCGCTCCACCGTTGGCGTCACCGATCCGGGGCCGTATCGGAGCAGTTCCAGTCGATCGAAGTCGTCGTCGGCGATCGGTGGCATGGTTCCCCAACCCAGGCCCCTGGCCAGATCCGGCAGGCGTCGGTGCTCCCAGATCATCACCAGCCGACCATCGTTGGCGCTGGGATCGGTGAGGATCGATCGGCCCTCCTCTTCCGAATCGGTGGGTGCCCCTTCCGCCAGAGCGATGGTCAGGCCCGTTGCCACAGCCAGCGGCACCGCGCTCTGGTAGCTCCGCGCGTTTTTTCCGGTGAGGCGGTCGAATGGATAGACGCGCAGCTGGGTTGGGGCGCCGAAGCAGGCCGTAATCACCCGGGCCATCGCCTCCATTCTCACCAGGCCCTGGGGGGAGAGGTTGCTGTCTCCACGAACGGTGTCCTTGTGGCCATGGCGCAGCAGCAACACCTCCTTTGGAGTGGCGCCGGCAGCCTGAATGGCCACCACCAGAGTCGCCAGCGTCAGGCCTGCGATTCTGCGGATGTGCCCCGCCCCCATGCCCATCCCTGTCGGTTTGGATCCATCGTGGTCTGCCAGGGCTCGGCTGTCATCCACCGATGGCTGGGATGCTGGAGGGATGCCTCCTCCCCTTCATGCGCCATCAATTCCGCCCTTCCCTGCTTCTAGGCCTGGCTGTGCTGGGGCTGGCTGGTTGCGCCAGGGAGGCACCGCCCCAGGAGCTGGTTCAGCTTCAGGCCGTCACCGACCCGCTGCTGGTGGCCAACAGGGTGAAATCCACGCCGATTCATTTCGCCCTCCAGCTCGGCGATGCGGCTGCCTTCTGGGCCGTCAAATCCGGCCTTTGCAAGCCCATCCACCTGGAGGACAGCGAAGCCTGTTCGAATTGGTCCCACCAGACCCCTGGCGAAGGTTCATCAACCACGGAGCGTCAGGTGCAACGCCTGGCCTATCTGCTCGGTTCAGCCAACGCAATCACGTTTCCCCATGGATTGATCGCCTTTGATCGATCATTTTTTCTGGAACATCAGAACGATCCTTCAGCCCTTCGCTGTGTGGTGGCCCATGAGCTGACCCATTTTCTGCATCGGCATTCCTATCTCAGTGCCAAAGCCGAGGCTGTCACCTACCGCCACCTCAACGAGACCGCCCGCAAGAAAGCCCTGGCTGCAATGTCGCAGGAGCAGGAGCTTGCTGCCGATCGCAATGCCATGGTGATGGTGGCCGTGGCAGGGCATGATCCAGCCGCCTGCCTGCGGGAGTTGCAGCTCACGGCTGAACTTGATGCCAATTACACCCCTGAGGATCCGCTCGGAACCCATCCCGGCCATGACCGGCGCATTGAGGCGGCCCGCTCGTACCTTGCCCATGGCCTGGAGCGGGATCTGGGCCTCCGTCGTCAGGCCCTGGCCGCTGAAAAGCCGCCCCAGGAGCGACCCCGCTGGACCTGGAACGGGGCCGATCACATTTACACCGTTCAGACGACCATTCCGACCCGGGGCGGGGCCTGGTGGTGGCCATTTCCCTGAATCGGGGCCCTGAACTCAGCGCTGCAGAGGTGCCTGGGGTGTGGTGCTGCTCTGGGCGCCCTGGTGTCCATTCAGGTGGCGTTCGCAGGCGTTGGTCGGGAGCAGGAGCGCGAGCCCACCCAGCAGGCCGAGGCCCATCTGGGCAGCGATTCTGATGGGCCTCGGCCGGGCAGTTGACGACATCGTCGGCGGATGGGGCTCGGGAATGGACATGGGACTCTCGACGGTTGTATCGATCCTAGGCGTGGCTTCGAGGGGTGTCCACGTTGTTCACGGGAAACCATTCGCCAGGGCGGCGTCAGAAAATTGCCGACAAGTCCATCAACTTGCGCCCATCCTTCTTGCCTCTTGCATCCTCCGGATGCTAATGATGTCTGTAGAGTTCTCTCTGAATCAATGCTGACTGGATCGGACCTTCTGGCCAAAGTTAAGGAACTCGGAGATGCCTCCAAGTCCGACCTGGTTCGGAGCTGCGGCTATGTCAGCAGCAAGAAGGACGGCACCGAGCGTCTTAACTTCACGGCCTTCTACGAGGCACTTCTCGAGGCCAAAGGGGTCAGCCTCGGCGAGGGTGGTGGTAAAGGGGTGGGCAAAGCTGGACGCAAGCTCAGCTACGTGGCCACTGTTCAGGGCAACGGCAATCTGCTCGTGGGCAAGGCTTACACCGCTCTTCTGGAACTGAAGCCCGGCGATGAGTTTGAAATCAAGCTTGGCCGTAAGCAGATCCGCCTGATTCCCGCCGGTAGCGCTGACGACGAAGAGTGATCGGCTTGCGGTGGATCAGATCTGGGCTTGATCCCTCAGGTCTGATCCCCGATCCAGCCGGCCAGATGGGAGGCTGCCTGGGAGCGGGCCAAGGCCCTTGCGGCCGGTAACGCCGGATCCAGGCACAGAGAATGGAAGGGTGGCAGGGTGCGACTGCGAAGCCAGGCACCCCACCTGAATTCATGGAATGGAATCAGGGGAGCTGCCTGGATCACTTTCTGTTTCTTGAGTTTCCAGACCAGGCTTCTGTAGGGATCATCCTGTAGGCCCATCAAAGTGTCGGGAAGGTTGCCAGCAGGTTGGGGACCCAGTCCACGGCCATCGTGGAGGTAGAGCCAGCCCAGGGATTCGAGTCTGGCCAGCACGGATGCTCGGTCGCCGACCTCGATCTCAAGGACGATATAGCCGAACGCGGTGGCTTCCGGATCCAGGTCCATCAGTCCGCGCAGGCGGTGATGACGGTCGATCATCCAGAGATCCCCGGCGGCACTTCGAACCAGGGGAACGGGCTTCTGCTGCAGATAGTTGCGGCGCTGTTCGCTGGTATCCCGTCGAAAATCATTGATGCGGCTCTGGATCTCGGCAAGGCCCACGCAGAGCTGGGTGGGCCTCAGGTCACGCAGAGGAATTTCGAGCAGGTCCCTTCCGGGGTCCGGTGCTGGAAGGGCTTGATAGGGGGGCAGGCGCAGGGCCATCCCGGTGATAAGCGGGGATGACCCAGTGTCCCAGATCCCTGCTGGCCGATGGATCAGCCCTGGGAGAGCAGGGTGCCCAACCCGATCTGATGCAGGATCCCCTGACCGGTGAGCCCCTCGGTGGCCACACCGATGACAAAGCCGAGCATGGCGGCGCGTCCATTGAATCGTTCGGCGAAACGCAACTGTTCCAGGTGGATCTGGGCGGCGGCGGCGTTCTGGAACCAACGTTCGTCGGCCTGGGGGCTGCGGGTCATGACGTTCGGACGGGGTACCCAATAATTGTAACAAAACAATTCGAGGCCTTGACGGCTTCGCTGGTGCCGATGAATTCGAGCTGATTGTTGCCTCGGTGGCTGCTCCCCGCCTGGCGATAGGGTCATTTCAGGTCTGGTAAGGCATGGCTTCCTCCCCCGCGTCGCTTCCCGTCGATGGTCCTGAGGGCCGTCTGGGGGTCCTTGTCTGTGGTCATGGCAGTCGAAACCGCCTGGCGGTGTCGGAGTTCGCCGAACTGGCGGAGCAGCTTCGGCACTCCCTTGCCCCGGTGCCGGTGGCCCACGGATACCTCGAATTTGCCCGACCGATTCTTCGCGATGGCCTCGATTGCCTGCGAGCCCAGGGGGTTGAGCACGTGCTTGCGGTGCCTGCGATGTTGTTCGCAGCCGGCCATGCCAAAAACGACATTCCGTCGGTTCTGAAGACCTACAGCGCCGAAACCGGCCTCCGCATCGATTACGGGCGGGAGCTCGGCGTTGATCGCAACATGATCCAGGCGGCGGCGGCCCGCATTCGTGAGGCCCTTGATGGTGCCCCTGAGGTGCCGCTTCACGACACCCTGCTGGTGGTGGTGGGCCGTGGTTCTTCTGATCCCGATGCCAACTCCAACGTCGCCAAGGTGACCCGGATGCTGGTGGAGGGCTTTGGTTTCGGCTGGGGCGAAACGGTGTACTCCGGGGTCACCTTTCCCCTGGTGGAGCCCGGCCTTCGCCATGCCGTCCGACTCGGATTCCGGCGCATCATCGTGGCGCCTTACTTCCTCTTCTCGGGGGTCCTGGTCAGTCGGATCCTTTCCCACACCCAGCGAGTCGCCGTCGATCACCCGGCGGTCGAGTTTCTGACCACCTCCTACCTGGGTGATCACCCCCTGGTGGTCGACACCTTCCGGGAGCGCGTGCTCGACGTGCTGCGCGGGGACACGGACATGAACTGTTCGCTCTGCAAGTACCGCGCCCAGGTGCTCGGCTTTGAGGCGGAGGTGGGAGCGCCCCAGCACAGCCATCACCATCACGTTGAGGGCCTCACCGATGGCTGCACCCTCTGCGAAAGGGAATGCACCGGGGCCTGTCAGGAGGATGGTCAGGTGCCTCCTGCCCTGGCTTCCGGCCTCCCCGCCGATCCTTTCCAGCCCGGCCATGACCACAGCCACGGGCACAGTCATGACCACGGCCATGGGCACAGCCACGATCACAGCCATGCCCACGGCCAGGGGGCCCAGAACACCTGCGCGGCTGATCTCCCTGGAACCTTGGCCACCCCAGAGGGCCACGATCATCACCATCCGATCTATCCCCACGCCGACCATCCCCTTGGACCCCGCACCCTGAAAGGCACCTGATCCCCGGGGCGACAGGCTTGATCGAACCGACCAGCGGTTACCAGCATCCGCGCTTCGCATGCCCCTTGCTGGCACCCACCGGGGCCGTTTCGCTGTCTCCTCGGATGAGAGAGAGTGGATGATCAGAAGATCTGATCGACCATCTTTTTCCCCAATGGGTGGTGTTTTTCCCCAGTTTTTTGCAGCTTTTTCCCCAGTTATTGGCCAGATTGATCGCGGTCTTCAGGATTTTTGGGGAATCTGACAATCGTCTCGCACGCCTCTTGACAGCCTCGCGGGCTGATCTTCACCCCTCCCGTCCAGCTCCAACCGGCCCATCAAAGGGGCCGTGGGGGCGT
Source organism: Prochloraceae cyanobacterium (assembly GCA_040377855.1). GTDB lineage: Bacteria > Cyanobacteriota > Cyanobacteriia > PCC-6307 > Cyanobiaceae > CAIXOZ01. The sequence continues at coordinate 795 of JBEINY010000063.1, read as the reverse complement.
GGATCTCATCGTGAGCCAGCCGGCCTGTGAGTGTTCGCTGATCCTTTGACAGCATCGCTGGGTTGTGCGGGGAAGGGCCAACCGAAGCACTGGCGGCGCCAGCAGGGTGGAGGTCGCTTCGGGTGTTGTACCCCCCCCGACGGCATCGGGCGGGTCGGGATCGGGGGCCACTCACGTCCTTGCGCCAATCTGGGGACGGCCGTGCCTGCCCTGTTGGTGTCTCCTGCTGATCCGATCCATGCCGACCGTGAGCTTGGGCGTCGTCTTGCGATCCATCTGAGGAGGATGGCCAGCCCGCAGCCGCCTGTGATCCAGGCTCTGCTGGCCGACCTCATTGCTGATGACCAGGCCTTTTTGGGACCGGTCCGGGATCTCACCGGTCGGGCCGCCTTCCTGCCCCTGATTGCCCGGCTGGGCACGGGCGCCGGCCAGCTGGAGCGGGATGCCCTGCTTCAGAGCCTTGCACCCACCTACAGCACCTTGGTGCTGGATCGGCTGAGGGTTTTCCTTGATGGCCTGCTGGATCTACCGGAGCCGTCGTTCTTGAGGGATCCAGGCCTGGAGGCCGTTCCCCCTGGGGCTTCCGCGGCCCTGCCTCCACGGCCTGAAGGGATGCCAACGCCGCTTCCCCCTTCCCCTCGCTCCAGGCGGGTGCTGCGCCGGCTGGCCTTGGTGGCGATTTCGGGGATGACCGCTCTGCTCACCGCTGGTGCGGTCCTGGTGTTGCGCAGTGGCGTGCTCTGTGGTCTTTCCGCCAGCCTTCCCTTCTGTGCTGCCGTGGCGCCGACGGGCCAG
>JBEINY010000107.1:0-5942 GCA_040377855.1 Prochloraceae cyanobacterium | reverse complement strand
TTCCTGTGTCAGTACGTCGCTTTCCTTGATGTCTATCTGGGGCGCAATGACGTTGAGGAAAGTGAGATGCGCCTCAGCTTCCCTTATTACATCGGACCCGCCACCTGGCGGTTCCTGCACACCAGTGCCGAGCTGGTGGCAACCCAATCCCCTGCTCTGCAAATTGAATCGGTGGGGGCATTTAAGGCCTTTTTTGCGGCCTTTGCCACCATGTATCCCTGCCCCTACTGTCGCTTCCACCTCAATCGTTATGTGGTGCGAAATCGGGAAGTCACGATGTATCCGATCGAATATCTCCTGCTTGGCTCTTCGGAGGCCACACCCACCCTCGAAGTCACCGTGGCCGACAAGCTGGCGGTGATTGTCGATGGTGAAACCCTGCGGCTGTTTCTCTGGAAGCTGCACAACACGGTGTCATCCTCGATTGCCCGCTCCGAGGAATGGTTCCACAAGGACGACACCGCTTATTACACCACCCGCTACTGGCCAGGCCTTGATTCGGAGCTGGAGCGGGCCCATACCCTGGAGATCGACCTGATTCGATGTGATCGGGTCCAGCGGCTCTATGGCGTCGTCAAGACGGCAGTTCATCTTTCCATCCTTCGTGATGAGCTGCAGTTGGCCTTACACATGGAGGATCTGGATCAACAGCGTCAGATCCGCCAGCGGGCCACGGTTGCCATTCGGCAGGTGGAGCAGGCGGTGATGGATTCCCGCTTCCTGCACGACCACTACACCTACAATCCGAATCTGGCCTTGGAGCCGCCCCACTTCAGTCCTGCGGAGGAGGCGCTGGCCCGCAGCGGTTTCTACACCGAAGACTGAACCACAAGGCTGAATCCGAAGACTGGACCCGAGGCTTCGTCACCTGGTGGTAGGCGAGGCTCACTCCCCTGGATGCTCGGATCGGTGGGTTTTGGGGGCGGCGAAACGATCCACCAGCACGGGGATCGCACTGTGGGTGAGAACCCTCAGGGTTTCGCTGCCCAGCAGCAGGCCCGCCAGGCCCGCCCGGCCGTGGGAGGCCATCACGATCAGGTCGCAGCCATGGCGGGAGGCGGCGTCAAGGATCGCTCTCCACACACTGTCAGCTTCCAAGCTCTCGCCGGTGGCCACCACGCCGGCGGCTTCGGCGACGCCCACCGCGTCGGCCAGCAGGCGGTTTGCATGGTCCTGGCTGCTGGCTTCAAAGCGAGCCGTGAGTTCGGCGTCGAAGGCCACCGCCTCAAGCCCATAGGGCAGCACCGCCGTGTGGGAGAAGGGACTTTCACGGGCATAGAAGACGGTGATCCGGGCTCCGAGTTCCCGGGCCAGTTCCACCGCATGGTTCAGGCAGCTCCTGGACTCGGGCGTTCCGTCGGTTGGGACCAGCAGGTGGCGGTACATCGATCCTGACGTGCAGCAGGCCACCTCAGCCCACCAAAGCGACTGTAGGGAGCGAATCGACAAGGTCCGTAGTCCCACACGGAGCCGCGGCGCATCGCTGCGATCCCCACAAAGTTCGTTACAATTCTGAGAACGTGTGTAACGGATCCGTCATGGGAGAGCTGCTTGATGTCGGTGCCGATTGGTCGGGGGTCTCGTCCGTGGTGTCCGGTGTCATCAGCTTGGCGGCCCTCGCCCTCTATGCCCTCACCCGGGATGCTGGCGAAAATGATGACGACGACTCCTCGCCAGGTGGGGGACTGATGCAGCCGGTGGCCTGATCGGGTCGCCCCTGTAGACCGCTTGCACCAGGATCAAGGACCCGTTGGATCGTCCCTGATCTCCTGCCGGTAGGCCGCAGGCACGACGACCAGGAATAGCCACCACCAGACGCCGATTCCCAGGGCCAAGGGGCTGCTGATCCACCAGCGATGCAGCAGCCACCAGCTGCCTCCCACCATGGCGATGCCAGTGGCCACGATCGACCAAGGCTGGCACCACCAGGGCTTGTGGTCCCAGATTGAATGGCGTTCGCTGTTCTTGGGCCCTCCGGAGTCGGGTTGATCCGGAAGGGGTGTGAGATCGCTCATGCCCAGCTGCCTGGCCAAGTGCCTGGGTCGGCCATGGCCCTAGTTCTGCTGGGAAAGGGCGGCAGGCACGTTGGCGCTGCCGGGATCGTAGGGCTTCACCACGGTGGTGCCCTGGCGGATCTGCTTGATCAGGGTGGTTTCGGCGGTGCGGTACTGGCTGTCCTTGGGGGTGCCGATGTCTTCCAGGCGCAGGCGATCAGCCTCCCTGTCGCCCATCTTCGCCACCACATCCGGATCGATTCCGTGCTTGTGGATGTCCCGGCCGCTCGGCGTCAGGTACTTGGCGATGGTCACCGTCATGCCGGATCCATCCGAGAGGCCCCGCACCGATTGCACCAGGCCCTTGCCGAAGGTCTTCTGACCCACCAGTACGGCCCGGTGGTTGTCCTGAAGGGCACCGGAGAGGATCTCACTGGCGCTGGCGGATCCCTCATTCACGAGGATCACCAAGGGCTTGTTGGTAAGGGCATGGCCATTGGCCCGCTTCACATCCTGGATCCCATCACGGGTGCGGGTGGAGACGATCGTGCCTTCATTGAGCCACTGGCGGGCAATGTCCACGCTGGCCATCAGCAGACCCCCCGGATTGCTGCGCAGATCCAGCACGTAGCCATCGACCTTCGGATCCAGGTCCTTGATCGCAGCCCGCATGTCGCGGGAGGCATTGGCGGTGAACTGCTTCAGGCGGATGTAACCGATGCGGCGGCCATCGCTGCCCGTGTTGATCTGGTGCTCCACGGCATGGAGCTCGATCCGTTCCCGCACCAAGGGCAGGGTGATGGTCTGAGCCTTGCGGCGCAGGGTGATCACCACCTTGGTACCGGCCTGGCCCCGGATCAGCTTCACCGCCTCCTCGGTGCTCATGCCCTTGGTGCTGCGGCCATCGATCGCCGTGATCACATCCTTCGGCTGCACCCCGGCCCTGGACGCCGGTGATCCCTCGATCGGGGCGATCACCACCAGGTCCTTGGTGCCCTTGTCGAGGCTGAGTTGCATGCCCACCCCGGAGAGTTCTCCGGAGGTGTCGATCTGCATTTCCTTGAATTCCCTCGGGTCCAGGAACCGGGTGTAGGGATCGTCGAGGGTGCCCAGCATGCCGCGGATGGCTTCGTAGGCCTCCTTGGGCGTGCCATAGGACTTCGCCAGAACGTCGTGGCGCATCTTCCGCCACCGTTCCGGGGTGTACTTGCCGTTGATATCCAGGTAATCGCGGAACACGATCTGCCAGGCCTGGTCCATCACCTCCTTCGGGCTGTCGCTCACCGATGAGATCGGCGTCGGAGCCCCCACCAGTTCGCCGGCAAACACCGCCGTGGCAGCACAGGCACCGAATCCGACCAGCACAATCAGGCTCGCGCGACCGCTGGCCATCGGGTTGAGCCCTCTCAGGGACGGGAACATGCCATCAAACTAGCTCCGGCAGGGGGTCAGTCCCGAGTGCAGGGGCAGGGTTTTCCGACCGGTTGAGGGGATCGCGGCATCTTTGCAGCCCTTGGGGCCCGTCGTGTCGGTCGGTTCGGGAGTGGGCAGTCCGGGGCGGTCGCTCCCTGACGGCCGCATGAACAGAAGCGGGTCGCGGTTCCTGGAGCTCCTCAGGGATCGAACCAGCGCCCGTCCTCCTGAATCAGGGCAATCAGGGCCTGAACCCCTTCAGCTTCGGGAACCCGGCGGATTTCATCCCGCCCTCGGTAGAGGGAGATCACCCCGGGGGTCTTGCCCACATAGCCGTAGTCGGCATCGGCCATTTCGCCGGGACCATTCACGATGCAGCCCATCACGGCGATGTCGAGGCCGGTGAGGTGGGCGGTGGCACCCCGCACCTGCTGAAGCACCTCCTCGAGGTTGAAGAGGGTGCGGCCGCAGCTTGGACAGGCCACGTATTCCACCATCGTCTTCCGCAGGCCCAGGGCCTGTAGAATCGAGTAGCAGACGGGGATTTCCTTCTCCGGTGCCTCCGTGAGCGAAACCCGGATCGTGTCCCCCAGGCCTTCCGAGAGCAAGGTGGCGATGCCGGCCGTGCTCTTGATCCGCCCGTAGTCGCCGTCACCGGCTTCGGTGACACCGAGATGGAGGGGGTAGTGGAATCCCTCGGCATCCATGCGGTCGGCCATCATCCGGTAGGCGGCCAGCATCACCGGCGCCCGTGACGCCTTCATCGACACCACGATGTTGTGGAAATCGAGGCTGTCGCAGATCCGGATGAACTCCAGGGCCGACTCCACCATCCCCAGGGGAGTGTCGCCGTGGCGAAACAGCATCCGCTCGGCCAGGGACCCGTGGTTGACCCCGATGCGCAGGGCCTTGTCCTGATCCTTGAGCAGGCTCACGAGCGGCTCGAAGGTCTCCTTAATCCGTTCACCGATCGCGGCGATCTCGTCGTCGCTGAAGGAGTTGCGGTTCGGATCCGGCTTGTCGAACACGAACAGACCGGGATTGATCCGCACCTTGTCGACGTGCTGGGCCACCTCAAGGGCGATTTTCATGCCGTTGTGGTGCACGTCCGCCACCAGCGGCACCGGCTGGTAGCTGTCCTCCAGGCGGCTGCGGATCTCCTTCACGGCCTTGGCGTGGGCCAGGCTCGGCACCGTCAGGCGCACGATCTCGCAACCGGCCTCATGCAACCTCCGAATGCCTGCGGTGGCGCCGTCGATGTCGAGGGTGTCCTCATTGATCATCGACTGCACCACCACCGGGTGCTCACTGCCGACCCAGAGATCGCCCACCCGGACGCTGCGGGTGCGGCGGCGCCGGATGACCGTGTCGTAGCGGGGGTGGCTCGCCCAGTCGTTGGACTGCAGGTCAGGGCGGGCCAGGGTGCCGGTCATCGGGCGGGCCGGAAAGGTGGAGCAAGCCTGTCACATCCGGCGATCATCCGTCGTGCCGTCCAGTTGACGGAGGCGCTGCCGCACCTGCTCCAGATCGCCCAGGGTCAGGTCGATTGGCTTCCCCGGGGCGCGGGAGGGATGGCGAAGCAGGTAGGCGGGGTGAAACACCGGCAGCAGCTGGCGCTTCCCCCAGCTCTGCCACTGGCCCCGCAGGCGGGTGATCCCTCCCTTGATGCCCAGCAGTCCCTCCAGGGCGGTGGCCCCTGCCAGCACGATCAGGGGGGGATCCACCAGGGCGATCTGGCGTTCCAGCCAGGGGCGGCAGGCCGCCATCTCCCGTGCCGTCGGGCGTCGATTGTCCGGGGGACGGCATTTGACGATGTTGGCGATGTAGAGATCGTGGTCCCTGGCGAGGCCAGCCTCGGCCAGCAGGCGATCCAGCAGCTGGCCGGACCGACCGACAAACGGCAGGCCCTGGGCGTCCTCCTCGGCCCCAGGACCCTCACCGATCACCATCAGCCTCGCCGCGGGGTTGCCGCGGCCGACCACCACCTGCTGCCGTCCCTCCCCGAGGGGGCAGTCCCTACAGGCTGAACACCGGTGATGCAGCTCGGCCAGGGCCCCGACCTTGCCGGCGCCGGGCCCGGGGGTTGGGGGCATGTTCCCTGTCACCGGCTCAACCCCCTTCCCTGGGGCTGGCCCATCACCGGGTCGTGGGGGAAGGTCATGGGGATCGGTGCATCACGGGTGATGGTGGGTCTCAGCTCTCCGATGGCCACTGCTGTCCGGTTCGCAACGCTGTCCGTTCGCAACGCTGTCCGGAGGGCAACGCAGTCCGGTGGGCAACGCAGTTGGCTAGCCCCAGCTGGGTCGGATAGCCCCGGCAGTTGCTTGGTAATCCAGCAGTTGCTTGGTAACCCAGTGGACATTGCTGAAGGGTGGGGCTGGCCGTTCCGACCGGAACGGTTGTTCCGATCATCAACGCCACCGGATCCAGCCTGTTCGGTAGCCGTCGAACCATTTGCGGGAAAGGCGTAGGGCAGGATGGCCGGAGCTGCTGCAGCGCCTGCGCCGATGTCGGGCCCGTTGACGCTTTCTGATC
>JBEINY010000118.1:0-4529 GCA_040377855.1 Prochloraceae cyanobacterium | reverse complement strand
CTGCGCCTTGCCCTCCAGACCCGGGAGCAGCACATCCGTCGCGACAAGGCCACCAGCAACATCTGCACCGCCCAGGTGCTGCTGGCGGTGATGGCCTCCTTCTATGCCGTGCACCACGGCCCCGATGGCCTTGAACTCCAGGCGCGCCGGCTGCTGCGGCTGCGGCAGGCCCTGGCTGCGGCGCTGCTGGCCCTTGGCCACCGGGTCGATCCCGGTGCAGGCTTCGACACCGTGGTGCTGCGGACGGCCACCGTGCCCCAGCTGCTGGAGCAGGCCCGGGCGGCGGGCTTCAACCTCCGCTCCGGGGTTGATGGTCGGGCGGACGCCACCACCGCCGATGCTCTGGCGATCAGCCTCGATGAACTGAGCACCCCGGCCGAACTGGAGCGCTTGCTGGGGGTGCTCGCCCCTGGAGACCAGGCGGCGATCGCCCTGGGGGCGTTCCGGAGCAGCCTTGAGGCGGCGACCGATCCCTGGCCCGAGGCCCTGCCCCGGCGCCATCGCCCCTGGCTGCAGCAGCCGGTCTTCCACCGCTACCGCAGTGAAACCGAGCTCTTGCGCTACATCCAGCGCCTCTCCGCCCGCGATTTCTCCCTGGTGCACGGGATGATTCCGCTCGGGAGCTGCACCATGAAGCTGAATGCCGCGGCTGAGCTGGTTCCGGTGAGCTGGGCCGGCTTCAACGGCATCCATCCCTATGCCCCGACCGACCAGTTGGCGGGCTATCGCGCCCTGGTGCAGGACCTCGAGGGCTGGCTGGCCGCCATCACCGGGTTTGCGGCGGTGTCTCTGCAGCCCAATGCAGGGTCCCAGGGCGAATACGCCGGCCTCCTGGCGATCCGGGCCTTCCACGCCAGCCGGGGGGAAGGTCACCGGCGCATCTGCCTGATCCCCACCAGTGCCCATGGCACCAACCCCGCCAGTGCGGTGATGGCCGGCATGCAGGTGGTGGCGGTGGCCTGTGATGCCGACGGCAACATCGATCTCGCCGATCTGGAGGCCAAGGCGGCCCTCCATGCCGATGCCCTGGCGGCGGTGATGGTCACCTATCCCTCCACCCATGGGGTGTTTGAAACGGGGATCCGGCGCCTCAGTGCGATCGTCCATGGCCACGGCGGCCAGGTGTATCTCGATGGCGCCAACCTCAACGCCCAGGTGGGACTCTGCAAGCCCGGCTCCTACGGCGCCGATGTCTGCCACCTGAACCTGCACAAGACGTTCTGCATTCCCCATGGTGGCGGTGGCCCCGGCGTTGGGCCGATCGCCGTGGCGGCCCACCTGATTCCTTTCCTGCCGGCCCATCCCCTGACGGAACCCGGTAGGGCCGCCGTCGGTCCGGTGGCGGCTGCCCCCTACGGCAGTGCCGGCATCCTGCCGATCAGCTGGATGTACATCCGCATGATGGGCGGGGCCGGTCTGCGGCAGGCCAGTCAGGTGGCGCTGCTGTCCGCCAACTGGATCGCCGAGCGCCTCGAGCCCCACTTCCCGGTGCTTTATCGCGGCGCCGGTGGCCGGGTGGCCCACGAATGCATCCTCGATCTCAGGCCCTTGAAGCGGAGTGCCGGGCTTGATGTGGATGATCTCGCCAAGCGCCTGATGGATTACGGCTTCCATGCGCCCACCGTGAGTTGGCCGGTGGCCGGAACGATGATGGTGGAGCCCACGGAAAGTGAATCCCTCGATGAGATCACCCGGTTCTGTGAGGCGATGGAGGCAATCCGTCGTGAGGCGGCCCGCATTGAATCCGGGCTGAGCGATCCCAACGACAACCCCCTGAAGGGAGCCCCCCACACCCTGGAGGCTGTCACTGCCGACCAGTGGTCCCACGGCTATAGCCGCTCGGAAGCGGCCTTCCCTGCCGGTGATCATCAACGGCACCACAAGATCTGGCCGGCGGTGGCGCGGGTCGATAACGCCTATGGCGATCGCCACCTGGTGTGCACCTGCCCGAGCGTGGAGGAATTCATGGCGCCGTGATGGTGCCGTTTGGGGCCGTTGGCGCTAATCTTCTGCACCAGAAGACGGGTTGCAGCAAAAGACAGGACCATTCGGTTCTGATGGGCGATGCAGGTTTCTGCATCGCTCTGGCGCAGCCTCTCCATCACCAGCCCCTCCACCAACGGCCCCCCGTCTGATTCTTCAGGCCCCTGGCTGTCCGTTCCGGATGGATCGAAGAGCTCAAGCTTTTCTTCCCATCTGGCCCCTTGCCAACGCCTCAGGATCTGGTCCAACTGTGCTCACCGCCCTTCGGTGGTTGGTGCTCAGGCCAGCCAAGGCGGTTTCTTCCCTGATCACGGCAGGTTCTGCCTCACCATCGCCCACCGATCCAGGACCCCATGACCGGCGACCCCACCCATCCGAATTCTGGCCGTCCTGGGATGGAGTCCTTCCCGGACGACCCCTCGGGCTGGCGGATGCTGGCCAGGCAGCCCGTCCCCAGCGACCGTCTCGGCCCCAATCTCCCCCCCATGGATGGGTCCCTGGGGGCAGTGGTCGCCCAGGGCTACACCCTCCGGATCGATGGCACCAATGTCGTGCGCGTTCCTTTTGGCGTCCGCCAGCCTCGTCGCAGCAGGCCCGCTCGCCCCGATCACTGGGCCACCCTCGTGCTTCCGTTCCAACCCGGTTCCAGTCCGACCCCCCCACCCCGGGCTGCCTGACCCCTGACGGTTTGTGATGAAGCCCCCAGGTCCGGTCGTGGCCTCCCGGGATCAACACGCGATCGATCAGTAGTTCGCACCACTGCGGCGTTGGTGCACCGCCGTGGAGCCGCTGGCATCGAGCAGGGAGCCTGCGGTGATTTCGGCATAGACCAACCAGTGATCGCCGCATTCCATCCGCTGGCGCACCGTGGCTTCAAGCCAGCCCAGGGCCTCCGCCAGCAGGGGCTGCCCCCCAGGGCTCTGCTCCAGCTCCAGGCCGGCAAACCGGTCGGAACCGGGAGGGAAGGGTTGGAGGAACTGCCGCATCGGCCCCGTTTCCCGACCTTCTGCCAGCAGGTTGAGGGCGAAGCGATCACCGCAATGGAGCAGGGCCTCAACAGCCCGATCCTTCGCCACGGCCACCGTCAGCCCGGGGGGATTGAAGCTGGCCTGACTGACCCAGCTCGCCACCATCGCGCCGCTGAGGCGGCCGCTGGCTTCACCCTTCTGGGTGGTGAGCACGCACAGGGGGCCCACCACACGGCCCAGGGCCAGCACGGCGGGATTGCTGCGACTTTCATCGAGGCCGCCGCTGCTGCGGCGCTGCTGGCGGCGTTGGTCCTGCAGGAGCTGGCGCGCCAGGGCGGTGCCGGTTTCTTCGCAGGTCTTGAGGGTGGCGGGATCGGGGCTGAACTTCACCTTGATCGGCTCGAAGGCGAAGGGGAAACCCCCGTCCCGCAGCTTGTTTTCCAACAGCTCCAGGGCTTCGCCGCTCCAGCCGAAGCTGCCGAACACCCCCACGGGCTTCTGGCGATCCCCTTCGGCCAGCAGGGTGCCCAGGGCCGAGACGATCGGTGTGGGCGCATGGCCCCCCAGGGTCGGTGAGCCGATCAGCACCGCATCGCAACCGTGGATCGCCTGCAGCAGTTGCTCGGGGGGCGCGAATTCACAGTTGATGCTCTCAACGCGTACCCCGGTGCGGGCCACCCCCTGGGCCAGGGCGTCGGCGATCGCGGCCGTGTTGCCGTAGGCACTGGCGAACAGCAGGGCCACGGACAGCCGCGACCGTTCCAGGGTCTCGCCCCAGCGCCGGTAATCGCTCAGCAGACTGCGCCAGCTTTCGGCCACCGCAGGCCCATGGCCCGGGGCGATGGTGCGGATCGCCAGGGCGTCGAGTCGGTCGACCACCGTCTCCACCTGGCGGGCCATCGGCGCCATCAGGCGGTCGTAGAAGTAGCGGCGATCTTCCTCGGTGCTGGAGCGGTTCGGTTCCGCAAACGGTTCCACACAGAGGTGGGCGGCGAAGAACTTGCCACTCATCAGCAGGCCGCTGCTCTCCTCGAAGGCGATCAGGGCTCCGGGCCAGCGGGGGGTCGGTGCCGGGATCAGATGCAGCCGATAGGGCCCGGCCAGGGGCCGGCTCACCTCGTGCTTCACGACATCGATCGCCGGCAGGGGCGGGATCGGTGGTCTGGTCTCGTCGGCTGAGGCCCCAGGCGGCGTCGGTTTCTCCTGGCTCCAGAGGTCCTCAAGCAGGCGGGCGCCGGCATTGGAGGCCACCAGCATCAGGGCCGGCCAGCGGGCCGCAAGGCGCCGCAGCAAGTCCACCCGGTTGGGGTTGACATGGCCGACCACCACTTTCAAGGGGGCGTCGGACGCCACCAGCTTCTCCAGCTGCTCCAGGAAAGGCGCGGCGAAGGAGGCCCCCGGGGGATGGACCAGCACCGGCGGCACCGCATGGCCGTCAGCAGCTTCGCCCCCTTCGAACAGAAAGGCGTTGGCGCTCGTGCCCCGCTCGAGGCCGTACTCCACCTCGAAGCGCAGTCGGTTGGGGCTGAGGCAGCGCAGGCAGCGGAGGCCGTCCTGCATCGGGATGACGATCACCCG
>JBEINY010000009.1:0-41835 GCA_040377855.1 Prochloraceae cyanobacterium | reverse complement strand
CACGAGCTTTGCGTGCTGCATGTCTTGCACGAGCAGCAAGAATCACCTTCTCAACAATAATTCTCGCTTCATTTGGATGTTCCTCTAAATAGGCCGAAAGCATTTCAGAAACAGCCTGACTTACCGGGGCGGTCACCTCACGGTTTCCTAATTTCGTCTTCGTCTGACCTTCAAATTGTGGTTCAGCCACCTTCACGGAAACAACCGCTGTCAATCCTTCACGGAAGTCATCCCCATCGATTTCGATCTTCTCCTTAGCGAGCATCCCAGAATCAGTTGCATACTTTTTCAAGGTATTGGTCAACCCACGACGGAAACCTGACAAGTGTGTTCCTCCTTCATGCGTATTGATGTTGTTGACATAAGCCTGAATATTCTCCGTGTAAGAGGTATTGTATGTCAATGAAACTTCGACTGGGATTCCTTCTCGCTCTGTCTTCTCCCAATCTGCCCCTGGCATCCAGCGCCAGCCTGTCGTGCCCTTCCCGTCCTCTGCCCAGCACCCAGCCTGCGCCGTTGTCGCCGGCCGCCGTGCGCCTTTCGGGCCTCTGGCACCGTTTTCCCCAGCAGGGCCCCGAGGCCTGGGTGCTCCAGAACCTTGACCTCCACCTTGACCAGGGCGAACTGCTCGGATTGCTGGGTCCTTCGGGATGTGGCAAGACGACCCTGCTGCGCCTGATCGCAGGCCTGGAGCGCCCCGATCGCGGCCTGGTGCTGTTGGATGGCCGGCCGGTGGCGGGCCCCGGCCATTGGCTGGCGCCTGAACGGCGCGGGGTGGGCATGCTCTTTCAGGATTACGCCCTCTTCCCGCACCTCAAGGCCTGGCAGAACGCCTGTTTCGGTCTGCGGAGCGCTCAGCGTCGTCGCCGGGGTCAGGAACGGGTGCGCTGGTTGTTGGAGCTGGTGGGCCTGGAGGCTCTGGCCGATCGCTACCCCCATGAGCTCTCCGGTGGCCAGCGCCAGCGCCTCGCCCTGGTGCGGGCCCTGGCTCCGGAACCATCGGTTCTCCTGCTCGATGAACCCTTCTCCAACCTTGATGTGGAGGTGCGTCGCCACCTGCGCAGCGAGCTGCCAGGCCTGCTTCGGGCCTGCGGCACCAGTGCTGTGCTCGTCACCCACGACCCGGAGGAGGCCCTGGCGATCTGCGATCGCATCGCCGTGTTGCGGGATGGTGAGCTGCAGCAATGCGCCACTCCTCGGGAGCTGGTTTCCCATCCCGCCAACCCGTTTGTCGGGCGCTTTGTTCTCCAGGCCAACCTGCTCCCCGCTGATCGGCTCGCTAACGGCCTCCTCCGCACTGTCTGCGGTGAGCTGGCGGAGGTGGACATGCCTGACTCAACGCTTCAGCAGCGCCCGGTCGATGCAGGCTCCCATCAGGGACCGGGTGCCGACAGCCTCCAGGTGATGGTCTCCAGCGATGGGCTGCGCCTGCAACCTGAGGCCGATGGCCCCGCTGTGATCAAGGCTCGCCAATGCCTGGGCCGCACCTGGCTGGTTCAGGTGCAGCTGGGCGATCTCATCCTCCAGGCGGTTGCACCGATCGAGGCAGCCTGGAGCCTGGGCGATCGTTGCCGGGTGGTGATGGCTCCGGAGGCCGAAGGGCGGCTCTACCCCGGCGGAGCCTTGCTGCGTCCGCTTTGAATTCGTCCCTCCAGGCTTGGTATCAGGGCCAGGGCTGCCACCAGACCCAGCAGCAGGATCAGCGCGGATGGCAGCAAGGCAGCCCCCAGCCGTTCATCGCTGGCGTACTGATACACCCGCACCGCCAGGGTGTCTGAATCAAAGGGACGGAGAGCGAAGGTCAGCGGCAGTTCCTTGACCGTGTCCACAAACACCAGCAGGCACCCCACCAGCAGGGGCCGCTTCAGCAGGGGCAGGTGCACCCGGACCAGCACCTCCGGCCAGGGGGAGCCGAGGCAGATCGCGGCCTCATCCACCGATGGCGGCAGTCGCTCCAGCGCCGCATCGAGGGCGCCCTTGGACACCGCCAGAAAGCGGTCGGTATAGCCCCAGATCAGCAGCAGCGCGGCCGGAACTGCGAGGCCCCCACCAACGGCCATCAGCCCCAGGGCCAGCACGGTGCCCGGGATGGCGTAGCCAAGGCTGGCGGTATGGCTCAGCGCGGCCAGGGTGCGACCGGACAGCCAGCGGCGGCTGATCGCCAGCAGCAGCCCTGCGGCCACGGCCAGGGCAGCGGCGGCCAGGGCGAGGGCGAAGCTGCGGGCTGCCAGGGCCAGGAGCTCCTGGCCCCCATCCGCCGCCAATGGTTCTGCCGGCAACTGATCCAGGCTGCTGGCCATCCACCACACCGGCAGGCCGAGGGCGGCCAGGGGCGGTAGCAGGGTGAGCAGCTGGGCCCCCAGCTGCCGCCAGCCCTTCAGGACCCAGGCTTCTGCCGTGCTGCGATTGCTTTCCAGGCTCCAGCGACGGCTGCGCCGGCGCAGGCCCCTCTCCAGGGCCACCAGGAGCAGCACGATCACCATCGCCACCAGGGCCAGGGCAACGGCCCCGGGGAGATCACCCTCCCCTTGCCAGCGCTCGAGGATGCCGGCCGTGAGGGTGGGAACGCCGAGCAGTTGCACGGCTCCAAGATCGTTCACCACCTCCATGCCGCTCAGGGCGATGCCGGCCCCGATGGCCGGCAGGGCCATCGGCAGGGCCACCCGGGAGAAACTGCCCCAGGGACCAACGCCGAGCATCCGGCACACGTCCTGCTGGCTGCTGCCGGCACTGCCGAATTGTTCGGTCGTCAGCAGGAAGACATAGGGGTAGGTGCCCAGCGCCAGCACCAGCACGGCCCAGCCACCCCCCTGCAGGCGCCAGCCCCAGCGGCTGGCCAGATCCACCATCGTGGCGGCCAGCAGGTAGCTCGGCGTGGCCAGGGGTAGGAGCTGGGCGATCCGCAACCAGCGCCGACCCCGAAAGCAGCAGCGGGCGGTGAGCCAGCCATTGATCGTGCCCAGCAGGCCGCCGACGCCGGCCACCCCCGCCACCAGGGCGACCGTGTTCAGCAGCTCGGTCTGGCCTGAGGCCCTGAGCGCAAGGGTGCCGGCGACCTGGCCCTGGATCGCCAGCAACAGCAACGCCAGCACGGGCAGCAGTGCCAGGGTTGCGATCGTCAGGATCGCAAGCCCCAGCCAGCGACGGGAGAGCGGCATTGCGACCCTAGTTCCAGCCGTTGGTTTCCATCAGCCTGACGGCGTCGCGGTTGCGGGCCCCCAGTTGGGCGGCCGGGACCCTATCCGCCTGGAAGTTACCGAACGTCTTCAAAACGGCATTGTTGCCGTAGCCCCGCAGGGGATATTCATCGTTGGCTTCGGCATAACCCCGTCCGCCGCTCGGGGAAGCCAGAAATTCGATCAGTTTCAGGGCTGCCTCTGGATCGCTTGCGTAGCGGGTCACTCCTGCCCCACTGATATTGACGTGGGCGGGTGTTGGGAACAGCAGCCGTACCCCTTGGGCCAGGCGCCGGTCGGCGGCCCCGCTGCCGCCCGAGAGCATCCGGGCCACGTAATAGGTGTTCACCAGCCCCACGCCACAGTCGCCCCTGCCCACGGCCCGGATCAGGGGAGTGTCGGAGCTGAAGTAGGCCTGGCTCACGTTGGCCCGCATGCCCTGCAGCCAGGTGGTGGTGGCCTTCTCTCCGCGCAGGATCAACTGGTCGGCCACCAGGGATTGGTTGTAGACGCTGCGGCGATCCCGGAGGCAGAGCTTGCCCTTCAGAGCCGGGTTGGCCAGGTCGGCGTAGGTGCGGATCGATCCAGGCGGCACCAGCTTCGGATTGACGATCACGGCCCGCACCCGCCGGGTCAGGCCGTACCACCGGCCCTGGGGATCCCGGAGGTTGAGGGGTACATCCCGCAGCAGGGTGGCTGAAGGGCTGCGCTGGAACAGCCCCAGCTCGGCGGCCTTGCTGAGGCGGGCAGCATCGACAAGCACCAGCACATCAGCCTGGGTGTTTTTGCCTTCAGAGCGCAACCGTTCGATCAGGGTGTCGTCCTTGGCCTCCAGCAACTTCACCTGGATGCCTGTGGCTCGGGTGAATGCCTGGTAGAGGGCCTTGTCGGTGTTGTAGTGCCTGCCGGAGTAGACCCCGATCTCCCTGGCCCCGGCGGCGATCGGCACAACGAGGCTGAGCAGGGTCAGGCTGAGGGATCGAAGGCGCCAGGGGGTCGGGCGGGAGCGCGGTGGCATTGGGTTTTGAAGCTGTCAAGAAACCCTAGGGATTGGCTCTGCGGGCTGGCCTGACCATCAGCACGGGAGGCGGTGCCATAGGTCACAGGTTCGACCCACCACCTCCTTCGGCCTCTCTGCTTAGGGCCCCTTCGGTCGATGGCGGTGTGATTGTCTTGCCAACATTCACCAAGGCGTCCACCACCGCTACGAACTCTGCGTTCCGGATCACCCCTTGATTCGCATGTGCGTTGAGATGCAAGCTGGATGCCCTTGATCCTTTGGCCTTAAACCGCCTCTTGATTGCATAGGCAACAGGACTGGTTAGGCAGCAGGATTGGTTGGCAAACAGGACATTTTTCCTTCCTATGGCCCGCTATCGCCGGATTGGACAAAAAACTTATTCAGCAGTACTGCATCACTGCGCCGACGGTGCAACCTAAAGAAAAGTGGAAGTGGTGGGGCAACATGGGGGTTGCCGTCTGGTTGGAAGAGGCTCCATGGCTAGACCCCGCTCGCAGGAGTCGTCGCAACGCCCTTCGCCGGAACGTTCCACGGGATTTCGTTCCCCGCGGCGAATCAGCATCACCATTCCCCTGCGGACCTATGAGCGTCTTGTGAAACGAAGTGATGAAGAAGGGCGCTCGATGAGCAATCTTGCGTCCTTCATTCTTGAATCCTGGTTGGACAGTGAGGAGCACCACCACCAAGGCCCGTCATCATGACCAATCGGCAGGGATGGCCTTCTTGATGCCACCTCTGTCCAGCCTTGGCCTGCCAACCCGTTTTCTGCAGGGTGCTTGCTAACTGGTTTTCTGCATCGTGATTGTCTGCTCAACGTCCTGGCAGGGATCTCCGGGACATGCATGCATGATCTGCCGCTGATTTGGTGGTCAGCGCCCAGCTCAGCTGCTCCTCCTTAGGATTCGCCGTTCCCGCTGCCCCGGGGGGCCATGGCACCCTTCCCCGAGTTCCCGATTCCGACGGACGAGCCCCAGCGTCTGAGGGATCTTGAGCGTCATGGTCTGGAGGGCACCACCGCCAACCCCTACCTCGGTCGCATCGTTGATCTGGCCGCGGACATCCTCGACATGCCGATTGCCCTGGTGTCGTTGGTGGATGAGCATCGCCAGTGGTTCTTTGCCAAGGCCGGAATCGATGCCACGGAAACCCCCCGCAGCATGGCTTTCTGTGCCCATGCCATCGTCGGCGATTCCGTTCTGGTGGTGCCTGACGCCCTCGAGGACCCGCGCTTCAGCACCAATCCCCTTGTGATCGAGCCCCCCCACATCCGTTTCTATGCGGGTGCCCCCCTACGCAGTCTGGAGGGACATAATCTGGGAACCCTCTGTGTCATTGATCGCCAACCACGTCAGCTCAGCGAACGCCAGGTGCGTCAGCTCGATAGCCTCGCTGCCCTGGCGATGCGGGAAATTGAGTGGCATCACACCAGCCTTCTTTGTCCGATCACCGGCCTTCACGGCCGCACAATGTTTTTCAAACTCGGTGATAAGGAAGTGGAACGGGCCAGGCGGGAACAGCGGCCCCTCTCACTGGTGAATTTCGACATCGATAATTTCCGCCAGGTCAACAACCGCTGGGGGCACCCTGCCGGGGATCGTGTGCTGCATGACTTCTGCCAGATCGCCCTCTGCCATCTCGGCCCCGATGATCTGCTGGCTCGGATTGGCGATGAGGAATTCGGCCTGATGCTGGTTGATCGCGATGAGCGGGGGTCCGTGGCGGTCGCCGAAGCCCTGCGGGAGAGTGCCGCTTCGATGCCAGGCATCTATTCCGGTTCCGATTACCACCTGCGCATCAGCGGTGGGGTGACGGCGCTGGTTTCGAGGGATCGCACCTTCGCCGATCTCTTCTATCGCGCCGATCAGGCGCTCTATCTCGCCAAGGGCAACGGCAGGGATCAGATTGCCCTGCTCCAGGCCTGATCCAGGCACGGTTTCCTAAGTTGGGTCTCTCCTGGAGGGGGGATTTTTCTTGCTGCCGACGTCCCGAGAGCAATCCGTGGTTCGGGTGCCTGCGGGGCTTGGCCCCCTGGCCACCTTTGCCCGTGTCTTCGGTCCGGCCACCCTGGTGGCGGTCGGCTACATGGATCCGGGGAACTGGGCCACCGATCTGGCCGCCGGCTCCACCAGTGGCTACAAGTTGCTCTGGGTGGTGGCCACCTCCAGCCTGATGGCCCTGCTGCTCCAGTCGCTCTGCTGTCGGCTTGGGATCGCCACTGGGATGGATCTGGCCCAGGCTTCGGCCCGCCTGCTGCCGGGCTGGAGTCGAATTCCCCTGTGGCTGGTGGCCGAAGGGGCGATCGTGGCCTGCGACCTGGCTGAATTGGTAGGTAGCGCGATCGCCCTGCAGCTGCTGTTTGGCCTGCCCCTGATCTGGGGGGTGGTCCTCACCGCCGCCGATACCCTGCTGCTTCTCACCCTGCAGCGTTTTGGTGTCCGTCGTCTTGAAGCCCTGGTGCTGGCCCTGGTGGCTCTGGTGGCCGGGTGCTTCGCGATCGAGTTGCTGTTCCTGAGGCCCGACTGGGGAGCCGTGGCCGCCGGCCTGGTGCCCCGCCCGGATGTCCTGCGCCAACCGGAGCTGCTGCTGCTGGCGGCCGGGATCCTGGGGGCCACCGTGATGCCCCATAACCTCTACCTGCATTCCTCCCTGGTGCAGAGTCGCCAGTGGACCGAGCAGCCTGGGGTGCGCCACCGGGCCCTGCGCTACGCCACCCTCGATTCCCTGCTTGCCCTCGGTGTGGCGGGCCTGGTCAACGGCTCGATTCTGATTCTTGCCGCCGGCAGTTTCCACGGCCGCCCCGGGGAGGCCGTCACCGATCTCGGTCAGGCCTATCAGCTGCTGACGCCGGTGCTGGGCACCTCGGTGGCCAGCCTCCTGTTCGGGGTCGCCCTGCTGGCCGCCGGTCAGAGTTCCACCCTCACCGCCACCCTGGCCGGCCAGGTGGTGATGGATGGCTTCCTCAACCTGCGGCTTCCGGATTGGCAGCGGCGACTGCTCACCCGCGGCCTGGCCCTGATTCCGGCGGTGCTGTCCCTGGTGCTGCTTGGGGATCAGTCCACCACGGCTCTGCTGGTGCTCAGTCAGGTGGTGCTCAGCCTGCAACTTCCCTTTGCCGTGATTCCCCTGGTGGCCTTCTGTTCCAGACGGGGGTTGATGGGGGATCTGCGGGCACCGGTGTGGCTACAGATCGTGGGCTGGGGTTGCGCGTCGTTGATCGTGCTCGTCAATCTGTCCCTGCTGGTGTCCCTGGTTCGACCGACATGATTCCCGAGAATGACCGCCGCCCTCCTTGGCTCAACTGGCTGTTCCTGTTGATCTTTCTCTGGTCGTCGTATCAGCTGGCGGGATTCTGGTTCGAGCAGCTGAACCACTGATCACTCGGATGATCACTCGAAGGATCACCTGGACAGATCGCCTGGATCGTTCCCAGCTGCCCCTGGTGTGATCAGGGCCGTCGCCGGGGGGAGCGTCGCCCAGCGGCCGGGCGTTCCCGACCCTGGGTTGTCTGGCCAGCGGCGCCCGCTCCAGGCGTGGGGGCCTTCCCCTGGACGGCCGGCCCCAGGGAGCGACCAATCCTGATCAGGCCCGCCAGCACCAGCAACAGGGCCCCCACGGTGACCAACAGCAGCAGCAGCAGCCCCAGCAGCTGCCCCAGGCCCAGCCCCAGGTTGATGAACCCCCCGATGAGGTGGCTCAGGGATTCACTGAACAACAGCACGGCATCAAGCCGCAGGATCAGCTGGTGGAGGGCCACGATCAGGCCCGTGCCGGCTGTGATACACGCCAGACCGATCAGGGCCTGCTTCCAGGCGGCCGGGGGCTGTCGTCGGCTGAAAACCCGGCGCTCCCGGCGGCGGGCCTGGCGCTGCACCGCCGCTGGGGGTTTCATGGATCGAGGCTATACCCGGCGCTGCGCATCCAGCGTTGGAACTCCTGGATCACCAGTTCGTTCGGGCAATCCACAAGCGAGAGGTCCTGCACGGTGCAGTCGCCCTGGCCGCCATGGTGGAGCGACAGATGGAAATCACTGCCGCTGAGGCCACAGACCTCAGGATCACTTCGAACGACGACCCCAAGATCGGCCCCGATTCTCGCAACCCGGATGCGCAGTTCAGTCCAGCTCATCAACGTCATCGTCAGCCCGAAACTCCAGCAGCTTTGGTCGTCAGTGTGACCGTCCTGGCGCCTCCGTCAACGGGGTGGGGCCACCTTGGCGGCCGGGGGCGTGGCCGACCCGCCTTCGGACCGCTGGGGAGCGGGGGTGGGCAGCAGCCAGCCGAGGGCCGCCAGCAGGCCGAGGGCCAGAACCCCTCCCACCGGCGCCGCCAGGCGCTGGCGCAGGGGGATGCGGGCCTGGAGTTCCTGTTGTCGCAGTGGCTGGGGGGTGGGCAGCTCCAGGGGAACCTGCAGCAACGCATCCAGCCGCAGGCGATCGAGGCAGCGCACCAGATCCGCCAGTTCGGCGTCGTCGAGTTGGAGGGTCAGGGCCGGCGTGTCGGGCTGGCTGCTGCGCAGGATCAGCTGGTGTCCGCTGCGCGGGCGGCCCCCCGGCGTCCCTGGCTCGACGTTCACGGGCTCGATCGTCACCGGGGCACCGGAGCCCCCGAAGGGGCGCGAGACGCCGCTGAGCAGATGGCGCGCGTAGGGCAGCACCGCCTCCGCCAGGGCGATCAGGTGCTCCTTGCGGCCCTCCAGCTCAGGTCTGCCCGTCAGTTGCAGCTGCCAGCCCGTGATGATTCCGATCGCCTGACTGCTCTGGCCGATGGAGACATCGGGCAGACCCTCGACCTGAAGCCGGCAGCTGGCCTGGTCATAACGCCGTTGGAGTTTCATCAGCTCGCATCCATCAGGCTTGCTTTGAGGCGTTCGAAGCCTCCATCACCGGCCCCGAGGGCCAGGCTCTGGATCAGTCCATGCAGAACGATGCGATCCAGGTTCGGATCCACCAGGCGTTGAACGCTGGTCCGTCGGGGATTCATCCGTTCCTTCACCAGGTCGGCGAGGCGATTCTGGAAGAGGGTCCAACGTTGGTCGTTCAGCTCCGCAGGCTCAGCACTGGACAACAACTGATGCAGCATCGGATAGAGCCGGTCCGCCAGGGCGCAGAGGATGCGGATCAGGGCGTCCGTTTCCAGTTCGGAGAGCACGCCCCGACGGGTGGTGCGGCGCAGGGGGTTGTGGCAACGGCTTTTCCAGAGGGAGACCCGATCCGGAAAGAGCACCGAAAAACCCAGTTCCTCACACATCCAGACCATGGCCTCGCCGCCGTTGAGGTCGAGGGCTTCCACACTCAGCAGCAGCAGGTCGAGGCGCTCGAGGCCGCGGCGACTGAGCCTGGTGGGGGGGCGGTCGGGGATCTCCGCCGGTGGGGCGGAGGACTGTGCCGGGGGGGCAGCGGGAGCTTGGGCCATGGCTGCGATGATGCCAGCGCCAGCGACCATCCGTCACCCAGGTGCGGTCAGCGCGGCAGCCGATCCCCCGCTCCGCCCCCTTCCCCGCCTGCTCTCCGGGCCTTGCCATGACTGCCTCCATCGGTTCCGAAACCACCAGCTCCGGCCACGGAGTCGAGCCGCTTCAGGCGGCCCCAGGTCCGAGCGACCTGCGGCAGTACGTGCGGGACATCCCCGATTTCCCCAAACCCGGCATTCTCTTTCGCGACATCACGCCCCTGCTGCGGGATCCCGTCGGCTGGCAGGAGGCGATGCGGCAACTGGGAAGCCTCTGCGATCGGCTCCAGCCCGATCTGATCGTGGGGATTGAATCCCGGGGCTTCATCGTCGGCACCGCCCTGGCGACGGATCGCCGGCTCGGCTTCGTGCCGGTCCGCAAGCCGGGCAAGCTGCCCGGCGACGTGGTGGGTGTCGACTACGAGCTCGAATACGGCCAGGATCGGCTGGAGATCGTGCGCGATGCCCTGGCTGATCAGCCGAAGGTGCTGATTGTCGACGATCTGCTCGCCACCGGCGGTACGGCCGCCGCCTGCGCCGACCTCGTGGCCCTGGCGGGCGGGCAGCTCTGTGGTTTCGCCTTCGTGGCTGAACTGGCTGCCCTGCGGGGACGGGAGCGCTTGCCGGCCCAGCATCCGATCGAGTCGCTGATCATTTATTCCTGATCAGTCGTTCTGGTCCTGCCAGGTGAGCAGCTCCTCCAGCTGCTGCAGGCTGATCAGGCCGAACCGCCAGAGCACCACGGGCAGGGGGGCCTGCTCCTGCTGGGCCTGCCGCAGGCCGAGATTGAGGGCCTTTTCGCTCAGGCCGACGTCCTGTCGAAGGTGTTCGATCAGGGCCTGGGAGGGACTCGGTTGGGGCGATGTGGTGATCACCATGGCTTCAATCTGGCGCTGCCGCTCCCCAGTGTCATGGCCGCGAGGCTGAGACGCCTCAGTTGGGGCAGCCGCTCCAGCAGGGTGAGGGCCAGATGGCGCAGGGGCAGGAGCAGGGGGTGGCGGTTGGAGAACAGCCGCACCAGCAGATCGGTGGCCACCAGGGTGATCAGGTGATCGGCTCGCCGGCGCCGGCCGTAGGCGGGCGCCAGTCGGCTTGGGGCCAGTTCGCCCTGGGCAACCCGCTGGGCCAGCCGCGCCAGGACAGCGGTGTCCCGCCAGCAGAGATTGAGGCCCTGCCCGCCCACCGGATGGCAGCGGTGGGCGCTTTCGCCAAGGAGCACCGTGCGGCCGCGCCAGAGCCGGGGCGCGAGCGCGACACCCACAGGAAAGGAGCGTTGCTGATCCTCCAGGGCATCCGGCTGCAATTGATCTGGAAGAACGCCCGCCAGCCGGTCGAGGAACGCACTCGGGGTCAGCTCCTCGAGGGCGCGGCAGGTGCTGCGACTGGCGCTCCAGACCACTTGGGCCCGTCCCCCCCCGAGGGGGAGAACCGCCAGGGGGCCCTCCGGTCGGAACAATTCCCAGGCTTGATCCTCGGCACTCCCCCGCAGGCTCACCTGGGCCGTCAGGCAGGCCTGCCGGTAGGGCCACTCCCACCAGCTGAGACCCGCCTGTCGGCGGGTGGGGGAGCCACCTCCATCGGCCGCCACGATCAAATCCGCCGAAGCCTCCCCTGCCGGTAGGGCCTGGCCAGCGGCGCTCTCCCCGTCCGGGCCCAGCTGGAGTTTCACCGCAGGGCTGTTGATCAGCTGTTGCATCAGCAGGGCCATCAGGGCCCTGTGCTGCAGGATCCAGCCCACGGCCCCACCTGCCTGGGTGTTGGCGCTTGGGTGGTGACCGCCTGCGCGATGCCCGAGTGGGTCCGGCAGATCGGATTGATCGAAGCGAACCCGACGACGAATGGCCCGATCCCAGAGCTCCAGGCTGCGGAACGGAATCAGGGCGCTCTCCAGGGAGGTCCAGAGCCGAAGATCCCGGAGCAGGTTTGCGCTGGAATGGGTGAGGGCGTAGGCGCGATCACGATCCAGCAGCTGATCCAGGGCGAGGGGATCCACCAGGGTCACCCCCCAGCCCACCCGGGCCAGGGCCAGGGCCGTGAGGGCACCGCTGGGGCCTGCACCGTGGATCCGGGCATGGAGGGAGGGCGCCATGGGCAGGAGAAAAGGGGAGGCGCGGCAATAAAAAACCGCGGCCTGAGGCCGCGGCGCAGGACCCTAGCGAGGGGATGATTCAGCCGATGCCGAGGAGACCGTGGGTGAAGGCCTGACCGCCGAGGGCGAATTCGGTGGCGAGCAGAGCGACGAAGCCGAGCATGGCCATGCGGCCGTTCAGCTTTTCAGCGCGTTCGTGGAAGCCCCAACCGCTCTCAACGTCCACAACTTCCATGCGGGGTTCGGTGGCGAAGGCATTGAGGCGGCCGCCGTCTTCGGTGGTGACGGTTGCGCCGCGGATCGGGGAGGGGGCGGTGGCTTGGGCCATGGCTGGGTGGGTGACGTTATGGACGAATTGTAACGCAATATTTCGCTGCATGACGCGGCGTTAACGCCTGCCGGTGGCTTCGCTTCCCCGGCGCTGCGGCTTCCCTGGGGTCTTGGCCCGGGGGCTCAGCCGTTCTGGCCAGGGTTTTTCGTGGACGTGCCCTGCCTGGGCTCCCGCTCCTCGGGCCCTTGTGTCATCGCAGGCGCCGCAGGCAGAGCTCCTCAAAGGCCGGTCTGAGCAGGAAGGGATACTCCCCCACCCACAGTTTCAGCTGGGGAATCCAGGCATCGCTGAGGGCCCCGATCCGGGAGAAATCAGCCCGTTCGCTCAGCACAAGGCAGCGCACCACCATGCCGGGCCGGATCGCCTTGTGCTTCTTGTCCATCGGGAAGCGCACCTGGCCCAGGTAGCCCTCTTCGTCCTCCAGTTCCAGGCACAGCCAGGTTCGGCAGTTCTCCACCAACTCCAGCCTGCCCTCGCGGTTGGCCTGCTCCCGTTTCTCCTCGACCACTTCCCGGGTGAAGGTTTCAGCCACTTCCCCCTCGAAGATCGCAGCGGCGGGGTAGCGCCGCAGGGTGCTGTTGCGCCGCCCGGCCTCCAGGATCGGCCCCCAGAGCACGTAGAGGAGCAGCACGACCCCGATCACCAGCCACACCGAACCGAACTGGCTGTCGAAGGCCAGACGGCTGGCGATCAGCAGCGACAGCACCCCGCCGATCGTGGAGATCAGCACCCGCTGGAGCAATTTGCGGGGGTTGCCGCTGCAGGCGCTGAACTGGGGGCCGGTGGCGACCGCCGGGATCAGCCGGGGCAGTTCACCGGGCCGCAGGGGGATGAGCATGGCGAAACGATGGCAGCCGCCGATCGGGCGGGGACAGGGGCACTCGGGCCATGCTGATCGACGATGGCCTGAACGCGAGCCCCTTCCTCACAGCAGGCGCTCGAGCCCGTAGACCAGCCCCTCCAGCTGACGCACCCGTCGCACCGTGAGAAGGACGCCAGGCATGTAGGCGGAGCGATCGATCGTGTCGTGGCGCAGGGTGTAGGTCTCCCCAGGGGCCCCGAACATCACCTCCTGATGGGCCACCAGTCCCGGCAGGCGGATCGAGTGCAGCCGCAGGCCACTGGCCCGCTCGCCGCCGCGGCAGCCCTGCAGGGTTTCGTGCTCCTCCACCTGGGGCTCGTTGAAGCTCTTGCCGAGTTCCTCGATCAGTTCGGCCGTCTTCAGGCAGGTGCCGCTCGGTGCATCGGCCTTACGGTTGTGGTGGAGCTCCGTCAGTTCGGCGAAGTCGTAGAAGCGGGCGGCGGCGGCGGCGGCCTGCTGCAACAGCACCATGCCCACGGAGAAATTGGGGATCACAGCCCCGCCGATGCCGGCCTTGATCGCGAACAGGGAGAGTTCCTGCAACTGGTTCGGGGTCAGGCCCGTGGTGCCGATCACCGGATGGACGCCGTAGGCGATCGCGGCCCGGGTGTTCTCATGCACCACCGACGGATGGGTGAAGTCGACCAGCACGGCCCCGGGGCCGCTGTTCTGGCGGTTCACGGCCTGACTGGCCTGGCAGAGGGTGCCTTCCAAATCGGCGGTGATCGCCACCTCCAGCTCCCCCAGGCCCAGTTGTTCGCCGATGTCGAGACCCTCCTGGCCGGGGGTGGTGTCCACCGCCCCGACCAGGACCATGTCGGCGGCTCCAGCGACCGCCTTCACCACTTCTGCCCCCATGCGCCCCAGGGCGCCGGCCACCACGACGGAAATCGGGGCTGTCGGCATGGCACTGGAGCTTGTGTCGGTGCTCGTCATCGAAGGGACCGGTCTCACGTCCCATGCTGCCCGCCCGGGGGGCCGGACCATCTATGACGCCTTGCCCGCTCCGTCCGCAACCCCGGCCGGGTCCTTCGTAGGCTTCTTCATATTGCTCAACCAAGGCCGCATGTTCACGCAGGTCCGCTCCGCCAGCCGTCGTGTCACTCCGGCAGACGTGAACGGCCGGGCCGTGATGAAGGCCGTTTATGTGGTGCTGGAGCCCCAGTACCAGAACGCCCTCACCGTCGCAGCCACGTCCCTCAACGACCAGAACGGCCCCCTGGCGATCGATCTGAGCGGCTATCTGATCGAGGAGCTGCGTGATCCAGACAATTACGCCGCCTTCTGCGACGACATCGCGGCCGCCGACGTTTTCATCGCCTCCCTGATCTTCATTGAAGATCTGGCCCAGAAGGTCGTCGATGCGGTGGCCCCCCACCGCGACCGGCTCAAGGCCGCCGTGGTCTTCCCCTCGATGCCCGAGGTGATGCGGCTCAACAAGCTCGGCACCTTCTCCATGGCCCAGCTGGGTCAGAGCAAGAGCGCCATCGCCAGCTTCATGAAGAAGCGGAAGGAGAGCGGCGGTGCCGGTTTTCAGGACGCCATGCTCAAGCTCCTGAACACCCTCCCCACGGTTCTGAAGTATCTGCCGGTCGAGAAGGCCCAGGATGCCCGCTCCTTCATGCTCAGCTTCCAGTACTGGCTGGGGGGAACGCCCGACAACCTGCGGAACTTCCTGCTGATGCTGGCGGACAAGTACGTCTTCCCCCGCAGCAGCGCCGAGCGCCCCGAGTTGGTGGTCGCCGATCCGGTGGTTTTCCCAGACCTCGGCATCTGGCATCCCCTGGCGCCAGGGATGTTCGAAGACCTCAAGGACTACCTCAACTGGACGGCCAGCCGCCGCGACCTGACCGAGAAGGCTCGCCAGGGTCCGGTGATCGGCCTGGTGCTTCAGCGCAGCCACATCGTCACCGGCGACGAGGCCCATTACGTGGCCGTGATTCAGGAGCTGGAATACCGCGGTGCCACGGTGATTCCAGTGTTCTGTGGAGGCCTTGATTTCACCAAGCCGGTCAACGCCTTCTTCAAGGAACCCGTCAACCCGGATGTTCCGATCGTTGATGGGGTGGTCAGCCTGACCGGCTTTGCCCTGGTCGGTGGTCCGGCCCGCCAGGACCATCCCAAGGCGATCGAGGTGCTGAAGTCCCTCAACAGGCCCTACATGGTGGCCTTGCCCCTCGTCTTCCAGACCACCCAGGAGTGGGAGGAGAGCGATCTCGGCCTCCATCCCGTTCAGGTGGCTCTGCAGATCGCCATTCCGGAGCTGGATGGCGCCATCGAACCGATCGTTTTGAGCGGCCGCGATGATGCCACCGGCAAGGCCCACACCCTGCAGGACCGGGTTGAGGCGATCGCTGAACGGGCGATCCGCTGGGCGTCCCTGCGGATCAAGCCCCGTGCCGACAAGAAGCTGGCGATCACGGTGTTCAGCTTCCCTCCCGACAAGGGCAATGTCGGCACCGCCGCCTATCTCGATGTCTTTGGCTCGATCTTCAGGGTGCTGGAGGAGATGAAGGCCAAGGGCTACAGCGTGGCTGCCATGCCCGCCACCCCCAAGGCCCT
Organism: Prochloraceae cyanobacterium; assembly: GCA_040377855.1. Lineage (GTDB taxonomy): Bacteria > Cyanobacteriota > Cyanobacteriia > PCC-6307 > Cyanobiaceae > CAIXOZ01. The sequence goes on along the minus strand of JBEINY010000009.1, from coordinate 26,347 downwards.
CATGGAGGCCGTGCTCAGTGATCCTGAAGCCCTGGAGGGGGCTCCGGAACTGGCGATCGCCCATCGGATGAGCGTTCAGGAGTACGAGAGCCTCACCCCCTATTCCGTCAGGCTTGAGGAGAACTGGGGCAAGCCCCCCGGCAACCTCAATTCCGATGGCACCAACCTCCTGATCTACGGCCGCCACTTCGGCAATGTGTTCGTGGGCGTGCAGCCGACCTTCGGCTACGAAGGCGATCCGATGCGGCTCCTCTATTCCCGCAGTGCCAGTCCCCACCACGGCTTCGCCGCCTACTACACCTACCTGGAGAAGGTGTGGCAAGCCGATGCGGTGCTCCACTTCGGCACCCACGGTTCCCTGGAGTTCATGCCCGGCAAGCAGATGGGCATGAGTGAGACCTGTTATCCGGACTCCCTGATCGGCTCCCTCCCGAATCTCTATTACTACGCGGCCAACAATCCCTCGGAAGCCACCATCGCCAAGCGGCGCGGTTACGCCTCCACCATCAGCTATCTCACCCCACCGGCCGAGAATGCCGGTCTTTACAAGGGCCTCAAGGAGCTGGGTGAACTGGTGGGCTCCTACCAGCAACTTCGCGAAGGCAGCCGGGGGGTACAAATCGTCAACGCGATCGTGGAAACCGCCCGCCAGTGCAATCTCGACAAGGATGTCTCCCTGCCTGAGCAGGATGCTTCCGAGCTCGATCTCGATGGCCGCGATGGGGTGGTCGGCGCCGTCTACCGCCAGTTGATGGAAATCGAGAGCCGGCTACTGCCCTGTGGCCTGCACACCATCGGCAAGCCCCCTACGGCTGAGGAGGCGATTGCCACTTTGGTGAACATCGCAGCCCTGGAGCGCGAAGAGGACGGCATCCGTAGCCTGCCAGCCCTTCTCGCCGAAAGCCAGGGCCGCACGATCGCCGAGGTCTACAAGGGCAATGACCTCGGGGTGTTGGCCGATGTGGAGCTCAATTGCACCATCACCGAGGTCTGCCGCGCCGCGGTCGGTTCCATGGTCAAGGCGGTCACCGGCGCCGATGGCCGCGTCACCCTGCGGGAAAACTTCGGCTGGTTCTTCAACCTGCTGGAGCGATTCGGTTTCAAGCTGCCCAGCCCCTGGCTGAGTGCCTGCCGTGCCGCCGGTTTCCCCGATGTCGATCAGGCCGAGCTCGACAGGCTGTTCGGCTACCTGCGCTTCTGCCTCGAGCAGATCTGCGCTGACATGGAGATGGAAAGCCTGCTGCGGGCTCTCGATGGGGAATACGTGCTGCCCGGCCCCGGCGGTGATCCGATCCGCAACCCGGGGGTCCTACCCAGCGGTAAGAACATCCACGCCCTCGATCCCCAGTCGATCCCGACCCGCGCCGCCATCGCCGCCGCCAAGGTGGTGGTTGATCGGCTGATCGAGCGCCAGAAAGCTGAGCAGGGTGCCTGGCCGGAAACGATTGCCTGCGTGCTCTGGGGCACCGACAACATCAAGACCTACGGAGAATCCCTGGCCCAGATCCTTTGGTTCATCGGTGTGCGTCCCGTGCCCGATTCCCTTGGTCGTGTCAACAAACTCGAGTTGATTCCGCTGGAAGAACTTGGGCGGCCGCGCATTGACGTGGTGGTGAATTGCTCCGGGGTTTTCCGTGATCTGTTCATCAACCAGATGGCCCTGATCGATCAGGGCGTGAAGATGGCTGCGGAGGCCGACGAGCCCCTGGCCATGAACTTCGTGCGTCGCCATGCCCAGGAGCAGGCTGAATCCCAGGGGGTCTCCCTGCGGGATGCGGCCACCCGGGTGTTTTCCAATGCCAGCGGCAGCTACAGCTCCAATGTCAACCTGGCGGTGGAGAACAGTAGCTGGGAGGAGGAGAACGAGTTGCAGGAGATGTATCTCTCCCGCAAGACATTCGCCTTCAATGCCGACAACCCCGGCGAAATGAACCAGAACCGGGAAGTGTTCGAATCGGCCATGAAGACCGCCGATGTCACCTTCCAGAATCTCGACTCCGCCGAGATCTCCCTCACCGACGTCAGTCATTATTTTGATTCCGATCCCACCAAGCTGATTGCAGGTCTGCGGGATGACGGTAAGGCGCCGGCCAGTTACATCGCAGATACCACGACCGCCAATGCCCAGGTGCGCTCCCTCAGTGAGACGATCAGGCTCGATTCCCGCACCAAGCTCCTCAACCCTAAGTGGTATGAGGGCATGCTCAATTCCGGATACGAAGGGGTGCGAGAGGTTGCAAAGCGCCTGAATTTCACCCTCGGATGGAGTGCCACAAGCGGTTCCGTTGATAACTTCGTCTACGAAGAAGCCAACGACACCTTCATCAATGATCCTGAGATGCGAAAGCGTCTGATGGACCTGAATCCCCACAGCTTCCGTCGCATTGTCGGAACCCTGTTGGAAGTGAATGGCCGCGGCTACTGGGAAACCTCCGATGAGAATATCCAGCAGCTCCAGGAGATCTATCAGGAGATCGAAGACCGGATTGAGGGGGTGACCACCTGACACTGTCATCGGCCGGAGCAGATGTTGTGACCGTGATCTCCAGCTTTCAGGCCCTACCCCTGGTCAGGGTCTGGCTGCCGCCGGCCCTGGCCCAACAGCTCGCCGACAAGGCCCACGGTTTCGGCGTTCTTCCCACGGTGCTCGTGGATCTGGCCCTGATCATCCTGGTCAGCAAGATGATGGGAGGGCTGGTTGGGAAGCTCGGACAACCCCCGGTGATTGGAGAAATCATCGGGGGTATTCTTCTGGGCCCATCCCTGCTGGGCTTTCTGGTGCCGGCGTCCCAGGGCGTGCTGTTTTCGCCCCAGGTGCTGCATCAGCTCGATCTCATTTCCCAGCTTGGTCTGATCCTGTTCATGCTGCTGATCGGCATGGAGGTCAGGGCCGATCACCTGCGTTCACGGATGCCCCTGGCGAGCCGCATCTCGATGATCGGGATCCTCTTGCCCCTGGTGCTCGGTTGTCTGCTGGCCGAGGGCTTTCGGCGCACCATGCCCGCGTTGCTGCCCGGCAGCCATCCCTTTGCCGGTCACCTGTTCCTTGGAACGGCGATGGCGATCACCGCCTTCCCGGTGTTGGCCAGGATTCTCAAGGATCGGGGTCTGATTCGACTGCCGCTGGGCCAGCTGGTGATCACCTGCGCAGCCGTCGATGACCTCCTCAGCTGGGTCCTCCTGGCGGCGGTGGTATCCCTCAGCCGCTCCAGCACCTTGGCGGGTGCCCTGCCAGCCTTCGGATTCACCGCCCTCTGGGCCCTGGTGGTGCTGGTTGGTCTCCGTCCTGTGATGGCCTGGATGGAGCGCGACTTTCGCGCCAACCGCCGCCTAAGGCCGATGGTGTTCGCCTTCGTGTTCGCCGGAGCGATTCTTTCGGCTGTTGTCACCGAAATGACCGGCGTGCATTACATCTTCGGGGCCTTTCTCTTTGGTCTGGCGATCCCCCGCTATGGACCGTTGCTGCGCAAGCTTCAGCTCCATACCGAGGAACTGGTGCTCACGATTCTGCTGCCCGTCTTCTTTGCCACCAGTGGCCTCAAGACCAGCATCGGTGTGATTGACAGTCCCCAGCTCCTGCTTGCCCTGGTGGGTGTGTTGGTGGTGGCGATCGGGGGCAAATTTCTTGGCACCTGGGCGATGGCCCGCCTTGGGGGGCTCGATGCGGTCGACTCCCAGGCCGTGGGTTGGTTGATGAACACCCGCGGCCTCACGGAACTCGTGATTCTTAATGTCGGTCTTGGGCTGGGGGTCATCAGCCAGACCCTGTTCACCTTGATGGTGCTGATGGCCCTGGTCACCACGGCCATGGCCGGGCCCCTGCTCACCAGGCTGGGTTACGGAACGGCTGCACCATCGACGGACTCTGTTTAAGCTTGAACGAGTTCCTGCCTTGTTCATGGGCCTGCCATTCCTTTCCGCCAGCGTTGCTTTCCTTTCCTCGATGCGCCGTTCTGCCCGTCTGACGGCGGTCTCGGCTGGTCTGGTAGGGGGGCTGGCTGTTCTGCCCCTGACGACGGGTGCAGCCCAGGCCGGCTGTCAGTTTCTGCAACCGATCGGTGGGAATGGCGTGACTCCCATCGTCACGAAGTCCGTGGGTGCCGGCAAGTTGATCGGTCGCACCAACTGGAACACCGACTTCATTGTCGGTCGCCCCTATGCCTCCTACAAGTTCTTCTTTACGGCGAACTCGTCTGATCCCAACGCTACCTATCCAGTTCAGGGTTATCTGAAGTTCAGCGATGGCTCCAACCTTCAGGTGATCAACGAAACCATGAATCCTCCGATCGGAACCGGACGCATGTTCGGACCCTTCCCCGCGATTCCCGGCAAGATGGTGAGCCAGCTGAACTTCAAGGTGGGCGCCAGCGATGACCCCGGGGCGATGGGATTCACCTACCGGATCTCGGTTCAGGGCTGCAACTGATTGTTCCCAGGAAGAGGCTGGGGCCTGGCCCCAGCCCAGAGGGCATCGGCCATCCGTGCTGTCTGCACAATCGGGCCGACATCGTGAACGCGCACGATGGCGGCGCCCGCCGCAATCGCTCGGCAGACCACGGCCGCCGTGCCCCACAACCGGGCCCTCGGCCTCGGTTCCTCGAGAATGGCTCCGATGAAGCGTTTGCGTGAGGGTCCCACGAGCACCGGGAAGCCCTCCGCCGTGATCCTCTCGAGTCCTGCCAGGAGGTCCAGGTTGTGGTTCGTGTCCTTGGCAAAGCCCAGGCCAGGGTCCCAGATGATGCGCTCGGCTCGGATGCCGGCGGCCAGGGCCCGATCGGTGGCCACCAGCAGGGCTTGGTGCACCTCGCTCACCACGTCGTCGTAGGTGGCCAGGTTGTCCATGCTGCGGCTGTCGCCGCGGCTGTGCATCAACACGTAGGGGCAGCCGGCCTCCGCCACCAGGGGCAGCATCGCCGGATCGAACCGCCCCCCAGAGACGTCATTGATCCAGTCGGCCCCCGCCGCCAGGGCCCGGGCGGCAACCTGCGAGCGGAAGGTGTCGATGGAGATCAGGGGCCACGGGGTTTGGGCCTGGCGCCGTTCCGCCTGAATCGCTTCCAGGGCTGGCATCAGCTGGTTTGATTCTTCCTCTGCCTCCAGGACCCTCGCCCCGGGCCGGGTGCTCTGACCCCCCAGATCGAGCAGGTCGGCGCCCTGACGGGTCAGCCGCCGGGCCTGGTCCAGGGCCGCGAGCGGGGTGTCGTAGCGGCCTCCGTCACTGAAGGAGTCGGGGGTGACATTGATCACCCCCATCACCTGGGTGCCGCCGGGACGCCGCATCGCTTCAGGCCGCCACCGGCACCTGGTAGTTGGCGATGCGGGCGAAGCCGATCGGGTCGAGGGAGGCGCCCCCCACCAGCACGCCATCGATCTCCGGCTGGGCCATGAGTTGATCGATCGTGGCCGGGTTCACCGAACCGCCGTACTGGATCACCACGTTGGGGTTGCCCACCCAGTTGCGGATCAGGCCGCAGATCCTGTTGGCTTCGGCGGCCTCGCAGGTTTTGCCAGTGCCGATCGCCCAGATCGGTTCATAGGCCACGATCAGCTGATCGGTGTTGAGACCATCAAGACCCTGCTCCACCTGGCGACGGATCACCCGTTCCGTTTCGCCCGATTCCCGCTGGCCATCGCTTTCTCCAACGCAGACGATCGGTACGAGCCCTGCTGACTGGGCGGCCCGGGCCCGCCGGTTGATCTGCTCGTCGCTTTCGCTGAAATATTTGCGCGGCTCGCTGTGGCCGACGATGGCGTGGGTGACCCCCAGCTCGAGGAGCATGGATGGGGCGATCTCGCCGGTGAAGGCTCCCTTGCTCTCCCAGTGGACGTTCTGGGAGGCGAGCTTGATGCCGCTCCCCTCCAGGGCCGCCGCCAGGGTGGAGATGGCGGTGAAGGGTGGTGCGAGCACCACGTCCCTGTCGGCCGGCAGGTTTGTCAGCTGGGGCCGGAAGGCCTCCGCAAAAGCCCGCGCCTCGGCGCAGGTCATGTGCATCTTCCAGTTGCCAGCAATGACGGCCTTGCGCACTGGTGGGCCCCTGATGAAACAGGCCTAAAAGTTAAACGGCAGCCGTCCGGGCCTCGATCGTTCCGCTGCGGAGCCCGTGGACGCGGTCGGGTCCGTGCCTGCCAAAGTCGGGTCCGTGCCTGCCAAAGGTTGCTGCGTCGGGTTCTGCCTTGGTGCTTTGGGCTCCTAGCTGGGGCAGGTGCCCAGTCGGCTGGCAGGACAGTGGCCTGCTCAGGGCTGGCTGGCGGGATCCTGGCTGTCCCCCTCGACACTCAGCAGGCGTCCATCCACCTCCACCTGGTCGCCGGGGATCAGTTGGCGTCCACGCCTCAGCTCGATGGCGCCGTTCACCTGCACGTCGCCCCGCTGGATCCGCAGCTTGGCTTCGCCGCCGGTGCCGACGATGCCCTCGAACTTGAGGAACTGGTCCAGTTTCACGGGAGAGCCGCTCCAGACAACGCTGATAGGGTTTGGCGATGCTCGCACCCTCGCCTGCCGGATTCCGCAGGCTTCTCCCCTTGTTGAGGCCCCACAGCCGTCGCCTGCTGGCCGGAGGGGTGTGCATCGTGATCTTCGTGGGCTGCTGGCCCCTGCTCGCCTACCTGGCGGGTCAGCTGATCCCCGCCATCGGCGCCGGCAACATCCCGCTCGTGCTCCGCAGCATCGGCCTGGCCCTGGCCGTGTTCATGGTTCAGAAACTGGCCCAGTACGGCATGGACACCCTCCTGGCCGGCCCCGCCTTGCGGGTGGCCCAGGACCTGCGCCGGCAGTTGTTCGCCCGGCTCCAAACCCTCCGCTTCGGTTCCCTGGAGACGCTGTCTGCCGGAGACCTGACCTACCGCCTCACCGAGGACGCCGACCGCGTCGGCGAGGTGATCTACAAGCTCGTTCATGACACCACCCCCAGCCTGCTGCAGCTGCTGGTGGTGCTCGGTTACATGGTCTGGATTGATTGGCAGCTGGCCCTTGCCACCCTGGTGCTGGCTCCCTTCGTGGCCCTGCTCGTCAGTGCTTTTGGTGCCCGCGTGATGGCAGCGGCGGAACGGAGCCAGAAACAGGTGAGTGAGCTGGCTTCCCTGCTGGCAGAGGCGATCACAGGTCTTCCCCTGGTGCGGGCCTACGCCGCCGAGCCCTGGCTCCAGGCCCGCTTCGATGCGGAAATCGACCTGCATCGTCAGGCCCGCTACCGAAGCCTCAAGCTGCTGGCCCTTCAGCACCCTGTCGTCGGCTTCATCGAGGCGGCTGGGATCCTGGCCGTGCTGTTGATCGGCAGCCTGCGCATCGGTTCCCGCCACATCGATGCCCAGGGGTTCAGCAGCTATGTGGCGGCGTTGCTGATGTTGATCGACCCCATCGGCCATCTCACCCAGAATTTCAATGAATTCCAGCAGGGTCAGGCTTCCCTGCGGCGGCTGCGGGCCATCGAGGCTGAGCCGGTGGAACCCCCCGATCGTTCTGATGCCGTGCCCCTCGGCGCCGTGAAGGGCAGGATCGAGCTCCAGGGCGTGAGCTTCGGCTACGACCCCGCCCAGCCGGTGCTGAAGGATCTTTCCCTCCAGGTCGAGCCTGGCCAGGTGGTGGCCCTGGTGGGTGCCTCCGGGGCTGGCAAGAGCACCCTGTTTTCCCTGTTGCTGCGCTTCAACATCGCCCAGGCCGGTCGGGTCCTCCTGGATGGCCACGACCTCTCGGAGCTTCGGGCCCGCGATCTACGCCAGGCCGTGGCGCTTGTGCCCCAGCAAAGCCGGGTCTTTTCCGGCACGGTGGCCGATGCCATCCGCTTCGGACGCCTCGCCAGCCAGGAGGCCGTGCGGGAGGCCGCCCGGGTGGCCAATGCCGATGGTTTCATCGAGGCGCTGCCAGGCGGCTATGGGGCCAGGCTTGAGGAGCGCGGCGGCAACCTCTCCGGTGGGCAACTGCAGCGTCTTGCCATTGCCAGGGCCGTGCTGGGTGATCCTTCGGTGCTGTTGCTGGATGAGGCCACCAGTGCCCTGGATGCGGAAAGTGAGGATGCGGTGCAGCGGGGCCTGGAGCAGGCGATGGCCGGCCGCACGGTGCTGGTGATCGCCCATCGCCTGGCCACGGTGCAGGGCGCCGACCGGATTCTGGTGCTCGAAGCCGGCCGGGTGCTCGAGGAGGGAACCCATCGCGATCTTCTGGCCCTGGGAGGTCGCTACAACGATCTCTGCCAGCGCCAGCTGATCCAACGGGAGTTCTGAGGGATGGGGGGGGAGCGCTGGGAGTATCGCGTCGTGCATGTGGAGGTGGCCCATGGGGAGCCCCCTTCACCCTCCAGCCCCCTGGAGGACAGCGAACGGCTCGGGGGCGTGCTCAGCCCCGATTACCTCGGGCGGGAATTCCCAGAGATGTATCGCAGTTCCTCGGTGCCTAAGCATCCGGCCGCCCAGTTGCAGATGGCGTTCAACCTGCTGGGGGAGGAGGGCTGGGAGCTGGTCCAGACCCAGCGGGTCGGCCCGTTGCTGATGGTCTTCTTCAAACGGCCCCACCCCTGGCCCGCCGCTTGACCCGACCTCTAGTCTGACGCTGCCATCCAACAGCCCACCGTGACCGACGATCAGACTCCCCCCGTGTTGACGTTTGAGGGCCAGCGCTACGACCTCAACAACCTTCCCGACGACATCAAGGAACTGATCCGGGGCATGCAGGTGGCTGACGCCCAGTTGCGCATGCACGAAGACACCCTCAAGGTGCTGGCCGTCGGTCGCCAGTCGATGGCGCTTCAGCTCAACGACCGGCTCAAGGAGGTCACCCCCCTGGCCGACGACTGATCGCTCCGGCCCCGATTCAGCCAGGGGCCTGAACTCGCAGGCCCCTGGGTTGCACCCCGACCAGGGGCGCGGTTCAGGGGGCACGTCCAAGACCCCCATCAGAGGGGGCTGAGATCCTCGAAGCGGAATGCCTGGCGTTCGGGGCCTGCATCGCCTTCCGTTTCGATCACCCGCGTGCCGAGCACCCAGGGCCCTTGGCCGGGGAGTTCCACGAAGGTGTCGGAGAAGGTCTGCAAGCCGCCGCGCGCTTCGCCGGTGGAAGGATCGCTGTAGCGGCTGCTGTAGCGGTGGCTGAGGTAGCCGTGGCCGGTGTCAGTCACCGAGTCCGTTTCGATCGTGACCACGGTGCCATGGATGTGGCGATGCACCATCGTCACCACGTTGTCGGCGATGCAATAGCGATCGCCTGTGTTCTTGCCACCGACGATCACCTCGAGGCCCCGGGAATTGGATTCGCCGGCCGTGAAGGTGTTCTCCCCATGGGTCTGCTCGAAACTGCGGCGCACCCGGTGGATGGCCACCTCCCAGAGCTGGGAGGCCATCGCCTTGTGAACCTCCCCGTCGTCGATGCCCTGCACGGTCGCCTTCAGGTCGGCGCCCACCACGAAGGTTCCTTCAACCCGACGGTCCCCCTGTTCCCAGACGCAGCGCCCCTGATAGCCGCCGAAGCCGGGGTCCCAGGTGTAGCGGTTCTCGTAGGCGGCCCTGAACGCCGCTCGCACATCGGTGCCGGCGGGCACCCCTGCAGCAGCACCAGCATCGGTAGGAACGGCGGGACGGGGAGCGGTGGTGGTCAAGGGCTTGGGAGCCGGAGGAAGGTCACCCTACCGGGGTCGCCCGAGGGGAAGGGTGGATGTCCTGCAGGGCCCGGACGCTCAGGGTCTGCTGCTGGAGGTTGGCGATCGCCTCGACGGCGGCGCGGGCAGCCGCGAGGGTGGTCACCGTCGGAACGGCGTAGTCGAGGGCAGCCCGGCGCAGATAGCGGTCGTCGTGGGCGGCCTGACGGCCGATCGGCGTGTTGATGATCAGTTGGATCCGGCCGGACCGGATCGCGTCCTCGATGTTCGGACGCCCCTCATGCACCTTGAGCACGGTCTCCACCGTCAGGCCATCCGCTTGGAGTGCAGCGGCGGTGCCCGCGGTGGCGATCAGGTCGAAGCCCAGTTGGGCGAGACGGCCGGCCACGGGCAGCAGGGCGGTCTTGTCGCGGTCGTGGGTGGAGAGAAACACCGTTCCGCTGCATGGGAGGGCTTCTCCGGCGGCAATCTCGGCCTTGGCATAGGCATAGCCGAAGCTTTCCGCAAACCCCATCACCTCGCCGGTGGATCGCATCTCGGGGCCGAGAACGGTGTCGGAGCCTGGGAAGCGCTTGAAGGGAAGAACGGCCTCCTTCACGGTCTGCAACGGGGGCTGGGGCTCCTGGGTCAGGCCCAGCTCCTCCAGGCTGCGGCCGGCCATCACCTGGCTGGCGATCTTGGCCAGCGGCACGCCGGTGGCCTTGGCCACGAACGGAACCGTGCGGGAGGCCCTGGGGTTGGCCTCAATGATGAACACCGTGTCCCCCTGGACGGCGAACTGGAGGTTGATCAGCCCCTGCACCTTCAGGGCCTGGGCCAGGGCGGTGCTCCATTGGCGGATCGTGGCCTTGGCGTCCTCGCTCAGGGTCACGGCCGGCAAGGCGCAGGCTGAATCGCCCGAGTGAATGCCGGCTGGTTCGATGTGCTCCATCAGTCCTCCGATCACCACCCGGCCGCCCTGGTCGGCGATCGCGTCGACATCAACTTCGGTGGCGTTTTCGAGGTACTGATCAATCAGTACCGGATGGTCCGGTTCCACCTGCACCGCTTCGACCATGTACCGGTTCAGTTCCTCTTCGTCGAACACCACTTCCATGGCCCGACCGCCGAGCACATAGCTGGGCCTCACCACCACCGGGTAGCCCACCCGTTCAGCGACCGCCCGGGCCTCGGCCTCGCTGCGGGCGAGACCATTGCGGGGTTGGCGGATGTCGAGCTGGCGCAGGATCGCCTCGAATTGCTCCCGGTCCTCGGCGCGATCGATCGATTCCGGCGAGGTGCCCCAAATCCTGGTACCGGTGGCCTGGCCATCCGGGCTGGCCAGCCAGCGCATCAGGGGAATGGCCAGCTTCAGGGGCGTTTGACCGCCAAACTGAACAATCACCCCTTCCGGATGTTCAGCTTCAATCACGTTGAGCACATCTTCCAGGGTGAGGGGCTCGAAGTAGAGCCTGTCGCTGGTGTCGTAGTCGGTGGACACCGTCTCCGGATTGCTGTTCAACATCACCGTGGCGAAGCCGGCCTCCTGCAGGGCAAAGGAGGCGTGCACACAGCAGTAGTCGAATTCAATGCCCTGCCCGATCCGGTTCGGACCACCCCCGAGGATCATCACCTTGCGCCGTTGTTCCGGCTGGACCTCATCGCTGGGGGGAAGCACCTGCAGCCGCCCTTCGGCATCAAACCGCTCCAGGGGGCGCTCATAGGTGGAGTAGTGGTAGGGGGTGCTTGAGGCGAACTCTGCGGCGCAGGTGTCCACGGTCTTGAACACGGCGCTCACCCCGAGAGCCTGGCGGTGCCGGCGCACGGCCAGTTCATCGCTGTGGGTTGCCCAGGCGATCTGACGGTCAGAGAAGCCCAGCTGCTTGAGCTCCAACAGGCTCTCAGCATCCAGCTGAGCCAGGCTGCGGCCCTGAAGCAGGCGACCTTCCGCGTCAATCAGGTGGCGCAGTTTGGCCAGGAACCACGGATCAATGGCGCTGAGGGCATGGATCTCAGCGTCGCTGCGGCCGGCCACCATGGCGGTGCGCACCGCCAGGATGCGATCAGGCGTCGGGGTGCGCAGCTGGCGATCCAGTTCGGAGGCGGCAGGGATGACGTCATCGCGGTCGCAGCCCCAGCCGGCATGGCCTGTTTCCAGGGACCTCAGGGCCTTCTGGAAGGATTCCTCGAAGCAGCGCCCGATCGCCATCGCTTCCCCCACCGATTTCATCGAGGTGGAGAGCACGGCAGGACTGCCCCTGAACTTTTCGAAGGCGAAGCGGGGGATCTTGGTGACCACGTAGTCGATCGTGGGCTCGAAGCAGGCCGGGGTGGCTCCGGTGATGTCGTTGAGGATTTCGTCGAGGGTGTAGCCCACCGCCAGCCGGGCAGCGATCTTGGCGATCGGGAATCCGGTGGCCTTCGAGGCCAGGGCCGAGGAACGGGACACCCTCGGGTTCATCTCGATCACCACCACATCGCCATTGCTGGGATCAATGGCGAACTGAATGTTGCTGCCGCCGGTGTCGACGCCGATCTCGCGGATGATCGCGATGCCCTGGTCCCGCAGGCGCTGATATTCCCGGTCGGTGAGGGTCTGGGCGGGGGCCACCGTGATCGAGTCGCCGGTGTGGACACCCATCGGGTCGAGGTTCTCGATGCTGCAGACGATGACGACGTTGTCAGCCGTGTCTCGCATCACCTCGAGTTCGTATTCCTTCCAGCCGATCAGGGATTTTTCGATCAGGATCTGGGAGACGGGGCTGGCCTCGAGGCCGCTCTTGCAGATCGCCGCAAACTCCTCGGGGTTGTAGGCGATGCCGCCCCCTGATCCCCCAAGGGTGAAGGCCGGCCGGATGATCCTCGGGTAGCTGCCCACCTCCTTGCCGACGGTTTCAGCTTCCTCGAGGGTGTTGGCGATGCCGGAGGGGCAAACCATGACCCCGATTCGCTCCATCGCCTGCTTGAACAGCAGCCGATCTTCCGCCTTCCGGATCGCCTCCAGGTTGGCGCCGATCAGTTCGACTCCGAAGCGCTCCAGCGTGCCGTTTTCGGCCAGGGCCACCGCCAGGTTGAGGGCGGTCTGGCCGCCCATGGTTGGCAACAGGGCGTCGGGCCGTTCGATCTCGATCACCCGCGCCACCACTTCGGGGGTGAGGGGCTCTATGTAGGTCCGATCTGCCATGTCCGGATCGGTCATGATCGAGGCCGGGTTGGAATTGACCAACACCACCTCAAATCCCTCGGCCCGCAGGGCCTTGCAGGCCTGGGTGCCCGAGTAGTCGAACTCGCAGGCCTGGCCGATCACGATCGGCCCCGAGCCCAGCAGCAGGATGCGACGCAGATCCGTGCGACGGGGCATGGGTTGGCCTGACACTCAAACTCCCCCAGCCTCTCACGCGCCCCCGGTGGGAGTGGGACGAAGGTCGCTAACGTTCCAACAGGTCACCGTCGTCCTGTCTCCATGAGCGAACTCCAGCGCCTGAAGGGGCTGCTTCCCCCGGAGATGCAGAGCTGGGTGTTTGTCGAAGCAGCAGCCTCTGTCGATCCCCCCCTGATCACGATCGAGGAGATCGGTCGTGACGAGATGGAGATCCAGCTCGATCTCGAGGCCTGGGACCGGCTTGCCCTTGACCACCGGAACCTGCTCTTCTGGCATGAGGTCGGCCGGGTGCAGAACGATGCCGTTCCCCGCGATGGCTGGGAAATGGCTGCTCTGGCGATCGGCCTCGGTGGTGCGATCGGCGAACTCTGGGTTCAGGACGGTCTGTTGCTCCTGATGGCCCTCGGCCTCTCGGGGTTCGCCGGTTATCGCCTGTACCTCAAGAACAATTCCGAGAAACGGCTCGCCGACGCCATCGCCGCCGATGAGCGCGCCATCGATCTGGCCACCCGTTTCGGTTACAGCCTTCCGAATGCCTACAAGAGCCTCGGGGGCGCCCTCAAGGATCTAGTGGAGCAGACCCGCAAGAAGAAGAAGCGTGCCTTCTATGAGGATCGCTTGGAGGCGCTGCGCAAGAGTGCAGGCAAGGCTCGGGCTGAGATGGCCCAGCAACAGGGATCCCGTCAGTCTGTGACCAGTGAGAACGTCTATGGCTGAAACCGGCACCCCCGAGGCAGGCTCCCTCCTCTCCCGCGCTCACCAGATCGATCAGGCAAGCAGGGCCCTCGCCCTGCTTGCTGCTGAGGCCTCCGATGATCGCAAGGCCGTTGACATCCGCCTGATCCGGGTGGATGAGGTCTCGTCTCTGGCCGACTGGTTCGTGATCGCCACCGGCCTCAGCGACGTCCAGGTTCGGGCGATCGCCCGCTCGGTGGAGGATCGGATCGAGGAGACCCATGGGCGCCTGCCCCTGCGGCGGGAAGGGCAGACCGAAGGGCGCTGGGTGCTCCTCGATTACGGCGAGTTGATCGTGCACGTGCTCACCCCCCAGGAGCGCAGCTACTACGACCTGGAGGCCTTCTGGGGCCACGGCGACCACGAGCCCTTCCTAGGCTCCGGGCAGGCTTCTCTTGCTTGATTCCTGTGACAGCGGCCCTCCCTGATCTTGATGACCAGGACTGGGATTCCCCCTGTCCAGTGCCCCATGAACAGCGTCCCCTTGAGGAATACCGCCAGCTGAATCGATCCTGGTTCTTTGTCTGGCCCGCGGGCACCCCGACGGCCCTGGCCCGTCCCCTGATCATCAGCTGGTTGCTGCTGGTGCCGATCACGGCCCTGGTGGCGGGCGGCAGTGTGGCCTTGCGCCACGCTGCCCCGATCCTGTTGCCCCTGGTGGCGGCCCTGGCCGCCCTTCTCCTGCCCCTGCTGCTGCTGTTGCGCCAGTGGCTCGGCTGGACCTATGTCGCCCGTCGCCTCAGGGCTGAGCGGATTCCCTACGAGGAATCGGGCTGGTACGACGGTCAGATCTGGGAGAAACCTCTGGCCTGGCGGCAGCAGGATCTGCTGGTGCTCCGCCATCAGGTCGATCCGGTGATCCGGCGACTGCAGCAGGCCCTGGGCATCCTGGCTGCCCTGCTGATCGTCGGCACCAGCCTCTGCCAGGCTTTCTGACACGAGACCCGGCTTCCGGGCACCCCTCACCGCTGCCTCCCCATGGCCCTTTCCCCCAGCTTCGGCAGCTCCTCCCGGCCTGGAGTGCCCGCCCTGGAGGTTCGCCTTCTCCGTCAAGGGATCACGGAGTCCCGGCATCGGGTCCATGCGGTGGTCTGCGACAAGCGAGGCCGGGTGCTGATGAGGGCCGGTGATCCCCAGCAGCTCAGCTTCATCCGCTCGGCCCTGAAACCGTTCCAGGCCACCGTGTTTGTGGCCAGCGGGGCTGCCGAACAGGGGGGGCAGGGGGAGCGCGCCATCGCCATCGCCTGCGCGTCCCATGCAGGCACCCCTGAACAGGCCCGCGAGGCTTTCAAGGTGCTCTGGAGCGCTGAGCTGGAGGTGGATCAGCTTCAGTGCCCGACCCCGGCCGGCCGCCAGAGCCCCCTTGAGCACAACTGTTCGGGGAAGCATGCCGCCTTCCTGGCAGCCTGCCGCCGCCTGGCCTGGCCCACCGAGACCTATCTACAGCCCAACCATCCCCTGCAGAAGCAGGTGGTGAAGCGGGTGGCCGAGCTCCTGGCCCTGCCGGCGGCCGAGCTGCTCACTGCCCGCGACGACTGCGGGGCCCCCACCCTGCAGGTGCAGCTCTCCCAGATGGCCCTGCTGTTTGCCCATCTGGGGGCGGGGGAGCAACCCGACCTGGAGCAGATCAGTCGGGCGATGCTGGCCCATCCCCATCTCGTCGCAGGGGAGGGGCGGTTCGACACGGAGCTGATGCGCCGCTCCCACGGTCAGGTGATCAGCAAGGGAGGTGCGGAGGGGATCCAGTGCTTGAGCAGGGTTGGCGAGGGCCTTGGTATCGCCATCAAGGTGGAGGACGGCTCCAGTCGTGCCAAGCATGCGGTGGCGCTCCATCTGTTGCGCCAGCTCGACTGGCTGACCCCGATCACCCTGGAGGAGCTCGATGCCCAGTTCCTCCAGCCCGGTGGTGAGCACCTTGCCCTCACGGTGTCAGGCGAGTTGCGCTTCGACTGACACCGTGAGGCTCTGCTGCTGAGGCTCTGCTTCTGAGTCTCAGCTGCCACTGGCAGGGATTTGGGTTCTGCGGCTGTGGCGCAGGGAATCCCAGAGGGAGAGGGCCAGGAGCACCACCCCGATCAGGCCGCTCAGCCATTCGGGCACATGCTGGTGCTGCACGCTCAGCCCCACCCCCAGCAGCATCAGGCCACCGAGGGCACCGATGGCGTAGTGGGCGCCATGCTCGAGGTAGATGAGGTGCTCCAGGGCCTTTTCCCGGGTCAGCATCACGGTCAGGGAGCGGATGAACAGGGCTCCGAGTCCGAGGCCCGTGAGGATCAGGGGCAGTTTGTTGGTGATCGCGAAGGCCCCGATCGTGCCATCGAGGCTGAAGGACGCATCGAGCAGCTCCAGGTAGATCAGGCTGGCCAGTCCCCCCTGGGTTGCCAGGCGCCCCACCGCCTCCTCCTCACCGCCGAAGAAGTCGGCGAGGGAGGTGCAGATGATCTGCAGCACCAGACCGACCCCTCCGGCGACCATCACCTCGCCCCGGTGATCGGAGGGCAGCAGGCTGGCAACCACCAGCAGCACGATCAGGGCCAGGGCCACGGCGATCGAATCGACCCTGCCGATCTGGCTGAGGCGGGTCTCGATGCGGCTCACCCAATGGATCGTCTTGGCATCGTCGATGAAGTAACGCAGAAACACCATCAGCAGGAACATGCCGCCGAAGGCCAGGATCTTCGGCTCTGCCTCCATGAGCAGGCTGTGGTAAGTCGCTGGATCGTTGACGGCGGCGTCAAAGGCCTTGGCGATGCTGACCCCGCCACTGAGGGCCACCAACACCAGGGGACCGAGAAAGCGGACCCCGAATACCGGAATCACCAGACCCCAGGTGAGAAAGAAGCTTTGCTGGGCCGGAGTCAAGCGCTCCAGCACCCGTGCGTTGACCACGGCGTTGTCAAACGAGAGGCTGATCTCAAGGGCCAGCAGCACCAGGGTCACCCAGCCGGCGAGCCAGCCGGAGCTCACCGTGACGATCGTCAATCCCACCAGGCAGCAGAGGCCAGGGAAGCGGATGTACCGCAGGTATCGGTTCAGGGGGAAGGCCATCAGACGGCTCTGGCTGGGCATGCTCTCCCCATCCTCCCCATTCGCCGACCCTCCAGGGACCACCGAGGCTGTGTTGTAGGATTCGTCTGTCGGCGCGGGGTAGAGCAGTCTGGTAGCTCGTCGGGCTCATAACCCGAAGGTCAGGAGTTCAAATCTCCTCCCCGCCACCAAATTCCTGAACCCCGGCCTTCCCCGAAGCGCCGGGGTTCTTTGTTGGCACTCCCGGTTGGTGGTCAAGCCGTTTGCCCGGCGCCCCTGCTGCCCGGGATCCGAACCACTTCAGAATTCCAGCACCCCTCTCCAGGACATGGCTGAGCCCACCGACGTCAACCGCGAGACCACCGAAGCCGCGGTCGAAAGGCCCGTCGCTTCAGGCGCCCACCCGTTGATCTGGGCTGCCGTGATCCTTTGGTTGACCGTCGAGGCCATCGGCGAAGGGCTGGTCGCTCTGGTCACCCTGCTGTCGAGTGTGAACCTCACCACCACGGAAACCTCCACGGACACCACCACGGACACCGCCGCCACCGACACCACGGCTGACAGCGTCCCTACGCCCACCCCGACACCGTCCTGATGACAGATGCCATCGTGGTTGGCTCCGGCGCCTCCGGTGGCGTCGCCGCTCTGGCACTAGCGGAAGCAGGCCTGAAGGTGCTGGTGCTGGAGGCTGGCCCAGCCCTGTCTGCTCAGCAGGTTTACCGGGGAGAGCCCCATAACAGCCTGCGCCGGCTGATCAACCTCAGCAGCGGTCGGCAGGCTCGCCAGGCCAACCATCCGGGCTACTGGAAACAGAACCCCGATCTGTTTGTCGATGAACGGGAGAACCCCTACGACACCCCTGGCGATCGCCCCTTCCTCTGGACCAGGGGTCGCCAGGTGGGCGGTAAGAGCCTGACCTGGGGGGGCATCACCCTGAGGCTCTCCGATTACGAGTTTCTGGCGGCGCAACGGGACGGCTTCGGCCCGGTCTGGCCGATCAGCAGCGCCGATCTCAATCCCTACTACGACCGCCTGGAGCGTTTCCTCGGCATCCACGGCCATCCCGATGGCCTGCCCCAGCTGCCGGATGGTCAGTTCCTGCCTCCCCTGCCCTTCACGCCGTCTGAGCGTCAACTGCAGGCGAAGCTGGCTGAGCAGCTCGATCTCCCCCTGATCCATTCCCGGGGCTTCGGCCTGCCGACCCCGTCGCCCGGGGACCCCTGGCCGGCCTCCACCTCCCAGGGGAGGGCCCTTGGGAAGGCGTTGGCCAGCGGCAGGGTGCAGGTCCGCAGCGATGCGGTGGTCAGCCATGTGGAACTGAATGCCAGGGGCAACCGGGCCGAGGGTGTTGTCTTCATCGATCGCCGCGATCGTCAGCATCACCGTGTGCAGGCCCCCCTGGTGGTGCTCTGTGCTTCCACGATCGAAACCGTGCGGCTGCTGCTCCATTCCAGTGAGGGCTGGCGCTCTGGTGGCCTTGCGGATCCTTCAGGGACGCTGGGCCACTACCTGATGGATCACATTTCCAGCGCCCGCTTTTTCTCGATGCCGACGCCCGGCTCCCCGGCGTCACCGCAACCGCTTTCGGGAGCCGGCAGCGTGTTCATTCCCAACACGGTCAATCTCGGCCTCGATTCGACACTCCCCTTCCGGCGCGGCTACGGACTCTGGGGCGCCATCGATCGTTTTGACCCGCCCCGCCTGTTCAAGCGTCGACCGGACACCGTGACCGGCTTCCTCATCGGCCATGGTGAGGTGTTGCCGAGGGCCCGCAATCGGGTCACCCTCCATGGGGCCCGGCCCGATGCCTGGGGTCTTCCCACCCCCCGCATCGATTGTTCCTGGGGAGAGAACGAGCACCAGCTGGTGGCCCACATGCAGGAGCGGATGGCAGCGGTGGTGGCGGCGGCCGGTGGATCCATCGCCCCCCTGCCCGATCTGTTCGTGATGCCCGTGGTCGAACCCCTGCTGCGCCACAGTCCAGCCCTGGCGGCCGGCGCGGCCCCACCGGGCTATTACATCCATGAGTTGGGCGGGGCCCGCATGGCTGCCCGGGAGGCCGATGGGGTGCTGAATTCCTGGAACCAATGCTGGCGCGTGCCGAACCTGCTGGTCACTGATGGGGCCTGCTGGCCCACTTCCGCCTGGCAAAGCCCCACTCTCACCCACATGGCGCTCACCTGGCGGGCTTGCGAAGCCGCCGCTGCCCGGCAGCGCCGTGGTGCCCTCGACTCCCTGGACGCTGCCTGAAGGGGTGCGGTGGTCGGTGGTATTGATCCGGCGCCTTGTTCAGGCTTTCGATGCAGATCTGCGTGGGCGATTGCTCACAGCTTCCCGGTTCTGGTGTGCATGGTCACCAATGGCTTCGTCTTCCTCCACCAGATTGGCCAGGCGACCTGCAACGGGTCGGGCAAGGGAGAAACAACGGCGGGGGGTGGCACCCCCGCTTTTTCATGGCTGCAGAATCTCAGCTCCTATCTCAGCTTCCCTGAATTGATTCGCGACTCCTCTTTAGGCCTTTCCAGAGCTTTTTGATCGCAGCAAAAGCCTGATCCTGACTGATCTTGCCGCTTCCTTGCATGGCCACAATCAGGCCCACCCGTTCGGCGAAGGATTCAAGGTTCTGGTGCAGCACCAAGCGCTCTGGACTCCAATCCTGGCCGCGATAGCCGCTGTGACCTTCCATCGGGGAGCGAATCATGTCGGCACCACCGATCTGGTCTGGATGCCCTGGATCGCCGAGGCTGTTCAATGCGTTAGTCGTCCTGGAGGGAATGCAAACGGTTCGCCCAAATCGGCCGGTCGGCGTGCTGCTACGGCTGGGTGAAGGAGTCGCTTAGCCGAAACGACCGCTGACGTAATCCATGGTCGCCCGTTGGCTGGGGGCGTTGAAGATCCGTTCCGTTTCATCGAATTCCACAAGATAACCAACCTTGCCTGTGCCACCATCCTGGGCCTCGGCATTGAAAAAGGCTGTTCGATCTGATACCCGAACGGCCTGTTGCATGTTGTGGGTAACAATCACGATGGTGTAGCTCTTTTTAAGTTCATGCATCATTTCCTCGATCTTGAGCGTGCTGATCGGATCGAGAGCTGAACAGGGTTCGTCCATCAGAATCACTTCGGGCTCGATGGCGATTGCCCTGGCGATGCACAGGCGCTGCTGTTGTCCGCCCGAGAGGGCATAGCCACTTTCCCTGAGTTTGTCCTTGGCTTCATCCCAGAGAGCCGCCTTGCGGAGGGATCGCTCCACGAGCTCATCCATGTCACCGCGGTAGCCATTGATGCGGGCACCGAATGCGATGTTTTCGTAGATTGATTTCGGGAACGGATTCGGTTTCTGAAACACCATGCCGATCCGGCGGCGTACTTCCACTGGATCCACCTTCGGATGGTAGAGATCTTCGCCATCAAAGATCACCCGACCGCGAAGCTGGCAGCCTTCAATCAGGTCGTTCATCCGATTCAGGGAGCGGAGAACGGTGGATTTGCCACAGCCAGATGGGCCGATGAAGGCCGTCACCTGACCCCTGGGAATGTCGAGGAAGACGTTGCGAACGGCTTCAAAATTGCCGTAGCTGATGGTGACGTCCTGCAGGGACAGGCAGAGGTCGGTCGTGGTGCCGGTTCGGGGGGCGGTGGTCGTCATGGCGTGGGCTGCGGTTTGGTGGTTGGTGACGTTCCTGTTCAGGATCCGGTGGCCGGCAGAGGGTCTGATTGTTTGCTGTCAGGCGCCTGGCAGACCTGCTCAGGGCCAGCCGGGACGGTTGGGGTTGGGAACCCGGCTCCTTGACCCTCCAGCTCCGTGCCTAGGCAAACCAGGTGACCGATGGATCTCAGGGCGTTGATGCTGCATGGCCATGTCTTGATTCATCGTGCGGCAAAGCGTCCGAGCCATCGCGCCAGCAGATTGGCCCCCAGGATCATGACCACCAGGATGAAGGAGGCAGCCCAGGCCAGGGATTGCAGTTCCGGATAGGGGGTGGTGGCGAAGTTGTAGATCAGCACCGACATGCTGGCGATCGGATTGAGAAGGGGATCCTTCACCATCGCGAGCTTCTCCAGCATGCTGCTGTCTCCACTGATGATCGTGTCGGGCCAGGGCCAGTAGTAGGAGAACATGGCTGTGAAGATCAGTGGAGCCGTTTCACCCGCTGCCCGGGCGATTCCCAGCACCACCCCGGTGGCAATCGGGGTAAAGGCCGCGGGCAGGGTGACCCGGATCACGGTGGTGAACTTGGAGGCACCGACACCGATCGCTCCCCAGCGCAGTTCATCCGGAACAAGCTTCAGCCCTTCGTCGGTTGTTTTGATGATCGTGGGCAGCATCAGGATGGCCAGGGCCATGCCGCCGGCTAGGCCGCTGAAGCTCTGACCGAAGAGCACCCTGGTCTTGACGATCAGGGCGAAGATGAACACACCGCAGATGATCGACGGCACCCCCGACAGCACATTGGTGCCGAAGCGCACAAACCTTTTCAGGGCCTTGGCAAACTTGCCGCCCTGGGAGAATTCCGCCAGATAGATGCCCCCGCCAACCCCCGTGGGAATGGCCAGGGCCGCTGCAATGCCCGTCACCAGGATTGTTCCGAGCACCGCGTTGCCGATGCCACCATTGAGGCCGGGAGCAGGTGGTAATTCTGTGAACAATTTCAGGCTGATCAACTTGCCGCCCTGGACGAGCACGTAGGCGAGAACCATCACCAATGGCAGCACGGCCACCGTCGCGGCAATGGCTACCAGCCCTGTCATCAGGGCATTCCAGAGATTCCGGGTCAACCCAGGACGAAACTGCAGACCCCCCCTCCTGAAGGTGGGTTGATCAGACTGTGGCCTGGCAGAGGCTGAATCAATCATTGGATTCAGTTGTATCGAAGGCTGAGTTTTTTGACGATCCATTGGGCGAGGATGTTGACAACCAATGTCAGCAGCATCAGCACCAGTGAGGCGTACATCAAGGAGCTCACCTGGTTGCCATCCGCTTCCGCAAACTGGTTGGCCAGCATGGCGGAAATGGTGTTGCCAGGGGCAAGCAGTGAGAGGCTGAAATTGTTCGAATTGCCGATGATCATGGTCACGGCCATCGTTTCACCCATGGCCCTGCCCAGGGCCAGCATCACCCCTCCGGTGATGCCGGAGATTGCCGCCGGCAGGATCACATGGCAGATCGCTCCCCAGCGGGTGGTGCCCACGCCATAGGCGGCCTGGCGGAGTTCGCTGGGTACCTGATTCAGGGCATCCCGGGAAATGGCCGTGATGATGGGCAGGATCATCACCACCAGGATCAGAATCGCCGGTGCCATGCCTGGACCCTGGGGTTCGCTGCTGAAGAACGGCATCCAGCCGAAGGTTTCAAAGAGCCAGGTCAGGAAGGGCCGGATGGCCGGCTCCATCACAAAGATCGCCCAGAGTCCGAGCACCACTGAAGGAATCGCCGCCAGCAGCTCCACCATCAGGCCGATCAGACTGCTGATCCGTCTGGGAATCAGATTTTCAGTGATGAACAGGGCGGTTCCCACGCCCAGGGGCACCGCGATGACCAGGGCGAGCACTGAGCTCACCATCGTTCCGTAGATCGCCGTCAACGCCCCGTACTGGTCGTTGACGGGATCCCAGGCGGATGTGGTGAGGAAGGACAGGCCGTACCGATGGATGGCTGGATCGGCCTCCACCCAGATCTTCTGCAGGATCCAGAGCAGGATGATCCCCACACTGCAGGCAAGGCCGGTCACCAGCAGGCGGAAACCCCCATCCAGGAGCCGTTCGCTGAGCTGTCGACGTCGATTGAGGAACGCCTGCTGCTCCATGGACATGGTCATCGTTGGGCAGCAGGTGGAGCAGAGGGAATCACGCAGATCGGATCGGCTCTCCCGAAACCGTAAGGGAGGCGGGGCATCCTTTCCCTAAGTTGCGGTTAAGGAACCACGGGTTCGGATCAGGGGGCTGAGGTTGCGTCTCTTTTTCCCGCTCTCCGGTTCCTTCATCCCTCTGCCAGGTGCCGCCTCAGGGGCGTTGTCTCAGGCGAGTCCCCAGCTGTCGCAGCCAGTGCCTCGGTTGATCCCCCCGCTGCATCCTGGGGCTCAGCATCGAGCTCAGCAGTGGCCATCCGCCCCTTCGGCCGTGTTCTAGCAGGTGCAGCGCCACCGCCACCACCAGCAGGATCCAGCCGAGCAGATGCAGGTTGTAGATGAGGTGCTGGCTCCCCCCTTCAACCATCTACTCCTCCTCCATGAACCAGCCGCTGCCGAGGGCCAGGCTGAGGGCGACGAGGGCCAGGCCGTTGCTGGGGCTGGCCAGGGTGCGTCGCCTGAGGCCGTAGGACACCAGCACAAACAGCAGGCTCACGCCGATCAGCACCAGGCCGACCTTGCCGTGCCAGTCGATTCCCCCGTCTCCGGCGCTCGGCAGGGGCAGTTGACCCCAGCGGTGGTCGTATTCGTTGAAGAGCAGCAGGCCGCTCAGCCAGGCCAGCCCCACCAGCACGGCTGTAGCACCATGGAACAGTCTCAGCAGGCTGGGCTGGTAGGGACGGGCCATCGGATGCCTCCGAGCTGCGTCGAGGCGCTGACGCCCCGCTGCGATGCCGTGACCGTAGCTCCGCCGTGACCGTAGCTCTGCTGTCGCCGTGCCGCCGCTGACGTGGACCGGTGGGCCCGCTCTCCTTAGAATTCTTTTGCAGCGTGGGGCCTTTAGGGCTGTGATGGGACACGACGACCTCCCACCACCCCCATCTGCAGGATCCCCATCCCCAGGACTCCCAGCGGCTGGCCCGGAACTCCATCCCGCTGTCGAAATCCAGCGCCAGCCCCATCCCCGCCAGCATCAGCACCGGCCCGGGTCCGCTGCGGCGTTCCGTTGGAGCATTGTTCTCAATGCGGCCCTTTCCGGACTGCAGCTGGCGATCGGCCTCGGTTTCAACTCCCTGGCCCTGGTGGGCGATGCGGTTCACAACCTTGGGGATGTCGCGGGTCTGCTGCTCGGCTGGGGGGCTGAACGCCTCAGCACCCGCCCCACCAACGGGCATTACACCTACGGCTATGGCCGCAGCACCCAGCTGGCCTCCCTGGTGAATGCTGTTCTGATTTTGATGGCCGCTGCCGTCGTTGTGGTTGAAGGGATCCAGCGCTGTTTCCATACCGTCCCCGTGGAGGGCCCCCCGGTGATCGTTGCCGCCGCCTGCGGCATCGTTGTCAACCTCCTCTCGGCCCGCCTGTTCGGCAATGATCACCATCACGATCTCAACCGCAAGGCTGCCGTGATCCATCTGCTCACGGATGCGGCCGTTTCGGCGGCGGTCCTTGTCAGCGCCGTTCTGGTCACCCTGACGGGGTGGAACTGGCTCGATGCGGCCACGGCGATCGCCGTCGGTCTGGCGGTGGCTTGGAGCGGCTGGGATCTGCTCAGGGAATCGTTGCGGGTCGCCCTCGATGCTGTCCCGCGCGGTGTTGATCTGGCGGTCGTGCAGCAGGCCCTGGCCTCCCTGCCCGGTGTCTGCGATGTGCACCATCTGCACGTCTGGGCGATCAGCACGTCCCAGACCGCCTTGACGGCCCACGTGCAGCGCCGACCCGGCGTGCTCGATGACATGGACCTTCTCCATCAGGCCAAGGAGCGTCTGGCCTATCTCGGCATTGCCCACAGCACCATTCAGCTGGAGCCGGCCAGCGAGTCAACGCTCCACGGATCCGATTGATCTGAGCCAGCTCTCCCTGGCTCAGGGTGTTGTGTTCTGATCCTGTTCGGTCCCGATTGCCTGGCCCCTGGTCCTCCTGTGGCCGCTCGAAGCGTTGCTGATGCGGCTGGGACCTGGATCGGCTGGGGATCTGCTGCAGATGGGGGCCTTCGGTCGCCGTTTGTTATTCCGAGGCTGATCAGCTGTGAATCTGCATCTCCAATTCCTTCGGAAAAGTGATCGTCCGGTTTGATACTTCCAGTCAGTGTTCTGTGCTTTCCATGTTGACAGGTTCGTCTTTGCTGGCACGGGTCCGGGAGCTTGGCGTCTGCTCCAGGTCTGAGCTTGTGCGTGCCTGCGGTTATGTCAGCACCACCAAGGATTCCGGCGAGCGCCTGAACTACACCGCCTTCTATGAGGCCCTCCTCGACGCCAAGGGCATCCATTTCGGCCATCGGGCTTCTGCTCGCTCCTCCGAGAACCCCCGGCTGGGCCGTCATCTCAGTTACACCACCAAGGTTCATTTCAACGGCAATCTCATGGTGGGCAGTGCTTACACCGCCCTCCTCGATCTGAAACCGGGTGACACCTTCACGATTCAGATCGAACCCCCCAAGGGCGAACGGAAATGGGCTCAGATCCGCCTGCTGCCCTGCGCCGTCGCCTCCCGGGCTCCGTCGCCGGCCCCGGGGGGCGCCCTTGCCGCTTCCGCAGCCCCCTTGCCATAGTATGTCCGTACTACGGCTCGGCTGATTGTCGTGCTCGGCTCATTGTCGTGCGGGTTAATTGTCGGGCTGGCTGATTGTCATGCGGTTGTTGGTTGTGACCTGCTTTCCTCGGCCCGCCAGTCCCGGGCTCATCCTTTCTCGGCGCAGTTCTCTCCAGCCGGGTCCCTCCCAGGTCAGCGTCCCCCGGGGCAGTCCGTCTGCGGGCGGCCCCATCCCGGTCCCTCCCGGTTGTTCAGGCGTTGCGGAGCCGCCCTGGCCCCTGCGCCGACATCGGCCCAGGCGGCCGTTGCCCCTGGCCTCGGAGGCGGTACCCGCCGGCTTCCCCAGTCCGGCCGACGACTACATCGAGAGCCAGATCGATCTGCACGATCTTCTGGTCACGTCGCCTTCCAGCACCTTCTTCATGCGGGCTAGTGGCGATGCGATGGCTGCCGCCGGCATCTTTCATGGAGACCTTCTGGTGATTGATCGCAGCGTCGAGGCCCGCCCGGGGCGCTACGTGATCTGCACCCACGCCGGGGCTTTCCTGCTCCGGCGCCTGGAGGGGCAGCCGCCGCGGCTGTGGCTGGTGGCCATGGATGGCCTGACCCCAGCGCTTCCCCTGGGCGAGGGCAGTGATGCCGAGCTTTGGGGTGTGGTTGTGCATGCGGTTCATCACCTGCCGGCCGGTCGTGCTGCCTCGGCCGTCAGGACTGCCACAATGCCGGAGTAGGGCCCGACGCTCTCCATGCCCTCGCCAGGTACCTGCACTGCTTCGCCGCACTCGGTTGCGGTGATCGGAGCAGGGGTGGCCGGCTGTACGGCCGTCGCCCAGCTCCGACGGTCCGGTTGGTCCGGTTCGATCGCGCTGTGGGAAACGGGCCGGGGACCAGGGGGCCGGGCCGCCACCCGGCGCTCCCGGGAGGACGCCGGTCTGCAGCTCGACCACGGTGCTCCCCTGCTCAACCTCACCAACGAGGCCTCGGCTACGGGGGTGGCCTCCGGCGCCGCTGGCAGCCATGGCGTCTCCCCCATCTCCCTGATCGAGGAGCTGGTGGATGGGGGCTGGTTGGAAGCCTGGTCCGGCGCCCGGGCTCGGCTGGATGTGCATGGCTGCCTGCACCCGACCAGTCTCGATCCGCTTGGGGAGGGGCTGCTCTATCGCGGTCGCGGCGGCATGGAGCACCTCTGTCAGGGGCTGCTCAGCCTGGCCGGATCAACGGTGACGACCCATTTCGGCACCCTGGTACGGGATGTG
>JBEINY010000072.1:0-10523 GCA_040377855.1 Prochloraceae cyanobacterium | reverse complement strand
TGGGCCCTGCCCTCGGTCAGCACGGCGTCAACATCATGGCGTTCTGCAAGGAGTACAACGCCCGCACCCAGGAGAAGGCCGGTTTCGTGATTCCGGTGGAGATCTCGGTCTTCGAAGACCGCAGCTTCACCTTCATCACCAAAACCCCCCCCGCTTCCGTGCTGATTTCCAAAGCAGCCGGAATCGAAAAGGGAGCCGCCACCTCCGCCAAGGGAGCCGTGGGAGCGATCAGTCGCGCCCAGCTCGAGGAGATCGCCAAGACCAAGCTGCCCGACCTCAACTGCACCAGCGTTGAATCGGCCATGCGCATCATCGAAGGCACCGCCCGCAACATGGGCGTCGCCGTGAACGATTGAGGCCCAGCTTCCGCTCCTTTTCATTCATCCATCCCCACCGGGGGAGATCCAGGCCCAGGGGCCGGAGCCTCCACGGCTTCCACGCCCTTGAGATTCGAGCGTTTTTCGCCGGAATCGCTGGTCGCGATCGCCCGAACCCCATCTGAACCATGCCCAAACTTTCCAAGCGTTTTTCCGCCCTCCTGGCCAAGGTCGAGGACAGGGCCTATGCGCCCCTTGAGGCGATTGAACTGGTCAAGGCCAACGCCACGGCCAAATTCGACGAAACGATCGAGGCCCACGTGCGCCTCGGCATTGATCCGAAGTACACCGACCAGCAGCTGCGCACCACCGTGGCCCTGCCCAACGGCACCGGTCAGACCGTGCGGATCGCCGTGATCGCCCGTGGTGAAAAGGTGGCCGAAGCCAAGGCGGCCGGCGCTGATCTCGCCGGTGACGACGACCTCGTCGACAGCATCGCCGGTGGCGCCATGGACTTCGATCTGCTGATCGCCACCCCGGACATGATGCCCAAGGTGGCCAAGCTTGGCCGGGTGCTCGGTCCCCGGGGCCTGATGCCGAACCCGAAGGCGGGCACCGTCACCACCGATCTCGGCGGCGCCATCAATGAGTTCAAGGCCGGCAAACTCGAATTCCGGGCTGACCGCACCGGCATCGTGCACGTGCGTTTCGGCAAGGCCAGCTTCGATCCTGAGAAACTGCTCGAAAACCTGAAGGCCCTTCAGGAGACGATCGACCGCAACAAGCCCAGCGGTGCCAAGGGGCGTTACTGGAGGAGCCTGTACGTCACCTCCACCATGGGCCCCTCGGTGTCGGTCGACTTCTCGGCGCTCCAGGACATCAAGCAGGAGAGCTGATCCCCCGGCCGAGCTGGTGACACGGCCCATTCCCTTTGCCCCTGCTCTGCCTCCGCGGAGCAGGGGTTTCCTGCCTTTGGGCGGCCCTGCCCACTCCCGGGTGGGCTGGGATCAGGGCTGGATCGGCAACCTTGTACATTGATCAACTGACTTCACGGTCAGAGGGCACGCGCCCAACCCAAGACAGCAGGTGATTCAGCCGGTGGGGCCCAAGGCCACCCGGAGGCTTCGTAAGTCCTGCCGAGGTGAACGCGATGGGTTGACCAGGGGGCTGGATTTTCGGATCCGTTGCCGGGGATGACACCAGATGCGGCCTCGAGGTGCTTTCCAGGGTGAGAACCCCGGCCAGTGATCCTTGCTTCGGGCCGCGTTCCCGGCTTGTTCCCCCGATCCGTTCCACTCCTATGGGCCGCACGCTGGAGAGCAAGCAACAGATCGTCGAAGAGCTCAAGGGGCTCCTCGGCGAGGCCGAAATGGCACTGGTCCTTGATTTCAAGGGCCTCTCCATCAAGGAAATGTCTGATCTGCGGACCCGTCTGCAGGCCAGCAACGGTGTGTGCAAGGTGACCAAAAACACCTTGATGCGCCGTGCCATTGATGGAAACGGTGCCTGGTCGAATCTCGATTCCCTCCTCACGGGCACCAATGCCTTCGTCCTGGTCAAGGGCGATGTCGGCGGTGCTGTCAATGCCGTTCAGTCCTTCCAGAAGGACACGAAGAAGTCGGAGGTAAAGGGTGGCCTTTTCGAAGGTCAACTCCTTTCCCAGAGCGACATCAAGGCCATCGGGGATCTGCCCTCCAAGGAGGTGCTCATGGCCCAGATCGCTGGTGCGATCAACGCCGTGGCTACCAAGCTTGCCGTGGGTATCAACGAGGTTCCGTCCGGTCTTGCCCGGGCCCTCAAGCAGCACGCCGATGGCGAGGGCACGGCCTCCTGAGGTCGTCTGCCTGCCTGCTGAGCTCACCCGATCCGACTGTTTTCCCAACAGATCTGTTGCTGATTCCCAACCATGTCCGCTACCACTGACCAGATTCTCGAGTCGCTGAAGACTCTCTCCCTGCTGGAAGCTTCCGAGCTCGTTAAGCAGATCGAAGAGGCCTTCGGTGTGTCCGCTGCCGCTTCCGCCGGCGTCGTCATGGCTGCAGCTCCCGCTGCCGCCGCTGAGGCCGTTGAAGAGAAGACCGAATTCGACGTCATCCTCGATGGCTTCGATGCGGCCGCCAAGATCAAGGTGCTGAAGGCTGTCCGCGAGGCCACCGGCCTCGGTCTGGGCGAAGCCAAGGCCCTGGTGGAAGGTGCCCCGACCCCCATCAAGGAAGGCATCGCCAAAGCCGACGCTGAAACCATCAAGAAGGCCGTCGAAGAAGCCGGCGGCAAGGTCTCCATCAAGTGATTGCTTCGGGCTGCTCCCCAGCCCTGGCGTCCTGATCCGTCAGCCGGCCCTTTCGGGGCCGGCTTTTTTGATGGCCCCGATCTGATGGCGGGATGCAGACACAAAAAAAAGCCCCGCCAAAGGCAGGGCTTTGAGATTGGAACGATCCTGGGAGTCTTTCCTCGTTTCGACCCCGGGAGAGCGTCCCGCACTCCTCACACCCCTGAACCTTATCGATGATTCCCGAGGGGATCCCTGCGGGTGGGACGGATTGCCAACTGGACCAGTCTGGGCTGGCCCTTGGTCGGGCCTTCGGCCCCTGGGAGCTGCGCTCAGCGGTTGAACGGGATCACCTGCAGGGCCACCGGTCCACTGGCTGGGCCAGGGGCATCGCTGATCGGCAGGCTGGGCAGGCTCTGGACAGGATTGCCGAGGTTCGGCCTGGCCGCCGGCACCCCAGGTCGCTCGCTGGCGGCCACCAGTTGCTCCAGGGGCTGGGGATTGGCGAAATAGACGTGGCTCAGGGTCTGGCTGCCATAGGTGCGGCGCTGCAGCTGCCAACCGGGTTCAAGCTTCAGGGCGACGAAGCTATCCCGATCCCGCAGGGGCACGCTTCCCTTCGCCACCACCAGTTCGGTGCCCATCACGGCGGAGAAGGCCTGCAGGTGCAGCTCCCGGTCGTGCTGCCGCAACCGCAGGCGGTAACGGCTGTCGAGGTCGAGGTCACCGGTGCGGAGGCTGTAGCCGTTGCTGTCGAGATAGCGGCTGCAGATCCCGCTGAAATCGAAACGGTTGAGGCTCGGGTCCACCAGTCCATCGGCCCGCTCCTCCCAGCAGCGGGGCGACGGTTGCACCTGCTCCAGCACCAGCAGGGTCCAGTCCTGCTGGGCCACCGGGCGCGCCAGGATCGCGAACCGGCGGCCATCCAGGGGTTGGCTGCCGAACACCCCGGCGGCCATCACGGGCTGCGGCGCTGGGGCCAGCCCCGGGAGCAGCATCCCCGCTCCGAACAGCAGCGTGATCGCCTGGGCCAGGTAGGTTCCAGGCTGGGAACGCGAGCGGCCGTTCACGGTCGTCCCATGATCTGAGGAGTTCCGTTGTACCGAAGCGACGACCCCTTGCCCAGGGTGGTGGCAGCCGCCTGTGATGGCGCCTGCCGCGGTAATCCCGGCCCCGGTGGCTGGGGGGCCCTGCTGCGTTTCGAGGATGGATCCGTGCAGGAGTTCGGCGGTGCCGATCCGGACACCACCAACAACCGCATGGAGCTGATCGCTGCGCTCACCCTTCTGGAGCAGCTGCGGGACCTGCCCCTGCATCCTTCGCTGACGATCCGCACCGACAGCCGCTACCTGATCGACGGCTTCAGCAAGTGGCTGGCGGGCTGGAAGCGCAAGGGCTGGCGCACCGCCTCGGGTGGGCCCGTGCTCAACCGCGATCTCTGGGAAGCCCTCGATCGGGCCCGGCTGCCGGGGGTCCCCCTCACCCATGTGAAGGGCCACAGCGGTGACCCCGACAACGAACGCTGCGATGTGATCGCCGTCTCGTTCTCCCGTGGCTCCAGGCCCCATCTCGCCAGCGCCAGCCCCGGGGCGAGCCAATCGACCTCCAAAACCGCCCCTGCAGCTGCAACCGCCCCTGCAGCCGCGCCGCCGGCATCCCCGGCTGCCGCGATCGACGGTGCTGAGCCAGGCCCCCTGGCCCCGGAGCTTGCTCCCAAGGGCCTCCAGGCGCTGCTGACCCGCCTCGAACTGGCGGATCGCCTCGCCAGTGGTGGCTATGCCCTCACCCTGCTGGAGCTGGCCCAGCTGGTGGAGATGCCCCTCCGTCAGCTCGAGAACCGCAGGGAGCCCTGGAGCTGGCGCGACTGGCGGGTGCTGCCCGTGGGCGATGGCCGCTGGCGTCTGGGCCGTGGCACGGCAGGATCGGATCATCCAGGAGGGGATTGAGCCGATGGCTGAACACGACACCCCTCCGACCCGGTCCGTGGACCCGGTCAGCAGTGCCAGCCTCTACCGCCGATTCGTCGGCCCCCTGCTCGGCCGCGACGATGGCGCCGATGCCGAACAGCTCAGTCAACTCACCCTGGCGGCCCTGGCCCAGGCTTCCCTGCGGCGCCAGTGGCCCCTGGTGGCGAGCAGCCTGGCCGGCCTCTCCGGCGAGCTGGTGCGGAAGGATCCCCGCCTAGAACAGACCATCTTCGGCTGCCGTTTCGCCAATCCGGTTGGCCTGGCGGCCGGTTTCGACAAGAACGCCGTGGCGGCAGGCCTCTGGCATCACTTCGGGTTCGGTTTCGCCGAGCTGGGCACCGTCACCTGGCAGCGGCAGCCCGGCAATCCGCGCCCGCGCCTGTTCCGCCTGGCGGCGGAGCGGGCTGCCCTGAACCGCATGGGTTTCAACAACGACGGCGCTGAAGCCGTGCGCCGCACCCTGGAACGCCAGCAGCTGCCGCCCACCGGTCAGCGCCCCGCGGTGCTGGGCATCAACCTCGGCAAGTCGAAGGTCACCTCGCTGGAGATGGCTCCCGACGACTACGCCTCCTCCCTGGAGCTGCTGGCGCCCCTGGCCGACTACGCCGTGATCAATGTCAGCTCCCCCAACACGCCGGGGCTCCGTGATCTCCAGGATGAGGTGCAGCTGCGGCGGTTGGTGGAGCGGCTCAGGCGCCTGCCCGGCTGCCCGCCGCTGCTGGTCAAGATCGCCCCTGACCTCGAGGACGATGCCATCGATGCCATCGCCCGGATGGCCTACGAAGAGGGCCTCGCCGGCGTGATCGCCGTCAACACCAGCCTGCACCGTCTCGGTCTGGAGCGCCGGGTGCTGCTCCAGACCGGCCGTCCGTTGGCGGAAGAGGCCGGTGGCCTCAGCGGTCGTCCCCTGCGCCATCGGGCCCTGGAGGTGCTCAGGCGTCTGCGCGCCACCGCCGGTCCTGCCCTGCCCCTGATCGGCGTGGGGGGGATCGATTCTCCTGAAACCGCCTGGGAACGCCTCAGTGCGGGCGCCTCCCTGGTGCAGGTCTACACCGGCTGGATCTTCGAGGGACCCGCCCTGGTGCCGGCGATCCTGGAGGGCTTTCAGCGTCAGCTCGATCGCCACGGGCTGCGAACGATCGCAGAAGCGGTGGGTTCCGGTCTTCCCTGGGGCTGAAGCTTCGATACCCTGCGCCAAGTCACGGGATGGTGTTGGTGCTGGAGGACTGGCAGGAGAGGCTCCAGGCACTCAAGGCCCGACTGGTCCCGGCCTCCGTCGTGTTGGCGATCGAGGATCACGGTCTGCGGGGGCAGGTGGTGGAGGGCGACCAGGCCTGGGCGGCGGCCCTGCCCGCGGGCATCTGTGCCCAGGGACAGCCGACCAATGGCACGGCGCTTGCCGATTTCCTCGGCGATCTGCTCCTCGATCACGGCCTGCTCACCCCCCGGGTGCGGGCCTCCCTCCCTCCCCTGGCGGCCCACTGGCGGCTGATTCAGTGGCCCCTGGGGGAATGGCCCGAGGAGGCGGCCGAGGCGATCCGACTGCTGGATCCAGACCTGCGGCTGCCGTTCCGCCTCGATGAGGCCTACCTCGATCTCCAGCCCCTGCCGGGCACCCCGACCCAGGCCCTGCTGGTGGCCGCCCCGCGGCGCCTGGTGCGCGATTGGATTTCGGTGTTCGATGGCGCCGGTGCCCAGCTCGATCGGCTGCAACCGACCGAAACCGTGGAGTGGCAGGCCCTCCAGACCCTGCTCGGCCCGGCAGACCAGGGGGTGCTCCAGGTGTTGCTGGCCCTTGAACCCACCATGAGTCGGCTGTTGATCGTGGCCGATGGCCTGCCCTGCTATGAGCGGGTGCTGCCCGGCATCGGCCAGCCCTTTCAATCGGAGGCGGTGCTTTCCCTGGTGGGGGCGGTGCAGCGCTGCATCCAGTTCTGGCGGCAGCAGCAGGGTGGCCCCCTAGACGGGCCGGAGCGCTGGTGGCTGCATGGTCCCCTGGCGGCCCAGGAGGGCCTCGAGGCCCTCCTGCGGGCCGGCGGCGTCGAGCGGCTGGAGCGCGTGGATCTGCCGGTGGTGCCGGTGCTGGCGGCGCCCTCGGGATCCGGCATCGACCTGCTGCGGGAGCGTCGCGCCGAACTCGGGGTCCCGGAGCCCGTCCCCGGAGAGACCGGGCGCCTGTTGCTCCGAGGTTCTGCGATCGGGGCCGGCCTGCTCGGGCTCTCCCTGGCGGCCCTGGCCTTCACATCGGTGCGGGAGATCGGGCTCGGGGGGCAGCGTCAGTCGTTGCAGGCCCAGGAGGCCTCCGCCAACCAGTTGGACGCGGAGCTGCAGCAGGAGCGTCTGGCGGCCAAGAAGCTGCAGGAGTCCAACCGCAAGCTCGTCAGCGCCCTGGTGAGCCTGGATTCCGGCTCGGCCCTGCTCCAGGCCCTGGTGCAGGTGACCCCCGCCCAGGTGCAGCTCACCGAGGCCCGGGTGGAGGGGGATGGCCTCAGCCTCAAGGGACTGGCGGCCGATCCCCAGGCCTACGGCCGCATCAACGCCCTGGTGCTCGCCCTCAAGCAGATCCCCTTGTTCGATGGTTCCAGGATCGTGCTGCGCAAGGCCGCTCGCCTCGAGGCCGCGGCCCAGGGCAACCCTGCCCCCGCGGCCGGCGTCTCCCCGGCTGCCGCTGCCCCATCGCCGCCCGTGAATTTCGAGATCCAGGCCGGTTTCCGTGCCCGCAACGGCGTGTCCGACCTGGCCACCCTGCAGCAGCTTCAGGCCGATGGTCTGCTCAGGCGGCTGCGGGTGCTTCAGCAGCAGGGGGTGCAGCCATGACCAACCTCCAGGAGGACAGCCGCGGACCGTTGTTCGGGGACCGTTTCGCTCAGCGGGTGTTGTTCTGGGCTCCCGTGGCCCTGGGGGGCTCCCTGGCGGCTGCGGTGCTGCTGGCCGGCGTCGTGCCGTCGTTGTGGCGCAGCGGCAGCACCCAGGAATCGCTGGACACGGCCCGGGCCCTGGCCGCCCAGCTGCCCAGGGCGAGGCTGCAGCTGGAGGAGGAGCGTCGGCGGCTGGAACGGATTCAGCAGCAGCGGGCAACCCTGCTCAGCCTGATCGGCCGTCCCGGCACCCTGGCCACCTTCCTGGCCGAGATCGATCGGCTGGCGGCGGTGGAGCGGGTGCAGCTCGATCTCTACGAACCCCTGGCGGCAGCCGCTCCGGGATCCCCGCCCGGGCCTCCAGCGGCGACCCCGCCGGGGGCCCCTGGGGCGCGCCCGGCCCCAGCGGCCAGCGCCGCCCTCCGGGTGGAGGGCTTGCAGAGCACCACCCTGCTGGTGTCGGCCCGGGGGCCCTACCCAGCCCTGCTCCGCTTCCTGCGCAGCCTGGAACGCCTGGATGTGCTGGTGGCCCAGAGCGACCTCAGCCTGGCCCTGGAACCCGCCCAGGGGGCTGCGTCGGCGCCATCCACCCCTGCCCCGCCCCAGGCAGCACCTGCCGGTTCCGCGCCGGCGGCGGTGCCCGCGGTTCAGGCCCATGGTGGAGGCCCCGTTGCCACCACCACCGTGCCGAGGGTGGTGATGAAGCTGGCGATCAGCCTTTACGAGCCGGCCGCGGCAGGCCCCACGGGTAGCCAGCTGCCTGGGCGGCCGTGAGGGGCGGCGCTGCATCCGATCGCCCGATACCATCCGGACGATCGGATGCAGGCTGGGGCGTGCGCGCAGGGCGTTGGTGGATGGCTGCAGCGGTGGTGCTGGCCGCGGCGCCGCTGCCGGCGGGCCTCAAGGCGGCCCCCTCGCCAGCCTCGGCCGGCACTGCCCCAGCCGCAGCCCCCGTGGCCGCTCCGGCGGCCACGGCCGGCACCCTTCAGTTGAAGGTGCGGCGGCTGCCCGACAGCCTGGAGCTCGTCGTCGAGGGGGTGGGCCCAGGCCCCCAGCTGCAGCAGAGCCTCCAGGGGGGCCAGTGGCAGGGACAACTGAGCACCCCCCGCCCCCTCGGGTTGCGCCAGGGTCCCCAGCGTCTCGCCCTGCCTGAGCTCGGTGTCGAGTCGGTGAGCCTCTCCGGTGCCGGCCAGAGTTTTCAGTTGGTGTTGCAGCCAGTCAAGGGCTTTCCGGTGATGCGGCCGGTGGTGAGTGCCGATGGCAGCAATCTGATCCTCAGCTTCCCGGCGGCGCCCCAGCCGTCCCTGCAGGTCGGTCGGTTTGACCTCACCCGCCCCACCCGCCTGCCCCAGCCCGCTGAAGCACCGCCGCTGCAGCCCAGGGCCGTGGCCCCACCCCTCGGCGACATGGCGGTGGGTTCGATGATGCTGCGCAACCGGGGCTATGTGCCCCTCAGTGGTCCGCCGGTGACCCTGACTGCCCGGGGCGCCTCCGCCCGCGATCTTCTGTTCAGCCTGGCCCAGATCGGCGGCTACGGCTTCGCTTACCAGGAGCAGGCCGCCGCCGGCGTTGGGGTGTCGGTTGGCGGCACCAACGGCTCTGCGGGGCAGGGCGCCACCGTCTGTGGCCAGACCCCGCCGCCGCCGGCCCTGCGCATGGCCCAGGGTCTGAATCAGGCATCTGCCCCATCGGCCTTTGTGCCGTGTCCAGTGACGGTGCACTTCCAGAACGAGCCCTATGAGCGGGCCTTCAACTTCGTGCTGGCGATGGCGGGCCTGCAGGCTCAGAAGATGGGCAACACGATCATGGTGGGCCCCAATGCCCTCAGCCAGAGCATCGGCAGCCAGCTCTCCAAGGTCTATCGCCTCAACCAGGTGTCGGCTAACGGGGCCTCCCAGTATCTGGCCAGTCTCGGCGCCGTGATCAACGTGCCGAACGTCACCACCCAGACCACCAGCAGTGGCACCGCCACCAACACCGGGGCCGGAGCCAGCGCCGGGGGCAGCACGGCCAGCAACACCTCCTCCTCGAGTTCAACGTCCACTTACATACAGACCTACGGCAGCCCCACCGGACCCCTGCAGGGCCTGACGGGCACGATCGACACCCGCCTCTCCACGATCACCCTGGTGGGCGATCCCTCGGTGGTGGCGATCGCCGAGCAATACCTGCGCCAGCTGGATCTGCGCCAGCGCCAGGTGGCCCTTTCGGTGAAGATCCTCGATGTCAATCTCGACAACGACGCCACCCTCTCCAACAGCTTTGCCTTCCGCTGGGGCAACAATTTCATCGTCAACGATGCCGGCCAGCTGCTTGGAGCCTTTGGTCAGAATCTGCCGCCCAGTTACAACGCAGTCACCGGTTTCTCAGCCCCTGCGGCTAATCCGTCCTCCGGTTATCCCCAGGATTCCTTCTTCGACTTCGTGCGGGCCCAGATTGTTTCCTCCAGCACCAAGGTGCTCGCCAGCCCCACCCTGGTGATTCAGGAGGATCCCTCCACGATTCCGGGAGCGGCTGGCTCCACCGACAGCTCCAGCGCCACCAGCTCGGCCGGTGGCCTGGACGGCTACAGCATCACCTCGCCGATCGGGCGTCGCCGTGGCAATGAGGCAGCGGTGCGGGTGGGCACCAACGTGATCACCCAGTACTCGGTGAACACGGCGTCCACCACCACCAGCGCCAGCAATGTGATCACCTGCACCCCCAGCCTGGCCACCGCCGGTCTGGTGCTCGGGGCCCGGGTCGACAAGATCGACGACAACGGATTCGTGACCTTCGGTCTGTCGCCCAGCATCTCCGCCGTCACCGATCGCCAGGAGGTGAAGGGTTGCGGTTTCATCAACATCCTCAGCGTGCGCCGGCTGGACACCGGCTCGGTGCGGGTGCGGGACGGCCAGACCCTGATCCTCACCGGGGTGATTTCCGATTTCGATCGGGCTGAGGTGCGCAAGTGGCCGGTGCTGGGCGACATCCCCCTGATCGGTCAGTTCTTCCGCAGTTCGGGCAACAAGCGCGAGAAGCGCGAGCTGGTGATCCTGGTGACGCCGCGGATCATCAACGACGACCAGGGGGGCACCTACGGCTATGGCTTCCAGCCCGGAAGCCAGGATTC
>JBEINY010000135.1:0-2382 GCA_040377855.1 Prochloraceae cyanobacterium | reverse complement strand
AGGGTTGTTCGATTGGCCAGCGGTCTCAATGATCCAAGACGATCATTGATCCGTGGGATGATTGGCATACCCCCAAGGGGATTCGAACCCCTGTCGCCTCCGTGAAAGGGAGGTGTCCTAGGCCTCTAGACGATGGGGGCGAGGCCACGGTTTCCATGGTGTTGACTGAACGTCAACAGAGCCCGCTTGAATCACGGGAATTCAGCCCAATGACCTACTTGAAGCAGGCAATTGTCCTACTGACAACAGGTCAAACCTTGCTGCAGAAAGGACGACTGAACCGGTGGAACGCCGATGAGATGACGTTACGGGTCAGGGGGTCCGATCGTCAAGCAGTCCTTCCCCCTTGCGTTCCTCATCCAGCTGGTCCATTTCGCCGGGGCCCCTCTGACCAGTCCAGACCGGCACGGTGAAGTGGAAGCAGGCCCCTTCCCCGGGCTCTGATACAACCCAGATTCGACCGCTATGGACCTCGGCAATGCGGCGGCACACCGACAGGCCGACCCCGAAGCCGGAGGTGTTACCTGACGTCTGGGGCAGCCGCACCCGATCCTGAAAGATCCGCTGCTGCTCCTGCCTCGGGATGCCGGGGCCGGTGTCGCAGACGCTGGCCTGGACCCACTGGCTGGTGCGGTGCAGCAGGGTGAGATTGACCCTGCCGCCTTCGGGGGTGAACTTGAGGGCGTTTTCGAGCAGGTTCAGGAGCACCTGACGCATCCGTCGCTGGTCAGCGAACACATCCGGCAGGTCGCTGGGGATGTCGGTGACGAGCTCGAGATCGCGACCCACCCAGAGCTTCTCCAACTCCAGGATCGACTCGGCGGCAACCTGTCCCAGGTCGAGGCGCTGGGGATTGAACAGGGCTTCCCAGCGGGTGGTGCCCACCTCCAGCAGGTCCGCCGACAACTGTTCGATGTCATCCAGGCGGCGGTCAAGCACATCCAGACAACGGCTGTTGTCGATCTGGCCGAGACTGAGGCTCTGGAGCGCCAACTTCGCCGCCGTCAGGGGTGTGCGCAGTTCATGGGCCACCATCCTCAGCAATCTCTCCTGGACCCCGAGCCGTTCGATCAGGGTCTCGTTCTCCTGCTTCAGCACCAGGACCTGATCCTCAAGCCTCACCTCCCGCTGGGTGCGGCTCCCATCAATCTCGGCGGGCCTGAGGGTGAGGCCAAGCCCGGTCACCACCTCCGTCTGCTGCCAGCGCGGCAACCAGGTGCGGAGCTGAACCAGCAAGGTGTTGCCTGCGAACACCTGCCGCGGAAAAGGATCCAGCTTGACCAGCGCCGGCGTGGCCACCAGCCGGTGAAGCTCCAGCAATTCCGGCTGTTCAGCTGGGTTGGCCAGCTGCAGATCCACATCAAAGCCGCAGTCGCCCGTTTCGAGGAGACTGAGCAGAGCCCTTACATCAGGGCTGGCCAGATGGTGATCGGCGGCGACGAGAAGAAGGCGGAGGACCTGGCGTTGCCGGGAAGCCTCTTCTCGCTGCCTGTCGTTGGGGTTGGGCTCCCCGGAAGCAGGCAACGCGACTGGGTTGGAAACGAGTCATACCTTATGGGTTTTTGCCGTCGTTGAACGCCATCGCTAAGAAGGGGTTGACCATCCGTGCATCTGCCCCCCGAGAGCATGAGTCAGCAACACCAAAGCGACCTGGGGATGCCACCCGTCCAGTCCCATGGGATGCCCCGTCAGGCTCTCCAGCCCCGGATTCAGATGGACAGCTCCCTGCGCCGCTGGTTTTCGCGCAACCTCGGCCTGTGGCGATCCCGACGCCAATACGTCTTCGCCGACGATGAGGTGCAGCTGGTGGACATGATGCTGCGGGTGGAGGGCTTCCGTGATCCGGTGGAGGGGGAGGCGGCCTATCGCTTCACCTGGTGGCCGGAGAAGGAGACGGAATTCTTTGAAAAGAAGCCGAAATACGAACCCAGCGGAACGATGGAGGCCTATCTCTGCGGTCACCAGATGCGCCGCACCCGCGGCTACCTCTGCGGCACCCCAACCAAGAGCCAGATCCGCCAGGTGGACGAGCACGAGGTGGTGTTTGAGACCCACTACCAGGAATGGGACGTCCTGGAGCACATCCGCCTGGTGGACCTGGATCGCTACCGGGCCCGATCGATCTATTCCTGGAAGGACGGCGTGCTCGAACTGGCCGAAACCCACCACGAAATCAGAGTCGAAGCAGCCGGCCCCCTGCTGATCGATTCCGGAAGCTGAAGCTGGCGGGGCCCATCTGGCCTCGGTTCATCGCCTTGGCGGCAGGATGGGTACTCCCGTCGTTTCGCCCTCTAAGAGGACGCGAGTCTCTTCGATGCGTTCCCCGACCCGCCTGATCCGCCTCATCGTCGGCCTGCTGCCCTGCGTGGTTCTCCTGCCGCT
>JBEINY010000119.1:0-4480 GCA_040377855.1 Prochloraceae cyanobacterium | reverse complement strand
CATGCTCGATTTCGTTCGGCAACGGCAGCGCTGGGCTTCGGGAACGCTGCAGGCGCTGCGACTGCGCCAAGGCCCCCTGCGCCTGAAAGGCCTGGGCTGGGGCCAGCGCCTGGCCTACCTGGAAGGCGCGCTGCACTGGTTCAACACCGTGCCACGGCTGCTGCTGTTGCTAATGCCTCTCAGCATCGGTTGGCTGAATGTTGCGCCGGTGCAGCTCACGGGCTCCGCAGTCGTGGAGCTGCTGCTGCCGCTCTGGCTCGCCCTGCTACTGAGCGTGGGCTGGCTCAACCGTGGCAGCCGCCATGCGCTGCTCGCGGATCTTCCTGGTTGGGCCTTGGCGATTCCCCTGGCCGCCACGGTGCTGGCCAGCCTGTGGGGGAGCGTGCAGCCGTTTCGGATCACGCCGAAACATCGCGTGCGCGACAAGGCGGAGATCGCGCCGGTGCTGGCGGTGCCCTTGCTGGTGTTGCTGGTGCTCAATGGCCTCAATCTGATCTGGATCCTGGGCCAGCTCAGCCGTGGCGGCAGTGCCGGAGGCTGGCTCGGACTGCTGTGGGGGGCGCTAACGCTGCTGGGATTGCTGGTGGCGCTGCGGGCCTGCCGGGATCCGGCCGCCGTCGACCCCACCCCCTGGCTGGGCATCTCCTTACCGGCCAGGCTGCTGGCCCGCGATCAGGCCGGACGGGCCATGGCGCTGCCGGTGCGGGTGCGGGCCCTGAGCGAAGGCGGCGCCGCCCTACAGGATCCGGACCTGCTGCCGCCAGGTCTCACCATCGAGCACCTGAAGCTTGAGGGGCCGGCAGCAGATCTGCCGCCGCTGCCGGTACAGCCCGGGCCGGGCTTCGGCCAGCGGATCACCTGGGCCTGGCCTGCCGAGCCATGCCCCACCAGGGAGCGCTTCCTGGGATGGCTGTACGGCCGGCCGGGCGCCTGGCCCGAACGCCTGGCGCCACCGGAATGGCGGGCCACTGGAGCGTTGTTGCGGCGACTGATCAGCCCAGACCAGGGGCAACGGCCCCACCTAAGTCTGGTGCCGCAGCAGCTGGTGCCGCCGGCTCGGGACAGGTGCGGTTCTGGAAATCGCAGCGATAGACCGCCGGCTTCTGCCAGCTGAGCGGAATCTCCAACAGATCGCGCGAGCCGGTGATGGCCAACACCGCCAGCAAGACCATGATCAGCAGGTTCGAGGCCACATGCAGGCGGCGCCAGCGCAGATGCCTGGTGATCTCGGGCCGCGCCGCCAGATTGAACAGCAACAGACCGGTGAGCAGAACGCCACTCCAGTAATGGGAGCTCCAGAAGGATGCGCTGAAAGGGTTATCCGACAGGCGCCAGATCTCAGGCTGAGCGCCGAGCCCCAGAAGCCCCGCCCAGGTGATCAGGGTGAAACCGGCGCGCAGCAGCGGCTTCTTCACCCTGAGCAGCGCCAGCAGAGCCACCAGGGTGCCGGCCGCAGCGACCATCAGGGAACCCAGGCGCGGCAATCCTCCGGCGAAGGCAGCCCCTGGCTCAACCGCCCTGCTGATGAACGCGTACACGAGGGCGATCAGCACGGCCACCACCACACCAGCCGTGAACCAGCGGCCGTGATCGGCGTGTTCGCGCGGCACCAGCGCCGGCTGCTGGGTGATGCCAAGCCGTTTTTCGCGCACCAGGCTTCCCAGCCGGATCGTGGCCCCCACCACCGGATACACAAACAGGATCACCAGCACCGGATGGAGCAGGGACAACCAGTCGAGCGGCGTCACAGAGACCTCGTCAGCAGGGCAACACCGCCGGCCAGCCCTGGCGGATCAACAGCAATGAAAAATAGGGCGATTCAGCCGGGCTGACCACCGCTGCGGGGGCCACCAGCTGATCGGGCCAGCCGACTCTCTGGGCGAACAGGGCCTGCCCCAGCAGATCGCGCTCCGCCAGCAGCGGCTGCACCCAGCTCCAGCGATGGCCGAGTTTGAGCAGGGCGAGCACGGTGCCCGAGGCCGCCGCCTGCTCCAGCAACACCTCGAACGCAGCCCGTGTGTCAGGCGTGGGACGAATCAGCAGATGCTCCTGCTGCAGGGCCAGTGGCCAGGGATGCCCCGCCCCTGAAGCCGCCGCCGCCGCCGCCGCCACGGCACTGATCCCGGGAATCACCCGGACGGCACACGCCGGATGGCGCTGCTCCAAGGCCAGCAGCACATAAGAGCAGCTGGCAAACAGGGAGCTGTCGCCCTCACAGAGCAACACGACGCGCTCCCCACGCTCCACCAGGGCCGCCAGTTGATCGGCGGCATCCCGCCAGGCCGTCTGTCGCGGTTCGGCCGCGTCAACCATCGGGAAGACGAGGGGCAGTCTGATCTGCTCCGGCCGCATCCAGGGAGCGGCGATGCTGGCCGCCATGCCCTCCGCCCCCTCGCGGGCCACCGGATAGGCGACCACCGTCGCCTGATGCAGCGAACGGAGGGCCGCCAGGGTCAGCAGCTCGGGATCACCGGGCCCCACGCCCACGAGGGTGAGCCCGGGCCTGAGAGCGGAGTCCAAAGCAGGCTCGGTGGGAAACGGGAGCATCCCGGAGAGAGGCGACGCGATCACTTTCTAGGCTGGTCCCAGTGGAGCCCCTCGCCATGAGCCGTCTGGCCATCTTCGAGCTCGATGCCCCCAACCCGGCCGCAGAGCCCATTCCAACCCTGGAAACCACCGACGCCGGCCTGATCAGTGCCGAACTGGCGGCACGCGGCATCGGCTTCGAGCGCTGGCCGGCCCAGCACACCCTTCCTGCCGATGCCGACAGCGCCACGATCCTCGAGGCCTACGGCGATGAAGTGCGACGGGTGCAGGCCAGCGGCACCTATCCCACCGTCGATGCGATCCGGATGACGCCGGATCATCCGGATCGTGCGGCCCTGCGTCAGAAATTCCTGGCCGAGCACATCCACAGTGAGGACGAGGTGCGTTTCTTCGTGGAGGGCCAGGGCCTGTTCTGCCTCCACATCGGCCAGGAGGTGCTTCAGGTGCTCTGCGCAGCCAACGACTGGATCAGCGTTCCCGCCGGCACCCGGCACTGGTTCGACATGGGCAGTGCGCCACGGTTCTGCGCCATCCGTTTCTTCGACAACCCCGACGGCTGGGTGGCCCAGTTCACGGGTGATGCGATCGCTGATCGCTTTCCATTGCTCGCGTGAGGCGGAGTCAGTCGTCGCTGTCGACACCCACCGAGTGCATGCGCACCTGGTCGGGGCTCTGGAGGGTTCCCGTGAGCGCCTGACACTCCACGTCCGCCAGCACCTGGAGCCTGTCGATGGTGGCGGCCCGACCGAAGCGCTCCTCACAGAGCAGCCAATAGAGCCCGAAGTGACGGGCCTCACTGGCCAGCAGGTCGCCATAGAGCTCGCGCAGCTCAGGATCGGGGCTGTGGGCGGCCAGCAACGCCATCCGTTCATGGCTTCGCGCCTCGATCAGGCCCGCCACCAGAAACGAATCCAGCATCCGCTCGGGTTCACCCCGACGCACCGCCGCCGTGAGCCGGGCTCCGTAGCCGGGTGCAGGCAACGACCGCATCGACAGTCCACGCCGCTCGAGCAGACGCCCCACCTGCTCGAAATGCTCGAGTTCCTCGCGGGCCAGTGGGCTGAGCACGGCAGCC
Organism: Prochloraceae cyanobacterium; assembly: GCA_040377855.1. Lineage (GTDB taxonomy): Bacteria > Cyanobacteriota > Cyanobacteriia > PCC-6307 > Cyanobiaceae > CAIXOZ01. Next base: position 858 of record JBEINY010000119.1, on the reverse strand, counting down.
AGCGCCTGATCGGAGGGGTAGCGGAACATGAGCTGCAGGGCCACGCCGGCCGCCTTGCGCTCACAGTGGGCATGGTCGATCAGGATCAGGTCAGGCCTGGCCAGGGCCTGATCCAGCCAGGTGCGGTCCGAGGCGGTCGTCAACCAGCGGACCCGGCTGACGCCAGAGGAGAGGGTCATGCCGTCCGTCGGCGCAGCAGTGACACCAGTCCATCGAGAGCGAGGCGATAACTGTCGGCGCCGAAGCCGCCGATCACCGCCAGAGCCCTGTCCGCCAGATAGGAGTGATGCCGGAAGGGCTCCCTGGCATGCACGTTGCTCAGGTGGAGCTCCACATAGGGAATGTCCACACCAAGCAGGGCATCCCGCAGGGCTATGGAGGTGTGGGTGAAGGCGCCGGCGTTGATGAGGATGCCGTCGATCTCTCCGCGAGCGGCATGGATCCGATCAACCAGGGCCCCCTCGTGGTTGCTCTGGAAGCTGTCGAGGCTGACCCCGAGTGCCACCGCCTGGGCCGAGAGATCGTTGGTGATCGCCTCAAGGGAGCGGTTGCCGTAGAGCCCGGGCTCCCGTAACCCAAGCAGGTTGAGGTTGGGTCCGTTGAGCACCAGCAGGCGCATGGATGGGGCTGCCGTCGTGGGTTCCGATCGTATCGAGCCTTCTCCGTCGCCCAAGTCCCCGGCTGTCCGAGGAGAGGGGGGCGGGTGGGCTGGTAAGGTCTTGGGGTGTGGTTCGGGTCGGTGCCCGAGTGGTTAATGGGGGCGGACTGTAAATCCGCTGGCTCTGCCTACGTTGGTTCAAATCCAACCCGGCCCACCTTCCACATGCCCTTGTAGCTCAGCGGTAGAGCACTCCCTTG
>JBEINY010000087.1:0-8986 GCA_040377855.1 Prochloraceae cyanobacterium | reverse complement strand
TAGGCCCCCCACTGGCTCATGCCCACCCCATGGCCGAAGCCACGCCCCCGCAGCAACCAACCGATCGGTGGCCGTAGGGGCAGAGCACCGTCGACGGGGGGGAGGGGCGGCAGGGAGGCCGTGATGGCGGAATTGGAGGCCGGTGGCGCCTCCGCGCCCTGCCCCAGGGGCTCGAAACGCACCTGGGTGCTGCGCAGTCCAAGAATCCGACGGAGGTCGGCGCCACTGATCAGGCGTTGGCCCAGGGGACCCTCCACCCGCACCTGCCGCACCCGACCGCTGGCACTGACGGAGAGCAGCTCGAAGCGGCTGACGCCCCCGGTGTCGGGGAAGAGCTGACGCAGCTGCGTGGAGGAGAAGCGCAGGGCCCAGTCGCTCACCGGGCTGCTGCGGTCGAAGTCGGGCACGCTCACCAGGTAAGGCAGCTGGCGGCTCCACACGGCCCCACTGTCTTCGGTGGCCGACCCACTGGAGCTGTGGAACACCGCCTGAATCAACTCCCCCCCGTAGGTGAGCACCTGGGCGCGTGTCGCCTGCACCGCCTCGCGGGTGGAGGGTGTTTCCGCCTCCAGGCCTCGATACATCTGGCTGGCGACCGTGGCACGCAGATCAAAGGGGTCGGAGGGCCTTCGCTCGCGCAGGGCGTAGGTGCGGGCAGCCACCGCCTGAGCCCGCAGGGCCTGCTGGGGCCAGCTGGCAGGCATCTCACTGCCGACAACGCTGGGGAGATAGGCCTCCAGATCGAGGTGGTTGATCACCCGCAGCCGTCCAGCCTCAAGCAGCACCTGCAACCGGCCGCGATAGGCGCGTTTCTGGAGCACCAAGGCCGCCTCACCGGCATCGGCCGGATCAACCACGGCCTCGATCCAGAGGCTGCGGCCCCAGGACGGTGGCACGGCGGCAGCCGCTGGCAGGCCCTCCACCACCAGCCCGCCGTCACCAGCGCCGGGCAGCAGCCGCACGCCCTTGGAATCGGCCAGCTCCAGCAGCAAGCGGCCTGAGCCATCGCGAAGGCCCAAGCGGCCCCGGAATGGCTCCACGCGCACGTCGCCGGCCTCCAGCAGCAGCACCCGCACAACGGTCCCTGCCGTCGGGGCCGAAGCGGCCCTGACGGCGTGCTGGGGCAGCAGGGCCGGGGCAAGCGCCAGGGGGATCCCTGCCAGGAGCCCCAGAGGTGGGAAGGGTCGGCGCATGGCCATGGGCGGAGCGACCGCCCCATCAGAAGCCCACCATTGTGACCAGGGCCTCGCCTTGGCGCCAGGGGGCTGCAGGTTGATGGGCCGAGGGTCGGCGGAGCTGCCATGGCACCATGACCTGAAGAGCCCTTGGTCGTGCAGGTCACCTTTCTGGGCACCAGCTCCGGCGTTCCGACCCGGGCCCGCAATGTCTCCTCAGTGGCGCTGCGCCTGCCCCAGCGCTCAGAACTCTGGCTGTTCGACTGCGGAGAAGCGACGCAGCATCAGTTCCTTCGCAGCGACCTGCGGGTCTCGCAGCTGCGGCGGATCTTCATCACCCACATGCACGGCGATCACGTCTTCGGGCTGCCGGGCCTGCTGGCAAGCCTGGGCCTGGCCGGAAGCTGCACCGGGATCGACCTCTACGGCCCGGATCCGCTGCGGGACTACCTGGAAGGTGTGCTGCGCACCTCCTCCACCCGGATCAGCTACCCCCTGCGCAGCCATCGGGTCAAGGAAGCGGCGCGCACCGGAGCCGTCCTGCTCGACGACGACGACCTCCAGGTGCGTTGCACCTTGCTCACCCATCGGGTGCCCGCCTATGCCTACCGGGTGGACCAGAAGCCAAGACCCGGCCGTTTTGATGTGGCTCGGGCCCAGGCGCTGGGTATCCCAGCCGGACCGATCTATGCCGACCTGAAGGCCGGCAAGGAGATCTGCCTGGAAGATGGGCGGATCATCCGTGGCTCCAGCCTCTGCGGGCCGCCGCGGCCGGGCTGCAGCGTGGTGTACTGCACCGACACCGTCTTTTCCGAGGCCGCCGTGGAACTGGCCGAAGGCGCCGACCTGCTCATCCATGAATCCACCTTTTCCCACGGGGAAGCGGACCTGGCCTTCCAGCGGCAGCACTCCACCAGCACCATGGCGGCCCAAACGGCCCTGGCCGCGAAGGTGGGCCAGCTGGCCCTCACCCACCTCAGCCCCCGCTACATGCCTGGCAATCCGATCACCCCCGACGACCTGCTTCAGGAAGCGCGGGCGATCTTCCCAAACACCCTGCTGGCGAAGGATTTTCTCTGCCTCGATGTCACCGCCGGCGGCGAGGCCCAACCGGAGACCCACGCCGAATCGAACGCACGCCGGCCCCAGGGCTGACCAGGGGGGCTGCAACAGTTCGTGATTCCAGGCCGGAAGGCCCTTCGCCCGTGATACAAGAGCTCAGGTGCGGTGATCACCGCCTTCTTGCCGGCTCCCTTCATGGCCCCTTTCCTCTCCTCAGCCCGACGGTTCGTCCTCCGGACCCTGCTGGTTCTCCCCCTGGCCCTGCTGGTCTGCTGGGGCAGCCCGGCGGCGGCAGCCCAGTGGACGGCGGATGATCTCACCGTGGTGGCTGATCCCAGCGGATCCCTGATCACCTTCAGCGAGCAGGACGTCAAGACCGGCCGGAAACTGTTCAACAACAGCTGTGGCGAATGCCACGCCGGCGGCATCACCAAGACCAACCAGAACGTGGGTCTTGACCCCGAAACCCTGGCCCTGGCAACCCCTTCCCGGGACAACATCGCTGCCCTGGTGGATTACCTCAAGGACCCCACCTCCTACGACGGGGAATACAGCATCGCTGACCTGCACCCCAGCCTGCGCGGCAGCGACGTCTTCGTGAAGATGCGCGATCTCGATGAGGATGATCTGAAGCTGATGGCCGGATACATCCTGGTGGCTCCAAAGGTCCAGGGGGTTCAGTGGGGTGGCGGCAAGATCTACTTCTGATCCGCTGCCTGGAGCCTGATCCTCGGTTCAGCAGCGACGATCAGGCCCACGATCAACCGAAATCAATTCCTCCACAATCACTGTCCGGCCAGGCCGGGCAGTTTTTTTGTCTTCCTATGTCCGTGGGCCCACTCCCCACCGATCCATGGCCCCAGCAGGATCAGGGTTCCTGGCGCTCCAGGAGGGGCGCCGTGTTGCTGGGGTCGAGGCTTGAGAGCTGCTTGCTGTACCACCACTCCTGCAGGCCAGGCCCGAGGCGCTGGGGGAACAGGGTCAGCACCGTCCTCGTGGGCCTGGAGCCAGGCTGGAGCAATTCCACGGCATAGGAGGGGCAGCGCCTGGCGGCCAGATCAGCCACAAAGCGCTTGCCGACCCGGCGCCAACTCGGTTCCTTGCTGCGCCAGGCGAGGCGGCAGCACGGCCAGGGCAGCTCCTCCCGGTCAAAGAGACGGCAGCAGGGCCCAAGAACCCGAAAGCTGTACTGCCCCCCGGGGCTGGTGTGCTCGCTGCCGGGCTCCAGCAGGGCATGAACCTGGATCGGAGCTGGGAGAGACATGAAAAAGCCACCCAGCAAGGGTGGCAGGAAAGACTGGGTCCGGGTTGAAACGGACTGAGGGATCATCGACAAGCGATGATCCCCGCAAGCCTGGAGCTCAATAGAGCTCTTCTTCAGCGTGGGTCTTGATGGTGCAATCGGAGGTGGGATAGGCCACGCAGGTCAGCACGAAACCGGCCTCGATCTGGTCATCGTCCAGGAAGCTCTGGTCGGACTGGTCAACCGTACCGGCGGTCAGCTTGCCTGCACAGGTGGAGCAAGCGCCGGCGCGGCAGGAGTAGGGGAGGTCAATGCCCTGCTCTTCAGCGGCATCAAGGATGTACTGGTCGTCAGGAACCTCAATGGTCTTGTTGAGGCCCTCGGCCTCGCTGATGAGGGTGACCTTGTAGGAAGCCATGAAAAGGATTGGGGCTTACAGGATCCCGGAATTCCGAGGCCTGCAGGACGGACCCTTCCTACATCCGCCAAGGGGCCCTGGAGAGGCCTGGGCCCCGCGATTCGGAGAAGCCCAATCAAAGCCAAGGCACAGATCAGCGTGCCTTATGCAACAACACCCTGTCGCCGAATGGTGAGCAGGCCCCACCGGCCCTGGGAGCCAGTGAGCTCCGACTGCCAGCCCTGGGCGGCGAGGGCCGCCTGCAAGGGGGGTGCCTGGTCCACCAGGAGGCCACTGAGCAGGCCGATGCCCGTGGGGGCGAGCAGGGCGCCGAAGGAAGGGCAGAGGGCTTCAATCACCGACGCCAAGATGTTGCAGAGGAGGAGATCGGCGGGCCTGGCCTCGAGCAGCTCGGCCAGGCGCTCGGCGGAGCCTTGATCGACCCGCATGCGGTCGTCATCGAAATGGTTGAGATCCCGGTTGGAGATGGTGGCCAGAATCGCCACGGAATCGCTATCGACCGCCGCCACCGAGGCAGCCCCGAGGCCCAGGGCTCCGAGGCCCAGGATGCCGCTGCCGCAGCCCAGATCGGCAACCCTCCAACCCTGCAGCGGCAGCGGCAGCGATTCCAGGGCCTCGAGGCAGAGGCGGGTGGTGGGGTGGCTCCCGGTGCCAAAGGCACTGCCGGGATCGATGGCGATCACCTGACGGTCGGCATGCTCCTCGGGACAATCGAGCCAGGCCGGCAGGATCAGCAGGCGCTGACCCACTGGATCGGGCTGCCAGTGCTGCTTCCAGCTGCTGTTCCAATCCTCATCAGATTGCTCAAACCAGTCGATCGGCGGCAGGGACAACCCGAAGGGCTCGCCGAGCGGCTCCAGGGCCCTGACCAGCTCCTGACGCTGAAACTCTGGCCAGTCGATCGCCGGCAACCAGGCCAGCAGGGTACGGGCCTTGGGATGTTCCGGCTGATGCCGGAGCGCCACCCGGGGGATGCCGAGGGTGTTGAGCTTCCAGAGAAGGGATTCCTCCAGTTCCTCAGGCACCGCGAGCTCAAGCCGCCACCAGCTCAGGGATCCGCCCATCGGAGCGACCTCAGAGGGTGACGGGATGGGCTTCCTGAATGCCGTTGATCTCGTTGATCGACGCCAGCAGGGAGGGGGGAATCGGATCATCAAGGCTCAGCACCATCACCGCATCGCCGCGGACGATCCTGCGGCCCACCTGCATCGAGGCGATGTTGACGTTGTGCTCGCCCAGCAGCGACCCCAGGTGGCCGATGATGCCGGGCATGTCCCGGTGACGGGTGAACAGCATGTGGCGGCTGGGGGCCACGTTCACCGGGAATTCATCGATGGTCGTGACCCGCAACTCCCCATCCGCGAAGACAGCGCCCGTGACGCTGTGGTTGCCGGCGGCACTGCGGGAACTGATCTGCAGGGACCCCCCGGCGAAGTCGCGGCTGGCGTCATCCCGGACCTCTAGCACATGGATGCCCCGGGCCTTGGCTTCAAGGGTGGCATTGACGTAATTGATGCTGTCGCCGAGGGCCGTGGACAGCAGCCCCTTGAGGGCGGCGACCACCAGGGGCTGGGCGGGATGGGATGCAAATTCCCCCTGAAGACGGACCTCGAGTTCCTGCACCTGACCGCCGGCAAGCTGGCTGAGCAGCTGACCGAGGGTTTCAGCAAGCTGCAGATGGGGCTTGAGCTGTTCCATCACCTCCGGGGTGAGGCCGGGGATGTTGACGGCACTGCGGGCCGGCAGACCGAGGAGCACATCACGGATCTGTTCGGCGACGTCGATCGCCACGTTTTCCTGGGCCTCCTCGGTGGAGGCGCCGAGATGGGGGGTCAGGATCAGCCGTTCGGGCACCGTGCGCAGGGGGGAACCCGCCTCAAGGGGTTCCTTGGCGTAGACATCGAGGGCGGCGCCGGCGATCACTCCGGCCTGCACGGCCTCAGCCAGGGCTGCCTCGTCGATGATGCCGCCCCGGGCACAGTTCACCAAGCGAGCCGTCGGTTTCATCGTCCGCAACAGCTCGGCATTCACCAGGTTCTCGGTGTCGGGCGTGCGGGGCAGGTGAAGGGTGATGTAATCGGCCTCGGCGAACAGGGCCGGCAACGGCAACAGCTTCACCTGCATCTGCTGGGCTCGCTCAGCGGAGATGAACGGGTCGTAGGCCACGACCTCCATGCCCATCGCCTTGGCCACCCGGGCCACGTGGGAGCCAATCTTGCCAAGGCCGACCACACCGAGCTTCTTCTTGTAGAGCTCGTTGCCGACATAGTTCTTGCGGTCCCAGCCGCCGGCCATGGTGCTCGCATGGGCGTGGGGGACATGCCGTGAGAGCGAGAGCATCAGGGCGAGGGCATGCTCAGCCGCCGCGATGGTGTTCCCCTCCGGGGAATTGACCACGATCACCCCCCGACGGGTGGCGGCAGGGACGTCGACGTTGTCGACGCCGACACCGGCCCGGCCAATGATCCGCAGTTTGGGGGCGGCTTCGATGATCTCGGCGGTCACCTGGGTGCCGGAGCGGATCATGAGGGCGTCGTAGTCGCCGATGATCGCCTTCAGCTGCTCCGGTGGCAGGCCGGTGCGCACATCCACCTGGGCAACCTGGGAAAGAATGTCGATCCCCGACTGATCAATGGGATCGGAAACCAGAACCTTCGTCATGACCCGGCGCGGTGGAGGGGAAGCCTTTGGAGGGGAGGCCGGAGGTGAAGTGTAGAGAGCCCCCTGCTGCGGCTCCCCCTGGAGCGCTCTGCCGGCGGCCCCAGCCCGCGGCGGGCCGAGGGAGAATCAGCCGGTGATCGAACGTTCCGGAGCACAGCATCTTGGGTACCAGTGTCGTTGTCGTGCTCTCCGAGCGCCGCAGCCTGCATCAGCTGCGGGACACCCTGGCCGCCCAGACGCCCGCCCCGGCGCTCCTGGTCAGCATCGGCAGCGGTGAAACCGCCTTTGAATCCGTGGATCGCCTCAATCCGGCGATGGCCCGCAGCCAGCGCCAGCGCAGCATGGCCCGCTGGTTGATCCCCTTCGGCTTCGTTGCAGGGGTGACCTTCACCCAGATCACGGACCTCGACACCTTTTCTGGTCTCGGATCCTGGGCCGAACCCCTGATCGGGGGCCTCCTGGGGCTGGGCTCGGGCTGGATGGGCAGCTTCGCCGCCGCCGCCAGCGTCAACTCCGAAGAAAGCGATCGGATCCGCAGCCTCCGCAACCGGGTCGAAGAAGGCAACTGGCTGCTGCTGGTGGAGACCATCAACGGCGTGGAGATGCCTTGGACGCTTTTGCAGCGGGCCAGGCCCCAGGCGGTGGTGCGCATGTCCGAAGGCTGATGCTGCCCCAGGGACCCTTGCTGGCGGGCACCCGTCATCCCGAGGCCATCACGGACGTGATTCGGCTCGGGAACGAGGTGCTGCGGACCTGGGAACCGCGCTGGAGCGGCTTCCTCAGCGGAGCGGAGCAGGAAGAGATCCAGACGCGCCTGGAGCCGCTCAGTGAACTGAGCCTGCACTGGGAGGGAGGCGTGCCTGGGGCGGAACGGCGCTGCCTGGGCCTGAGCAGGGCTGATCAGGCTGAGGGGCTGGCGGGTCCCGATCGAGAGGGGGCCGCAACGGCTCCCGAGGGCCCACCCCTGCTCGGCATTGAAATCAGTGGCAATTTCCTCTTCGACCCCGCCAGCAGCGCCGATCTGCGGACCGTGCTCCACGACCTGGGCGCCGCCCCCCGGGAGATCGGAGATCTGTGGCTGCGCGGCGATCGCGGTGCCCAGGCGGTGGTCAGCTCGGCCCTGGCCGGGCGGTTGGAGGGCAAGGAAAGCCAGTTGCGAACGGTACCCCTGCTCGTCAGCAGCAGGACGATCACCGAGCTGCAACCTCCCCTCAGCAGGGTTCCGCGCCAACTGACCACGGTCGAAGCGTCCCTGCGGCTCGATGCCGTGGCCTCCGCGGGCTTCGGACTGGCGCGAACCCGCGTCAAGGAGCTGATCATCCAGGGGGCTGCCCGCATCAACTGGGAACCGGCGCACCAGCCCAGCGCCACGGTGGCGGTCGGGGATCGAATCCGCCTCGATGGCAAAGGGGAGTTGACGGTCACCGGCATCCAGGCAACGAAGCGTGACCGCTGGCGTCTGTCGTTGGAGCGCCGTTGACCCCGATCGGCCGACAGGGGCCGCCAGTCACCCCTGCTGCTAAGTTTCTGCAGCTTGACGGGTGAACCCCTTCAACGTTCGGCGACGGCCCCCCGGGGTCCGCCATCACGATCAGAACAGTCAGACTTTCGGGTCGGCCTGCTTCTGTTTCAAACCCGCGTCTGCTTTGAAGCAGGGTCTGGGGGTCCCCATCAACGGCATTCCGTCAGCTTGCCGTGCTGGCCTCCTGGAACAAGCTCAATGGCGCCAGCGGGCGATTAGCTCAGAGGTAGAGCACTACCTTGACACGGTAGGAGTCACTGGTTCGATTCCAGTATCGCCCACTTCATTCATTGCTTCCTCGGGTGAGCCCCGTGAACGATCTCCCTGACACCGTTGCGGAAGCTCCCGTGGTGGTGATCGGACTGGGGCGATCAGGTGTCGGAGCAGCTCGCCTCCTGCAGGCCCGTGGCGAGCAGGTTCTGCTGCTTGAGCAGGGCCGCAGTGATGCCCTGGAGGAAAGGGCCCGCGTCCTCGCTTCCGAAGGGCTCGACGTTCGCCTGGGGACCCCCCTCAGCCTCGATCACCTCATGGCCCTGCGGCCGGCACCCCGGGCGGTGGTGATCAGTCCAGGACTGGACTGGAATCACCCGGTGCTCGCGGGGCTCCGGCAAGCGGGAATTCCGGTGCTGGGAGAGGCCGCCCTGGCCTGGGAGGCCTGCGGCACCCTGCCCTGGATCGCAATCACGGGCACCAACGGCAAGACCACGGTCACCCACCTGGTTCAGCACCTGCTCGCCTCGGCCGGCCTCGATGCCCCGCTCTGCGGCAATGTCGGCACGTCCGTAGCGGCCGTCCTGGCGGAGCGGCTGCGGGAGGGGAAACCAGCCCCCGACCACCTGGTTGTGGAACTCAGCAGTTACCAGATCGAAGCCGCACGAGCGATTCGACCGGCGATCGGCCTGTGG
>JBEINY010000076.1:0-10015 GCA_040377855.1 Prochloraceae cyanobacterium | reverse complement strand
GTGGGGGTGGTGAAATTATTGTTTGAACCGCAGTTCACCCGCTTCCGCAATCTCGCGGCCTGAGCCATCAGGCAGTCCCCGCGAACAGAGATTCAGGGCTGCGATCCTCCGCCAACCGACGATGCAGGGCGAGAAAGGCCTCCCCGATCCGGGCCGGATCAAACGGAGTTCCCGGGGCCACCATCCCCATGATCGACAGCAGGCCCACCCGCAGCGGCTGATCCCGTAGCTCCTGAGCCAGGCAGAGCACCAGGGCCCGCAGGGCGGATTTGCCGATGCCGATCGAACTGGTGGCCGCCACCGGGTGATGGGCGAAGCCACCGCCGGTGAAGAGCAGACTGCCCTCGCCGCGCTCCTGCATCGACGGCAACACCGCCAAGGCCGCCGCCAGGGCGCCTGCCACATCGACCCGCAGATCCGCCAGCAACCGCTCAGGCGTCAACGTCGTCGGCGCTCCCAGGGTGGGGGCCACCGCGTTGTACACAAGCACCGTGGGCAGCTCCGGCCTCAGCAGCCCCTGCAAGGCCGCCACCAGAGCAGGACCATCGGCGGCATCAGCCGCCACCAGTTCCGCATCCACGCCATCCCGACGCAGCTCCTCCAGGGCCTGCCGCTGACGCTCCGGCTGGCGGGCGATTAGGCCGAGGCCGTAACCGGCGCCGGCGAAGGCCCGGGCGATGCCCTGCCCCACCCCCGGGCCATAGCCAACGAGCAAGCAGCGTCCGGTGGCCATCAGCGGCAGACAACAAGGGGCCCTGGCATCGTGACGCCAAAGCCACCGGGTGACCACCAGCCCCCCTCTAGCCTGAAAGCCAGGGACGTCGGTCCACGGCACCCCCGCGATCGATCAGCCCATCAGCGGCCTCTCTGTTCCCGAGCCTTGCCCCCAGTCCCAGCAGCCAGCAGCGCGTCAGGTGCGGTCACCGAAAGCTTCGACGTGATCGTGGTGGGGGGTGGCCATGCCGGCTGTGAGGCGGCGCTCACGGCGGCCAGGCTCGGCCTGAACACGGCCCTCTTCTCCCTCAACCTCGACCGGATCGCCTGGCAACCCTGCAACCCCGCCGTCGGTGGCCCGGCCAAGAGCCAACTGGTGCATGAGGTGGATGCCCTCGGTGGCGTCATCGGTCGGCTGGCCGATGCCACCGCCCTGCAGAAGCGCATCCTCAACGCCAGCCGCGGCCCGGCCGTTTGGGCCCTGCGCGCCCAGACCGACAAGCGTCAGTACGCCCGCCAGATGCTGCAGCTGCTGCAGCACACCCCGAACCTGGCCCTACGGGAGGCCATGGTGACCGGCCTCGAACTGGAGGGCACCCCTGGCGAGGGCGGCCGGGTGGTCGGCGTGCGCACCTATTTCGGCAGTGTCTACGGCGCCGATGCGGTGATCCTCACCACCGGCACCTTCCTTGGCGGCCGCATCTGGGTGGGCAACCGTTCCATGGCCGCCGGTCGCGCCGGCGAGCAGGCTGCCGATGGGCTCACGGAAGCCCTGCAGGCCCTGGGTTTCCACACGGAGCGCCTCAAGACCGGTACCCCGGCTCGGGTCGATCGGCGCAGCGTCGCCCTCGATCAGCTCGAGGAACAACCGAGCGATGCCCAGGACCGCTTCTTCTCGTTTGATCCGGCGGCCTGGGTGAGCGGCGAGCCGATGAGCTGCCACATCACCCGCACCACGGCCGCCACCCACCAGCTGATCCGGGACAACCTGCACCTGACACCGATCTACGGCGGTTTCATCGACAGCAAAGGGCCCCGCTACTGCCCGTCGATCGAAGACAAAATCGTGCGCTTCGCCGACAAGGACAGCCACCAGATCTTCCTGGAACCGGAAGGTCGTGACACCCCCGAGCTCTACATCCAGGGGTTTTCCACCGGCCTGCCTGAGGCCCTGCAGCTGGACCTGCTGCGCACCCTGCCGGGCCTGGAGCACTGCGTGATGCTGCGGCCGGCCTACGCCGTCGATTACGACTACCTGCCGGCCACCCAGCTGAAGCCCTCCCTGGAAACCAAGCGGGTGCAGGGTCTGTTCAGCGCCGGCCAGCTCAATGGCACCACCGGCTACGAAGAAGCGGCCGCCCAGGGGTTGGTGGCGGGGCTGAATGCCGCTCGCCTGCTGCAGGGTCAGAGCCCGGTGCACTTCCCCCGCGAAGGCAGTTACATCGGCACGATGATCGACGACCTGATCACCCGGGATCTGCGGGAGCCCTACCGGGTGCTCACCAGCCGCAGTGAATACCGCCTGGTGCTGCGGGGAGACAATGCCGACCGGCGCCTCACCCCCCTGGGGCGGGAGCTGGGGCTGATCGACGATCGCCGCTGGGAGCTCTACCAACGCAAGCAACGGGCGATCACCGAGGAGAAGCAGCGGCTGGAGTCGGTGCGGCTGAAGGGGAGCGATGCCGCGGCCGCCGCCGTGGAAGTCGCCACCAAGGCGCCGATCAAGGGCTCGATCACCCTGGCCGACCTGCTGCGCCGCCCCGGCTTCCACAGCGGTGATCTGGTGCACCACGGTCTGGCCGATGCGGCACTGCCCCGCGACGTCCGCGAGGGGGCGGAGATCGACATCAAGTACAGCGGCTACCTGGCCCGGCAGCAGCAGCAGATCGACCAGGTGAAGAAGCAGGAGCACCGGCCGATCCCACCGGACATCGACTACGGAGCCATCGGCACCCTGTCGCGGGAGGCCCGGGAGAAGCTCGCCGCGATCCAACCGCTGAACCTGGGCCAGGCGGCACGGATACCCGGCGTCAGCCCCGCCGATGTGACCGCCCTGATGCTGTGGCTGGAGCTGCAGCGGCAGCGAAGCCGGGCCGATGCCAGCCCGGCTCGGTAGCGTTGCCTCCAAGTTTCCGCCGCCCCGGCTCCTTGTCGCGTCAGCGCCCCACCAGCCCGCCGATCACCCAGACCACGGGGTTTTGGGAGCTGCGCGCCGAACAGGTGATGGACCGGGTGTTCGGCGGCCGGCCAGACCCGGGGGGGACTGGGGCTGGCTCAACGCCGGCAACGGTCGCCGTCAAGGATGAAGAAGCGTCCCGGGACGCGGTGCCGCCGATTGATGTCCTGGTGCGGGACGCCCGCCCGGAGGCCAACGAGGCAACGGCGGCCAAGTCGGCGGTCGCCTTCGCTCCGACGGCAACCCAGCTGGTGCTGTGGGGCGCCCTGTTCTGCCTGCCGCTGCTGCTGCTGGTCGGGGTGCTGCTGCGCAATCTCAACCACAGCGAAACCGCCCTCAACCAGGAACGGAACCTGCTGCTGCTCGAACGCCTGCGGGCGATCAATGGCCCGGGGCAGGGATCGCCCGCAGGGTCCAGTCCGGAGGGGACCGCGACCGGCGACCAACAGCAGGGCAGCACCCGTGAGGGCCTGCCACCGCCGCCACCCAGCGAAGACTGGATGACCGAACTGGGACAACTCCCCCGCAGCTCCGCCCCCCAGCCAGAGGTGTTGAGGGTGGCCCCCAGCAGCCAGATCACGGCAGCAGCGCCTCCGGCCACGGCCGGACTCGGGGGCGGGGGAACCAGGGCAGGGGGTCCCGTGCCGGTGCTCGTGGGCGTGGTCCAGGCCCAGGGCCGTGGGGGAGCGGCCATCTTTCAGGTGGATGGGGCCTCCACCACGGCGTCTCCCGGCGAACTGATCGGCAGCAGCGGCTGGCGCCTGCGCTCCGCCAGCGGGGATTCAGTGCTGATCGAACGGGGCGGCGAGCAGCGCCGGCTGAGCATCAACACCGGCCTCTGAGGCCTTTCTAGGGTGACTGCCCTCCCTGTCCGGAGGCCATGACGGCCACCCATCCGCAGCTGCTGCACTCGCCGGAGGTCCTTTGGCAGGCCTCACTCCAGGAGATGCTGGCCGGTGGTCGCGGCCAGGAACTGAGCGGACCGTGGCGCCTGCTGCTGCTCGGCGATGGCAGCCCCACCCGCCACCTGGAGGTGCTGAGCGGCAAGCCGGTGCGCATCGAGCTGATCGCCATGGCACCGGAAGATCCCCGCCATGCCGCCCAGGAGGCCGCCGCGGCCCCACCTGAGCGGGCGGCATTGCCCGGGCCGCTGCTGCGCCGCCAGGTCTGGCTGTGCTGCGGCACGACCACCCTGGCCTGGGCGGAAAGCTGGTGGAACTGCGAGGAGGCTGAACGGCACCTCCACCACCGCGATCGTCCGATCTGGACCAGCCTGACCCAGGACCGCACGGAACTGTTCCGCGAGGTGGATGGCCTGGCCCTGGTGCAGGCCCCCTGGCTTGCCGAGCGGCTGGGCAGCCCAGGGCCGCTGTGGAGCCGGCATTACCGCTTTTTCCGGGAAGGCCGCCCACTGACCGTGATCCGGGAGGTGTTCTCTCCTCGCCTTGAGCGCTGGCTTGGCAGCGCCGGCCCGCTGCCCACCGATCTTGTGGGCAATCCCTGACCGACCCTGTAACCAATTCCCCGCGGAAGGGATTGACAACTTGACCCCACTTGTGCTGACACCAACATGAGGTCATCTGCGCCAGTCCCATGGCACCTTCCCCCACCCCCGCCTCGACCTGGGTGAGCCTCACCACCCTCGGCCACCTCTACGGCATCTCGGCCGTGCAGTGCGGCCGGCTCCTCCGGGATGCCGGTCTGCGCCTGAGCGATGGCGGTGCCACCAAGGAGGCTCTGCAACAGGGTCTCGCCTATCAGCAACAGCCCACCCGACCGCGCCACGGGCCCCTATGGGCCCCCCAGGGCTGCGGTCCGATCCTCGAGGCCCGGGGGCTGCGGCCGATCGCCACCCACACCCTCGTGCAGCAGTGGGTGACCCTGCTGAGTGCCCTTGATGAGGGATCCCCCTCAATCAACACCAGTGCCGCCGAAATGGCCACCGAACTGCCAACCCACCTGGTGGCGCCCGTGAATGAGGGCCTGCGGGCCCTGGGCAGCGCCTTTCAGGTGCCGGAACCGAAGCGCCGGGGACCCCGCCTGGCGGGCCACTCCAGCCCCCACGGCCACCGCAGCCGCAGCGACGCCGCGCCGATCAGAAGCCACTGATCCTGCGGCTGGACCGGGGCAGGGGTCGTCCACGGCCGCGACCGCCATCCTGCCCAGGCTGGGGCAGGGCATCCTGGATCGGCCCCTCCCGGGGCGCCGGGCCCGGGCCGGTCGGTGATGGAGCCGAGCCGACCGGCCGCTGCCAACGGGGCACCTGGAAATCCTCCGGATCAGGCCAGTCCCCGGCCGGAGCGTCCTCGCGACGGCTCTCCCGCCGCGACATCGCCTCCAGGGGCCGGCGGGGGCTGGCTCCGGAGCGGGACGGCGCTGGTGGCTGGAAACCCCTGCGATCGGCTGGCGATCGGGGCGCCGGATCCTCCCAGGGTGAGGGCCCGATCTCCCGGCCCGGGGCCCGGGCGGCGGCCCCGCCAACCGGGCGGCTGGCCATCCGTTCCTGCTGCCAGGGCTCCCGCCAGTCGTCCTCGTCCTCGAGCAACCAATCAAGCCGATCTTCCACCCAGCGGCCGAGACCCTCCATGCTGGGACGGCCGGCATTGCGCCCGGCTGCTGCACGACCGCGGGCACCCGCCCGGGACCCAGGACGGGCGCCCGAAACCCCATCCACAAATTGACGGCCCGCAGCCATCCAGCGGTCAAGACGCTGATCGAGCGGATCAGCCGGGCGCTGCGGCAGCGGCCGGCCAGGGCGCCTCTCGGGGCGGTTGCTGAAGGGATCCACCATGGGACAACGCTACCGAGACGGGGCCGGGGCCGGCACGCCGGGGGCGAACACGAGCACGCAGCTGGCATGCCAGCGGCCGCCGTGGAAGCGGTCGCAGCAGAGTCGGCAGGCCAGGCCCCGCACCCGCCGCTGGTACGGGGCCTGGACGCCGCAGCTGGGGCACTGGGCCAGCCAACGCGGCCCCTGACGCCCCTGGGGCAGGGGATAACGATGGCGCAGGCTCACCTGGAAATCCGTCTGGGACGCATTGATCCGCGCCATGCATTCCCGGAAACGGGGGCCATGCACCTCCCGCACCTGCAGCACCCGATCCACCCAGGCATGGATCATCTCGTGGCAGAGCGTGCTGAGGGTGGCCTCCCGGGGGAGGGGATCCAGCAGCGGGCGTGACAGCACGATCTCGCAGATCTCCGGCTCACCGGGTCGACGGCCCCGTCGGTAGAAACCGGCCGTTCGAGAGAGCCGACCGTCGCTCCAGCGCAGATCCACCAGCGGCCGTCCCCCGGGCGCCAGGGTGCCGTCAAAATGCTCCCGGTTGAGGCGGTGAAAGAGGGGCAGCAGGGGTTCGAGGGGCATCCCGCGGCACGCGGTTCCGGCACGGGCGCCATTCTGGCCAGTCCGTCGGTCAGACTCTGGACCTCTCTGAAGAAAAGGCACCCGTGATGGATTGGGGTCTGGCCCGTGACATCGGTTCGAAGGCACTGCTGGCCGGGGCCGGCGCCCTCCTCCTCTACTGGACCATCACAGCGGTGAAGCTGGTGTTGAGTGCCCGGGGGATCAATCCCCTGATCAAGCAGTTCTTCACCCAGATCGCCTCCGGCCAGATCGACGGCGCCTACCTGCTCACCACCAAGAACTACCGCTCCCACGTCAACCGTCAGCAATTCATCCGCTTTCTGGCCGGCCTGCAGCTCAACCGTTTCCGCAACCTCAAATCCGGCAAGCCCCGCATGCAGGACAGCCAGATCATCCTGACGGTGAAATTGAAATCCGAAACCAACGAGGAACTGCCCCTCGATTTCACTTTCACCAAAGTCGATGAGGTGTGGCGGGTCGACCGGATCACGAAGCTGGCGGCCAGCTGAACCGACAGCCCCCTGCTGATGGCCGCGATCCGATGAGCGCCCCCAGCCCGGCCCCCCCCCCTGCGGACCACCCTGCACTCGGTGCCAAAGCAGGCCGGGCCGCTGAGTTGCGGCAGCTGCTCAGCAGGGCGGCCCACGCTTACTACGTGCTCGACGCCCCTGAGATGGAGGACCCGGTCTATGACCGCCTCTATCGCGAACTGCTGGAGCTCGAAGCCGCCGATCCGGCACTGGTCCGGGCCGACAGCCCCACCCAGCGGGTGGGGGGAGCTCCGGCGGCCGGCTTTCAGAGTGTCGATCACCGCATCGGCCTGCTCAGCCTCGACAACGCCTTCAACGTTGCCGATCTCGAAGCCTGGTACAGCCGACTGCTGAAGGTGCTCGACCGGGAGCCGGGCCCAGACTCCCCCCTCCCCGCCCTGGCGATGGTGGGGGAGCTGAAGATCGACGGCAACGCCCTGGCCCTGAGCTACGCAGATGGCCTGCTGGTGCGGGCCGCCACCCGCGGCGACGGCGAACGGGGGGAGGAGATCACCGCCAACGTGCGGACGATCCAGAGCGTCCCCCTGCGCTTGAGGCTGGGGAACCCTCCCGCCTGGGTGGAGGTGCGGGGCGAGGCCCTGATCCCCGATCGCACCTTCGCGGCCATCAACGCCGAACGCCACGGCAGGGGGGAGGCCCTGTTCGCCAACCCCCGCAATGCCTGCGCCGGCACCCTGCGGCAGCTCGATCCCCGAATCGTGGCCGCCAGGCGACTGGATTTCTTTGCCTACACCCTGCATCTCCCCCCCGAGTGGGAGCCCGGCCCGGGCGATCCCCCGGCACCGACCAGCCAGTGGACCTGCCTGCGCTGGCTGGAGCAGGCAGGCTTCAAGGTGAATCCGAACGCCGAGCTGCTGCCCGATCTGGCGGCGGTGGAAGCGTTCTTCGAGGCCTGGGATGGGCGTCGCCACGACCTCGCCTATGCCACCGATGGGGTGGTGGTGAAGCTGAACGACCTGCGCCTCCAGGATTCCGCAGGCTTCACCCAGAAGGCCCCCCGCTGGGCGATTGCCCTCAAGTACGCCGCCGAAGAGGCCCCCTCCCGCCTGCTGCGCCTCAGCTGCCAGGTGGGGCGCACGGGGGTGGTGACGCCGGTGGCGGAATTCGAACCGGTGGCCCTGGCCGGCACCTCCGTGGGCCGCGCCACCCTGCACAATGCCGACCGCTTGGCCGAACTCGACCTCCACAGCGGCGACACGATCGTGGTCCGCAAGGCCGGGGAAATCATTCCTGAGGTGGTGCGGGTGCTCAAGGAGTTGCGGCCCCCTAACGCCGAACCCCTGCAGCTGCCATCCACCTGCCCCGAATGCGGCTCGACGCTGGTGCGTGAGGAGGGGGAGGCCGCGACCCGCTGCGTCAACAGCAGCTGCCCGGCGATCCTGCGGGGTGCCCTGCGCCACTGGGTGAGCAAGGGGGCCCTGGATGTGGACGGCCTGGGCAGCAAGTTGATCGAGCAGCTGGTGGACCGGGGCCTGGTGCGCTCGATCAGCGATCTCTACCGCCTGGATGCCGCCCTCTTGGCCAGCCTGGAGCGCATGGGTGCCCGATCCGCCGAGAACCTGGTGACAGCGCTCACCGCCTCCAAGGCACAGCCATGGCACCGGCAGCTCTACGGCCTGGGCATCCATCATGTGGGCGAGGTGAGCGCCAAGGCCCTGGCCAGGACCTTCCCGAGCGCCCCCGCCCTGGCGGAGGCAGCCCGGGAGCGGCCGGAGCAGATCACGGCGATCCACGGCATCGGTGGCGAAATCGCCCAGAGCCTCGACCAATGGTTTGCCACCACGGCCAATCAGGCCCTGCTGAGAGACCTGCAGGGGCTTGGTTTCAGCCTGGCGGCCGGGGAGGCGGAGCTGGCCCAGGCGGGGGGCAGCCACGCCAACGGCGAAGCACCGCGGCTGGCGGGGCAGACCTTCGTGCTCACCGGCACCCTGCCCAGCCTCAACCGCAGCCAGGCCCAGGCCCTGATCGAGGCAGCCGGCGGCAAGGTGAGCGGCTCCGTCAGCAAAAAAACCAGTTATGTGGTGGCGGGCGAGGAAGCCGGCAGCAAGCTCACCAAGGCCGAAAGCCTGGGGGTGCCGGTGCTCAATCAGGACGCCCTGTTGGCCCTGCTGGCCACCCCCTCGTCGGTGCCCGGCTGAAAACCCGCCGGGCGGGCGTCGTCCTCAGCCAACAGGATGCGCATGGCGCCCACTCTGCAGCCGCGGCCCCACCACCCTCATGGAGACCCCAACCTCCCGGGAATCGATTGCCACAATCTCGCCCTGCTCGTTGTAGTGAAGGGTGTTGCTGCGGGCATGACGGGCCCGGAACAGGGTTGATTCATCGAGACCGAAGACTTCGGCCAGGGCCTGGCGAGGCAGATCCTCCTGGGGAGCGTCAGCATCACGGCCAACGAAGGGGCCGGGGACGCCTCTGCGGGGCAGCAGCAGCACGGGCAGGGCCAGAAAAGCGAGGCCAACCGTCACCGGCGCCCCCATCAACCAGGCACTTCCGACCCAGAGGCCCAGGGTGAGCAGACGCCCGGAGCCGAGCCGCCGGGATGCCTGGCGATCGCGAAGGTCAAGAATCGGCGGCTCCAAGCTGAGCCTCACCTCCGGGCCCCTGGCGGCCGCCGATGCCCTATCCAGCCGCTTGGGATGCCCCCCGCTGGCCTTGCCAGGACGGCCGTGGCCAGGAGCAATCCAGGGGAAGGTAGCCGGCGTCACAGGACCAGGGAGGGAAGCTGATAAGAGCATGAAGCATTATTGGCCAGAAATCGAAAAGAATCGTCAGCTCCTACGCCCGCGATCGGGGCTCTCCCAGCGGGCCCGGACGCCGCGGCCACGGTGGAGCAGCGAAGGCAGGGCAACGAGCGACGCCAGGAGAGTGACCAACCAGAAGGCCAGGGGATACCAGATCATCCAGAATCCGTTGCGCCCCAGCCCCCGGTCGTAGGGACGATCCAACCAGAGACTGATCAGCACCTGCAGCAGGCAGGCAGGCAGCAAGGCCGCTGCCAGGCCATGGGGTAGCAACTCAGCGACCACCCTGGCCGCTGGCTGGGGATGGATCAGCAACAGCTCCATCGGCAGCTCCACCAGGCTGAGCGCCAGGAGCCAAGCCCAGGCCAAGGTGAGCGAGGGCTCCACCAGCAACACCCAGAGGCGCCACTGACGCGGATGGCGTAGGAGGTCGCCATTGGTGACAAGCACCTCAAGTCCTCCCTGG
>JBEINY010000137.1:0-2290 GCA_040377855.1 Prochloraceae cyanobacterium | reverse complement strand
TTGCCGCAGAGTTCGAGCACCACCAGGGCCCGGCGCCGGTAGAAGGACGGCACCAGCAGGATCACCACATTCCTGTAGGCCGTCGGCTGGGCGCCGATCATCAGGGCCACGGCCAGCACGAACAGGAGCTGCACCACCCCGCTGCCGAGGCTGCCGGCCAGATTGAGCAGTCGACTGGCACCACCTCCTAGGCCATTGATCAGGGCGTCGGAGCGACTCGGCAAGGTCTTGCCCCAATCGTGATGCAACCAGCTGAGGCCCCCATCCGATCGGCCATAAAACATGGCGGAGGCGCCCTCAAGTCCCTGGTGGAGCAGGCCGTAGAGAATCCTGCCGGCGTCGGGAAGTTTGCCGAGCAGCTGGCTGAACTGCTCCGCGAAGGGGGGCACCACGGCGGTCAGGCCGATCACCACCACCAGCGTCAGCATCAGCACACTGATCAGCACGGCCAAGGGCCTGGGGCAGCCGAGCCGGTGCCGCACGGTGCCCACCAGGGTGCAGAGCGCCATCGCCAGCACCACCGCTGCCAAAGCCAGAATCACCACCTCCCGAAGGCTCCAGAGGAGCACCAGAGAGGCGGTGATGGCCAACAGACCCAGCCATTGACCGAACTTCAAGAGGGATCAGCCCTGCGGATCACCATCTTCCTCGTCGGAGGCGTTGTCCTTCTCGGCGAAGCCGAGATCATGGCTGTCGGCATAGCGCTGGGCGAACCGCATGAAGCGCTGGAAATCGGCTTCCGTTTTCCAGGTGAAGGTGGCCTCCAGGGCGAAGGCCTTCCCATTCACGAAGCGGGCATTCACTTCACGGGTGACGAGTTCACCCTCTTCATCCACCATGAACATGCCGGCGATGTCTCCGAGGGATTCGGGGCGCAGGGCCTCCGGCTCTTCGAACACGAAGATCGCCTGGCCGGTGCGTCCATCCCGGGAGCGGGTCATCCGGATGTCAGGCACCACCGGCTCATCGACCCCGCGGAAGAATTGGATGGCGGCGGCCATGGGCAGGTGTCCAAAACGGGATCCTAGGCAGGACCCGGTTCGATTTTGGGGCGATCAGGGGGGGCATCCGGGCCTTCGCCGGGTGTCACTCCGGGTTGGAGATGATCGCTATGGACGGGAGGGTGCTGCCGCAGGGCGGCGGCGGCGGCCCCGTCATCGAGGCCAGCCAGGTCGAGCCTGCCGAGCCGGTTGAGGCGGTTCCGCTCCAGTTCGTGGTCGTAGCAACGGTCGTAATAATCCAGCATCTGTTCTGCCGCCCCAGCCCAGTCCTGGGCTTCGATCGCCGCCAGGGCCAGGGCGGTCCGCTGCGGTCCGAGTCGCCTGGCGATCCGTTCGGTGGCCTGGGCCAGATCCGCCTGGCCGAGGCCGCCGTACAAGCGCACCAGCCTGGTCAGCCGTTCGGGGAGCGGTCGGGTGATCTCAAGCACCGGTGCCTCCTGCATCCGTTTCCAGATCGGAATTGGAATCCGGCAGCGCCCAATCTGGGCACTTTCCGCCTCCAGCCAGATCGGGCCCTGATCGCGCAGCGACACCAGATGGGTCACCAGGCGATTCTCGAAGTGTTCGCTGGTGGGCTGCGGCGGTTGCCCCAGGCCGCCGAAGCTGCTGCCCCGGTGATGGGCCAGTCCTTCCAGGTCGATCACGGCTACCCCCTGCTCCTGCAGGGCGAGCAGTAGCTCGGTCTTGCCGCAGCCGGTGCGGCCACCGAGCAATTGGATCGGCCAGGGCTCCTCCAGGGAGGCCAGCACCCAGCGCCGGTAGGCCTTGTAGCCACCCTCCAGCATCACCACCGGCAGATCGAACAATTCCGCCAGCCAGGCAACGCTGCCACTGCGCTGTCCCCCCCGCCAGCAGTGGATCCTGAGCGGATCGGACGCTCCACAGGAGCCTTCACCCTGCAGCCGCCTCAGCTCGCCTGCAAGCTCGGTCAGCCTTGGACCGATCAGGGCGAGGCCCAAGTCTATCGCCTGCTGGCGCCCCTCCTGTTTGTAGGCGGTACCGACGGCAGCTCGCTCGTCATCGGAGAACAGGGGCAGGTTGATCGCACCGGGAATGTGCCCCTGGCTGAATTCCGACGGGCTGCGCACGTCGAGAACCGGACCCCTGCTGCCGAGGAAGGCTTCGACACCGAGACGCTGGGGCATGACGTTCAAATGCGGCTTCAGGCCTGGCCTGACATAGTGGGCCAACCCTGGCTGTTCAAGAGGCTGGATCACCGCCATGCTTTCCGGTCCTCCGGTCACCGCCACCCTTTCCGCCGCCCAGTGGCTTGAGCGGTTCCTGGCGGG
>JBEINY010000073.1:0-10386 GCA_040377855.1 Prochloraceae cyanobacterium | reverse complement strand
GCCCGGGAGGACCAGCCGACCTGCGCCTCCAGGCGAGTGTTCTGATCACGCAGCGCCTCCTGGGCCCCGGCATCCAGCTGGCTCCAAGGAATCGGGACGGCAGACACCACAGACAGGGAGTCCAGTTTGCGGAATGCGATTTCAGTGTGACCACAGTGACCGAAACCGACAAGCTGTCTTTGAGGGACGGCCGGGGATCGAAGGTACAGCCACTAGGCAAGGGACGAAAGCACTGGGTACCATCAGCCACAAAACGCCAGCGCGGCCCTCGGCCAGCGTCCCGATCCGGTCCAGCGAGGGGATGTACAAAATGCGCCGTGACGCGGTAGCCAAACAGCCACTGGCTCGCTTGAAATGGATGCAGCAAATCAGGCGCGTCTTACTGCAGATCCGTGGCACTGTCCTTCACCTACCGACTGGACCTCAGCGAAGGCGGGACGCAGGAACGACCGGCCCAGGCCGTTGCCGTGGGAGCACCGATTCCCGCGCTTGATCAGACCTTCACAGGCACCATCGCCGGGGCTACCGGCTGGAATATGGAGCCGGACGCGGTCGTTGCAGCCCCGCTGCCCCAGATCGATGGCGGAGCGAGCGGCACCCCTCAGGACTGGATCGGCCAGAGCGGCCTTGGCTTCAGCTGCCTGGATCTGCTGACGGCCTTCAGCGAAGGACCGCCATGACGCAACAAGAACCTCCCTGAGCCCCTGCGCTCCTGATCAGTTCCCCAGTCACCTCCACCGATCACCGCCATGGCCAACACCCTTCTCTTCAGCTACAAGCTCCTCAACAACGACGCCATCAAAAGCGAAACCAGCGATGGCCTGTTCGTGAACAGCTGGGGCAGCGCCGCTGAGCAGGGCCGCAAGTACTGGCTGGAAATATCAGCGCAGACATCAGGCGACTGGAACTCCAACGGCACACTGCAATCGATTGACCTGACCCTGAACTTTGACAACAGACTCTTAAAGCCAGCGGTGGCTTCCGATCTGACCATTGACTCCGCATTGCCATTGTTCCGCTCGGCCAACCTCTCGTCTGTGAGCGGATCGGGTGCAGACGCCCTTCAGAGCTCGATTCGCTTTGCGGCCGGCAGTTCCGACAATGTGGATGGCGGAGGTGCCGGCATCGCCCTCTCCTCGACAGAGTCCAAAAAAATTGCCAGAATCCTTCTGGATGTCAACGACAGCTATTTCAAGACCAATACGCTGACTGGCGCTGATCAGGGAGCCACTGACATCACGCTTCAGGATGAAACAGCGCCCCTGTCGCTCAAGCTTGACCAGCTGGTTTCCTTCACGGTCAACAAAGATGAAACCATCTTTGGAAACCTGAAATCCCTGCGGGACATCGGCGGTTCCGAGGCCGAGGTGGCCAACACAACGGTGAATGTGCTGCGGGGCACCCAAGCCGTCGAGATCCGTGGGGCCACCTTCAACACCTATGAGCCCCTCGGCACATCCCTTCACTTCGGTGCGGCCGCCGGCAGCAAAACCAACCTGATCCGCAGCGGCTCCACCCTCTCCCGCAGCTTTGACATCGCCAACACCGGAACCAGCAGCCTGCAGAACCTGCTCATCACCAAACAAGGCACCCTGAGTCCCGGCACTGCAACGGCAAAGCTCTTCGCCACCAGAAGTGCCCGCGCCAGCGATGGCGGCCTCACCAAGGGCAGCACCGTCGAACTCAACAACAACGACAAGACGTTGTCGCCCTCGACCGATGCCAACAGCCTCGGTCTCGTGCGTGATGCCACTGGGGCCATCAGCTCCACGCTCAAGGATCAGGCAGGGGTGAACAATTCCGGCGACCTGCTGACCATGAAGCTGGATGTGAGTGTGATCGGCGCCGCCGGTACCGCCCTTGAGCTCAACAACACCGGCGGCTTCACCCTGGAAGCGGATGGGTTCACCAAGACCTTCACCGGACTCGACACCAAGAACCTGATCACCTACCAGGGGGATCTCAATTACGACGGCAAGGTCTCCTTTGCTGATCTCGCCTATCTCAACGCAGGCGCCGCCGAATCGAAGAAAAAAGCTCTGAATCAAACCTACACAGACTTCTCTGATGTGGACGCCAATTTTGATGGAACCATTAACATCAGCGATCTGTCAGTCCTGGAACAGGACTGGGGCAAAACTCTCCATGGATCAGGTGGAACCTTTACCGGATCCACCTCCTTCGGAGCAACCACCGCCGAGTGGAAGACCAGCATGAAGACATTCAAGTCCAATGGCAGTGCTTGGACGAACAGTGCCTTCGAGCAAGAGAACGACCTAACCGCCAACAACACCGTGATGCCGACTCTGGACTCACCCACAAATTCCGGCGTCACCACCGGCGGTGTGAACAACGATGGCACGAACACCGACGTGTTCTCCACCTCCTCCCCCTTCGCCAACCTCAGCTGAGCGCTCCCACTGATCGGTCGTGACTGCCGCTGGCCTCCATCCCGATGGCAGCACGGCCTTCCTTGAGGGTGACCGTGCCGACACGTTGCTCGAGCCGGCTGGACGGGCGCCCGAACGACCGGAACCCTCGCCCCTGCTGGCCGAGGCGCTCATCGAGGCCCTCCAGTCCAAAGCCGACGGATCGATCGCCTCAGCCGCCACCTCCGCAGAACTGGCTCAGGCGACGGATCAGCCCAGCTCCCCCCTCGCTGTGGGCGCCCTTGATCAGGTGGTGGCTTCCCTCAGCGGCCAGATCCCCGGGCTGGTGAGCGACGAGCCCTCTCGGCTGCGCTTCCAGTCCGATTCTGGCGCCAGCAGCGAGGACAGCCTCAGCGGCCTGGTGATCCACGCCAACGACGGCCTGCCGGCGTCGGTTGTCGACGACAACCTCTCGCCGCTGCTCGGCGAAGCCTTCGCCAACGATCAGGTGCTGGTTTACCGGGAAGGGTCCGGCAACCCGGCCGATGCCGCGGCCGATCCCCTCAGCTCCCCGATCCGCAGCTCGGCCCTGCCAGCAGCGCCGAGCCCACCCCTGCAGCTGGTGATCCGGGAAGATCAGCCGCTGCAGCTCGATCTACAGCCGCTGCTCTCCGACAGCACGGGCTATGGACCGTTCCAGATCACCGATCGCCGCACTGGAGAGGTCGTCACCTGGCTTTCAGCCAGCAGTCGACGGCCTGATGCCGATCTGAGCGGTCGGGTGGTGATCGAAACCGATTGGCAGAGCCTCCCGGTCGATCTCCCCAGCCCCGACGAACTCAGCACCCTCCCTGCCGGCACCGAGCTGCGTCTCAACCTGCTGGTCAGCGACAACCGCAACCGCGGCCGGGGCCTCCTCGGCCTGGAGGGAACCCTGCGTTGGAACCGACAGGCCGGCACGGTGCTGGCGATCGATCTCAACGACGCCCTGCCACTGTTCCGCAACACCGGCAGCGACACCTGGAGCGACGGCCTTGCCACCCTCTCGGCAGCGGGCTTGCCCCTGGCCGGAGTGGGCGAAGCCCTCGGCGACCAACGCCGCGAACGCTTCGCCCAGGTCACCCTGCGCCTGGACGATCCCTCCCAGCCCCTCGATCTCGGCTTCCTTCCCACCCTCTTCCCGGCCGTCGCGGGGCAGACCGTGGGCAGCGGCGAGCTGTTGACGCTCGGGCTGCACCGTCCTCCGGTTCCGGTGCTGCAAGGCCAGGCCGATCAGGCCCAGGTGGGCAACCACACCCTCGCGATCGAAGCCCGATCCCCCAGCGGCGAGCTCTGGCAGCGGGAGCTGCTGGTGGACGTGCAGAACAGCAACGATGCCCCGGTCCTCAGGCCCGGACCGACGAGCACCACCCTGGTCCGCGAGCGCCCCTTCCAATGGGCGGTGGCGGATCTTTTCAGTGACGAGGATCAAGCCGCCGGCGACACGCTCCGCTTCAGCCTCCTTCCCGGTAGCGATCCCCGGCCCTGGCTGAGCCTCGATCCGGAGAGCGGCCTCCTCAGTGGCACCCCACCGCCGGGCCCCGCCGACCAGATCAGCCTTCGGGTTCTGGCCAGTGATCGCGCCGGCGCCTCGATCAGCCAGAGCCTCGTGCTGACGCTGGAGCCGGTGAACCATCCGCCCCAGCCCAACCCAGCCGTGCCCTGGCCGCAGCTGCAGCTGCTCCAGGGGGAAGCCCTCGGCTGGGCGCCACCCCCGGGCAGCTTCCTCGATGCCGATGGTGCAGGTGAGCTCCGTTATTCCCTGGCGACACCCCTGCCCTGGTTGACGATCGATCCGACCAGCGGTCAGCTGCAGCTCGCTCCCGGAGCTGATGACGTTGGTGAGCACCGAATCGGGATCGTGGCCACCGATCCGCGCGGTGAAGCAACAGAGCGCTCCCTGCAACTGACGGTGGCCAACATCAACGAGGCCCCCCGGCTGGAGATCGGGGCGATCGAGGCCTTCCGGCGCGTCCATGGTCCGGTGCTGCAGGTGCTGGAGGACCAGCCCCTCCTCCTCGATCCCTTCGCTGGCGGCGCCTGGTTCAGCGATGCCGATCTTCAGCTTCGCGGCGCCGATCGCGATGTCCTGACGTACGCGATCCAGCTCAGCCGCCAGCTGGCAGATGGCTCCCTGCAGCCGGTCCAGGCCGACTGGCTGCAGGCGGATCCGGCCAGCGGCACCCTGCAGATCACCCCAGGCAACAGCGATGTGGGCCGCTACCGCCTGAGGATGACGGCCCGCGACCGGGCGGGTCTTCAGGCCTCCACCTCGCTGAGCCTGGAGGTGCTCAACGGCAATGACGCCCCGCGGGTCATCCCCGAGCTCGCCCGCGCCTACGCCTCCATCTCCCTGCCGGAGGATCAACCGTTCCGGATCAGCATCCCCGCCGGTCTGTTCGTCGATGACGATGCCGGCGACGCCCTTAGCCTGGATGTCCGCCTGGCCTCCGGTGGGCCGCTACCGGCGTGGGTCCACTTCGATGCCGACGATCGCAGCTTGGCTGGCGTAGCCAGCTCCGATCTGGCCGCATTGGCCCTGGTGATCACGGCCAGGGATCGCCAGGGCGAGCGCTGCGAGCATCCGCTTGAGCTGCTGCTGCCCCGCAGCGTCGAGGCCCCCCTGGTGCAGACCCGCACCATCCGCCGCCACGAAGGCCAACCCCTGGCCCTGGCAGAGGCCCTCGAGGCGCAAGCAGCGGATCCGGATTCGGAAACCCTCCGCTACCGGATCGTCCTCAGCGATGTGCCCGAACGCTGGCAGCTGGTCAGCCGCCTAGGCCCCCTGCCGGCAGCCAACGACGGCCTGATCGCGTGCAGCGATCTGAGCGATCTTCAGCTGATCAATGCCGATGGCGGCGCCTCGGGGCCTGTCGAGCTTCCGTTGGCGGTGATCAGTGAGGAGAGGAACGGCAGTCAGGCCTCCCGCGAGGTGCTGCTTCGCTTCGAGGTGGCACCGGTGGTGGCGCCGCCCCGCCTGAACCCCGGCGCACCGATCGCGGCGCTGGATCCCTTTTCGCCTCTGCCCCTGAACGCCTTCGCCGCGGCCGAACCGGTGGATGGCGATGGCTCGGAAATGATCAGCCGCTACACCCTCACCTACCGGCCCTCCAGCACCCATCCCACGGCCGCTGATCTTCAAGTGCTCGATCCGCAAGGGGCAGCGATCGGCCAATGGACCATCCGCCGGCCGGCCGAGGGAGGGGAGGAATGGCAGCTCTCCCTCAGCGCCGCGGAGTGGACCACAGCCATCCTCACCAGCAACGACCGGTTGCTGGGCGAGGAGGCCCGATTCCGCGCCGTGGCCTACGCCATCGAAACCACCACTGGTGAGGAAGCCGGATCCACCCCCCTGGAGCTGCGCCTGCCGGTGACCCCCCAGGTGTTGGAGCCAACCCTGCAGGCACTCGACACCACCAGCCGGATCGGCGTCAACGATGACGGAAGCGGCGAGGCGGCCCTGTTTCGCTTCAGCGCCGAAGCAGCCAGCGGCCGCGATCATCCGGCCCTTCTGGTCACCGTGGCCTCCGGGGTGACGGTGTTGCCCGGGGGCAACGCCATCACGATCACAGCGACGGATCTGCCGGCACCGGGGCCCGGCCAGCACACGATGCTGATACAGGGCGACGATCCCGCCAATCTGAGTCTGAGACTCGTGCCTCCCGAAGGCTTGCTCGGTCATCTGACCCTGTCGGTGCAAGCGCTGGCGAGCGCCCGGCCAGAGCCTGGCAGCCGCTTCGTCTCCCTCGAGACCGATCTCAACCGCGGCTATGCGGCCCGCGGAGAGGTGATCGAACTCGACCTCAACGTCGTGCCCAGGGCCCGTCCCCCGAGGCTCGAGAACCTCCGCTTCGATGCCGCCAGCGGCGAACTGCTCTTCGATCTCAGCCGCGGTGCCAACAGCCGTGGACTCGTGAACGCCGCCGAACAGATCAATCTCAGCATCAGCGGTCTGCCTGAGGGCTATGGGTTGGTGCTGCCCGATGGCAGCCGCGGGATCGAGCGCCGGGCCGGGGCCTCCGATGCCTTCGCCACCGCGATCCTCTTCAGCCTTCCGCCCCAAACCGACGATCCCGTGGCGGCTGCCGCCCCGATCCGCCTGCCCCTGCGGCTGCGCAGTCTGGCAACCTCCAACCAGGAGCCCCAGGCCTTCAGCGCCGCTGCCCTGCGGCTGGAGGCCACCGCCCTGCTTCCTGCCAGTGACGACCTTCCCAGCGGCGAACGCTCCCCCACCGTCAGCGCCAGCCTGACCCTCGGCCCCTGGATCGGTCCGAGGGCTGGGGTGGCCCTCGATCCGCTGATCGTCGATCTGGGAGGGGATGGTCTGGCCCTGTCGTCCCTGGAGTCCTCTGCGACAAGCTTCGACCTGCTGCTCAACGGCCGTCCGCAGCGCACGGCCTGGCTGGCGCCCGGCGATCGCTTCCGCGACGACGCGATCCTGGTGCTGGATCGCGATCACGATGGCGTGATCCGCAGCGCCTCCGAACTGATCTCGGAATGCTTCGGCAGCACCGACCAGCGACGGCCCTTCCGCAGCGGCATCGAGGCCCTCTCCAGCCTGGACAGCAATGACGACGGCCGCCTGGATGCAAGCGATGCCGCCTGGTCGTCCCTGCAGCTCTGGTTCGATGACGGCGATGGCCAGAGCCGACCCGAGGAGCTCATCACCCTGGCGGAGCGGGTGGCGGCGATCGATCTGAATCCCACGGCGCTGAGCGATCGCACCGCGGCCGGCAACCCCCTGTTGCGCCAGGGGGCCCTGACCCTGGCGGAAGGTCGGGCTGCCGCGTTCTTTGATGTCGGCCTGCGCTTCGATCCCGTGGCCCCCGAGCCCGGACAGACCCCCAGCAGCGTCCCCCGGCTGGCGTTCGAAGCCCGCCTGGCCCCTGGGCTGATCCTGGAGGAAGGCGGCAATCCGGTGGCAATGGAGCTGCAGGCGCCGGCCCTGGACAGCCTGAGCCCGGAGGAGGCCAACCTCACCCTGGTGCGGATCATGGGCTTGCCCGACGGATTGGTGCCGAGCCTGGGCCTGCGCGACAGCCGGGGCGACTGGCTGTTCACCTGGGGGGATCTGCAGAGCAGCCGCGCCCAGGGACGGGATCTAACCGTGGAATCGATTGATCACGGCAGCGGCAGCGCCAACGCCAGTGTGCTGGTCACCCGCATCGGTCTTGACGGCAGTGTGCTGGCTTCAGCCGTGACCCCCCTGGCGGTGGATGTGCGGCCGGTGGCCGATCGCCCGCAACTTCTGCTGCGCCGCCTGCAGGGCCAGGAGGACTTACCGATTGCCCTGGACCAACTGATCCGCGATGGCCGCGCCTCCCTGGTGGACTCCGATGGATCGGAACAGCTCTCCTATCGGCTGTCCGGGCTACCAGCGGGGATGCGGGTGATGCGCCGTCTCAGCTCCGGAGACCTGGAGCCCCTGGCCCTTGAGCCAGAGCCGGGCCAGGTCCCATCGGGCACCGCCAGCCGGCGACTGGTCACCCCTCTGGCCTCCCTGGCTGAGGTGCTGCTACTGCCTCCGCCGGACCGCTCCGGACGGATCGACCTGACGATCACCGCCATCGCCACCGAGAGCGCCAACGGCGACAGCGCCGCAATCAGCCGCACCGCCACGATCGTGCTGGCGGCGATCGTCGATCCACCCCGGCTGACCTTGCAGCCGGAGCTAACGGCGACCGGCCTGGTGCTGCAGGAAGAGGGCAGCGTCGATCTGGATGGTATCCAGGCCGCCCTGATCGATGGCGATGGATCCGAGGAGCTGCTGGTGGAGCTGGCGAATCTGCCCGACTGGGTGCGGGTCGAGCGGGCCGACGACCCGGGCTGGCGGCCTGAAGCCCAGATCGCCCTGGACGATGGCCGCCGGGTGGTGCGGGTTCGCGGGGCCGACCTGAGCTCAGGCCAGCTGCGCCTCCGCGATGCGATCTCCGCCACCACGGGCGCCGGCGGCCCAGACGTCCCTCGCAAGGAAGACTTCCTGCTGCAGGTGGTGGCCCTGTCGCGGGAACTGAGCAACGGCCAGCTCAGCGTCGATCAGACCACCCTGCAGAGCGAACCTCAGCGGCTGCCGGTGCTGTTCTCATCGCAGGCCCACCACCCCGTGCTGCAGCTGGTCGGGGGGCTGCAGACCTGGGAGGACGACCCCGCCCCCCTGCCTCTGGCCTCGGTGGTGCAGGCCTCCCTCAGCCCGGATGCCCGACGCGAGGATCTGCGGATCGAACTGCGGGGCCTGCCCCCGGATCTGGCCCTGCGCACCAGCACCGGCGCCACGGTGATACCCCAGCGGTGGGAAGCCGGGGCCCCCGTCTATGCCGTCACCAGCCTCGGGGATCTGCAACTGGTACCGACCGCCGCCCAGCGCTCCGGCCGCATTCCGCTCACGATCGAAGCGATCTCCCGCTCCAGCACGGGCGGCGGCGAGGCCCGCTCCGGGCCCCGAACCCTCTGGGTGGCCATCGACCCAGTAGCCGATCCCCCCCTGCTCCAGGCCCCGACGCAGTGGCTGATCGATGGCGAGGGTCGGGTCTCCCTGGAGGGTCTGCAGATCAGCAGCCCCGACACCGATGGCAGCGAACGCCTCAGCCTGGTGCTCCTGGGCGTTCCGCCGGCGGTGCAGCTCCTCGGCCCTGCCCGCCCGATCCGCGCTCCCGGAGCCGATGGCCAACTCCAGGATGGCTGGGAGATTGCCGCCGCCGACCTGGGCCGGGTGCAGCTCCAGCTTCCACCGGAGCACCCGGATCTGCCGCTGCTGCTTCGTGCCCGTAGCCGGGAGGTGGAGGGCGGATCCCGGTCTGAGGCCTGGAGCGATCCCATCGCTCTGGACGTGCTCGCCGGCGCCCTGGCCATCGTGCCGCAGCTTGAGGTGACTGGACCGCTGCTTGGCGACGAGGACACCCCGATCCCCCTGCTGAGCGAAGAGGGTGGTGTGATCCAGGCCGCCCTGGTGGGCACCCAGGCCCAGAGCCTGCACTTCCGCCTCTGGGGCCTGCCGGAGGGGGCCACCCTGCGGCGCTGGAGCGAGGGCCGCTGGCAGATCCTCAGCCCCGACCGTCCAGGGTCAGGCACCTACAGCCTCGACAGCCTCGCGGGGGTGGCGGTGCAACTGGCAGCTGATACCTCGGGAGAGCACCGCCTTCAGGTGGAGGCGATCGCCATGGCCCTGCGCAGCGCCGACCGGCGCAGCCGCAGCCTTGAGGTGACCCTGCAGGTGCGGCCCATCAACGATGCACCACGCCCCCAGGGCGGCTCCGACATTTCCCTCCAGGAAGGGGAGGAACGGATGGTGTCCCTGGCGGATCGCTTCATCGATGCCGATGCCGGTGACCAGCTCCGCTACGGCCTCGAAGGTCCGTCCCTGCCGGACTGGATGACCCTCGATCCCTCCAACGGCCTGCTGCACCTTCACCCCGATGGCCGCGCCGCCACAGCCGATGGCCAACCTTTGACCGTGACGATCACGGCCACCGATCGGGCCGGTCGCCAGGCCCGTCAGCTCCTGCGGGTGGCGGTGGGGAACGTCAACCAGGCCCCGGAGATCAACCCCGATCAACCCGATTCCTACAGCCTGATCCAGGGTCAGGCCTGGGAGCTCGCCCTCGCCTCCCTGTTCCGGGATGCTGATCTCATCCACGGTGACCGGCTGCAGATCACCCTGGCGGAGCGGCCCAGCTGGTTGGAGATCAGCGACAGCGGCGTGCTCAGGGGCACCCCCGGCAACGACGCTGTCGGACCGCTGCGCCTGCCTCTCATCGCCACCGACCGCAGCGGCCTCCAGGCCCATCGGGAGCTGCTGTTGATGGTGGAGAACCGCAATGATCCACCAGCCCTGAATCCAGGTTTCGTGTCCGGGGAGGTGCAACACCTGCGCCAGGGCGACCCCCTCCATCTCGACCTCTACGGCCTGTTCACGGACCCCGACCGCCGGTACGGCGACAGCCTCCAGATCAGCACCAGCAGCAGCGGGGGCCGCTGGCCG
>JBEINY010000079.1:0-9764 GCA_040377855.1 Prochloraceae cyanobacterium | reverse complement strand
TTGTAAAGCGAAGGCCATCGGTTCAAATCCGTTAGCCGGCTTCACCAGTCCCCAGATGCCCCGGCAGCAGCGCGCCAGTTGCCTGCGGTACCAGCAGTCGATAGGCCCAGGAAACATTGCCCGCGAGCCGTCCTGATGGCACCGCCTGAGAAGTCTTGGCTCAGCCAGCCATGGCCGGTGGCATCTGATCAGGCCGGGGCCGCCCCCACCGATCCCGGCCACGGTCCTGCCTGGGTCGTGCTGGGCAGAACCAGCTCCCCGATGAGCGTGCTGCTGATCGTGGTGGCCGGTGCCGGTCTTGAACTGGGCCTGATCGAACTGCTCGATGGTCCCCTGGGCCACGTCAGTCCGATCGGCCTGCAGCGCCTCAGCCGCGACACCCTGGTGAATCTCGGGCCCGTGGTGATCAGCCTGGTCTACATGGTGCGCTGCGCACCGTTGTTGACTCTGCTCTGGGACTCCCGTCGCCGCAGGGAGCCTTCCAACCCTGCCGTTTCCAGACGCTTCGCCATCAGCCGCTGCCGAAGCGAGTTGTGGCAAGGACTGATCGGAACTGGCACCCTATTTGTGTACTTCATGATCACCATCCTCGTCACGGTGGTGCTGTGCAAGGCGGGCGGCCAACCCCTGCTGCTGGTCCTCAGAGTTCTTTCCGTTCTGCAGGCCGGCGACATCGCCCTCGGACTGGCCAAGACCTGGCTGCTCGCAGCGGTCACCACCCTGATCTGCTGCCGGGAAGGGTGGGCCATCGACGCCGACCAGCGCCCTCTCTCGTTGAGGGTCTCGGATGCCCTGCTGCTCTCATCCCTGGCAATCCTCGGCACCGAATTGGTGCTGGTTCTGCTGATCCATGCGAACTGAACCATCCGGATCGACTCCGATGCCCCCGTCCCCACCATCCAAACCCCTTAAAAACAGCTTGCCCTTGATCGGCATCGGTCGCCAGGGAATGGTCACCACCCTCGGGGCGGCGGCCCTCCTGTGCCTGCTGTTGATCGGCATGGCCAGGGAACAGGTCTGGATGCTGTTCTCGAAGCCGGTGGAATTCCTGACCAAGGATGCCAATGGCCTCTCACCGGGCTTACCGGTGCGGCTGTCGGGATTTCCGATCGGCCGGGTCGACAAGGTGGAACTGCGCCGCGATGCCATGGTGCGCGTGACCCTGAGCATCCAGCCGGCTTACCGATCGATGCTGGGACCCCGCAGCCGGGTCCGCCTTGACCAGGAAGGACTGGTGGGCATGAGTTACCTCGACGTGACCGCTGATCCTGCGGAATCTGCAACGCCGGAGGCATCCCTGGTTGTGCAGTACGACAGCCCGGTGGATGTCAAGGATCTGATCGTGGCACTGGCCGAATCCAGAATTCCCCTCAATCGCCTGCTCAATCGAACGGCGGCGATCGCCGAGACCTCCCTGCCCAAAACCCTGGAAGGGGTGGATCAGACCATCCTTGCCGCCGGCGATCTGTCCCGTTCCCTACGACGCCAGTCTGAACTGACCGCGGGCCAGGCGCGGCAAACGCTCCTGACCTATCAGGCACTCGGTCGTGATGGCCGCCAGAGTCTTGACGCCTCCAGCGCGGACCTCGATGCCTTGCTACCACTGCTGCGCGACACCCTGACGGATGTGCGCAGCACGGCCCAGACCAGTCGAAACCTCATGGAACGGCTCTCGGGTAGCTGGGTGATGCCCCTGCTGGAAGGATCCGGTCCGCCAGCACCCTCCGACCGATCCACGTCCAGTCATCCCACGACATCCAGACCCTGAGCCTTCCCAAACGGCTCCTCTCGACACCATGAAGGGGCCCCGCGACGACCACGATGGAGAGCTGAACACCCGTTCGATCCCGTGGTCAGCCCAGCCCTCCAGCTCCAGGCCACCGCGCTGCAGCGCCTGACAGCGGCCACCCTGGAGCAACGCCTCCAGGACGCCGGCATCATCCTGACCTTCGGCGGTGAACCCACCTACGTGCCGATCGATCCGGTCGGGCCCGAATGGTCGGTGGCCGCGGATGGCCCCACCAAGCTGAGCTACGCCCGTGCCCTGGCCACGGAGCTGCAGCAGCGGGTCTGGCCGGGCAGCACCCTGCTGCTCTGTCCCGGCAAGCGCTACGACGGAGAGGTGAATCCCCGCTGGACCCTGCGCCTGATCGCAGACCTCCAGGGTCAACCCCTCGTCAGCTGGCCCTCTCGGCAGGACCGCCCTCCCCTGAGCGCGGCTGCGGCCCTGGACGTGCTTGAGAGCATCGGCAGCGATCTCGGCTGTCGCCTGAAGCCCCTGCCCCTGCGGGATCCCCTGCAATCGGATCGACAGGTCTGGGCAGCCCCCCTCTGCCATGACGAGGCGAATGGCTGGTCGGCAGCGGCCTGGCCCCTGGAGGAATCGATGCGGGAACTAAGCGGGGCTCCTGGACCTGCGGGTCTGAGGTTGCCCCTGCAGCACTTTCCCGAGGGGGTGCTCCAGCAGGTGCTCACCCTGGAGCGGGATGACAGCGGCTGGAGCCTGTTTCTGCCGCCTGTGGCCCGGGAACCGCTGGAAACGCTGCTCGAAGCGATCGCCAAGGCCAGTCAGCACTGCGCGCCCCCGGATCTGAGTGGTGTGCTGCCCCTGGATGGCCAGGGGCACTGGCAGGTGCTCGGCCTGACGGCCGATCCAGGGGTGCTGGAGGTGAATTTGCCGGTCTGCGGCAGCTGGGAGGAGTACGCCCTCTGGCTTCAGGTGCTGGAGGAGGCTGGGGAGGCCGTGGGTCTGCGGTCCTGGAAACAGGGTCTCCACCGGCGAGAGGGCACCGGCGGCGGTAACCACCTGCTCTGGGGAGGCCCGACCCTGGAGAACAACCCCTTCTTCCCGCGGCCCGCCTGGCTGGTGGGAATCCTTCGCTACTGGCAACACCACCCAAGCCTCGCCTATCTGTTCTGCGGAGACTCGGTGGGACCGGCATCCCAGGCCCCCAGACCCGATGAAGGCAGCGCCAGCTGGCTTGACCTGACCCTGGCCCATGCGGTGCTCAGCGAGTTGGGAAGCGGCGATCAACGGGTACCGATCAGCGAAACCCTGCGCCATCTCCACGCCGACAAGAGTGGCAATACCCATCGGAGCGAAATCAGCCTGGACAAGTTCTGGAACCCTGCCTGGATGGCGGGTTGCCAGGGATTGCTGGAATTCCGGGCGATCGAATCCATGCCCGATCACCGCTGGAGTTCTGCGGTGGCCCTGCTGTGGAGATCCCTGGCGGTGCTTCTGCTCGAGCCAAACCGGCGCCCCAAGGCCCTCCACCCCTTCGGTGCCACCCTCCACGACCGGCAACTGTTGCCAAGCCAGCTCTGGGAGGACCTGATGGCAGTGCTGGGGGATCTGGCCGCGGCAGGACTGCCCCAGGAGGAGGCGATCTTTCGAGCCATCTGGACCTGGCGCTTTCCGCAGCTGCTGCAGTGGCAGGACGGAGAGGCAAGCCTGGAGATCCGCCGGGCCCTCGAGCCGTGGCCGCTGCTGTGCGACACCCCCGTGGAAGGCGGCAGCACCAGCCGCTTCATCGACAGTTCCCTGCGCCGGTTTGAGGTGATCACCAACCCCGCCTTCAGGGAACGCCACACCCTGTTGCTGAAGGGGCGGCCGCTGCCCCTCCCTGCGGCCGGCGAGGTCGATCCCCTCGGGGTTCGCTACCGGCAGGAGCGCCTTTACCCCTGTCTTCATCCGGTTCTGGCACCGGATGTGCCGCTTCAACTCGATCTGCTGACCACCGGCTCCCACCCAGCGGTGCTGCAGAGCTGGGTGCTCCACTCGGATGCCGAAGGGTTCATCGCATCTCCTCCGGGAGCCCTGGCCCCAGGCCACCAGGCCCAACCCTGGCAAGGGGCCTGGCCCGAGGCGACGACCGTGGATCTGCGGCTGCCCTGAAGCTTCCGGAACCTCCCATGCCCGGATCACGGCCATCGCCCTGTCCGTCGACGAACCAGCACGCCCAGCAGGCTCAGGGCGCCATTTCGGGGAGCCCAGGGTTAAAACAGTGATCCCCGGCCGTCTTCCGCGTCGATGGATCGGTTGAGCATCCGCCCTGATCGTGTTGAGCCCCTCCCCGAGCGCCTGCCTGCCTCGGAGCGGGCGCACTGGGAACGGATTGCTGAAGAAGCTGTGGCACGCGCCTTCCGCGATGCGAGTGCCGGTCTGGCGCTGCCGGGCCTCGATGGACGCTGGCCCGATCCGCCCGCCGACGCTGCGGACACCGCAGCGGCAGCAGCGAGCCAGGAGCGACCGGGCGGCCGGCAGGGATTTCGCCTGGCCCTGACGGGCAGTGGAACCAGTTTCACCCCGGGCGTCGGGGCCTGTTTTCACTTCGAATCCCTGCGCCGACTCACCGCCGCCAGTGGACGTGAGCTGGGCCTGAAGGCGGTGATCGTGGTGCGGGGCCAGGTGGTGCTGTTGCCCGACACCACCCCTGCCCAGCGATCGCTACTGGACCATGCTCCAGGCACCCTGCTGCCCTCGCCGGCTCCGACCAAAGCCATGCCATTGCTGGGTCTGGCGGAACTGGTAGCCGAAGCGCCTGAAACCGAGCCCCCGCGGGTGGCGTCGTGGAGCGGTTTGCCGCCCTGCCCCCTATGGGGAAGCTGAGCCCGGGGCCTCGAGGGGGTGACAGGCCCCGGATCTCAGCACCTGCCACGCGCCAGGGCCTGTCCATCGCAGAACGGTGCTGGCCTGCCCCGACCCGTCGGGCCAGGGCAGGGGACCGAGGCGAGGCGTATCGGGGAAGACCGCCGACGCCTGATCCGCGTTCTGACAGGCCGGCTCTCCGGAGCGGTTGGCGCTGGTCGTTGCCAGGGGGCCCGTGAGCCGCAGCAAGGCTATCGAAGCCGCAGCAGCGGGAATGCGAAGGCCGACGGTGCTGCCCTGGGGATGGAGTTGCTCGAGCAAGCCACCCGAGGCTGGCAGGACCAGGGTGCAGGGCCCCGGCCAGACCTGACGGGCCATGGCCTCCCAATCGGGATGCAGGGGCTGCTGCAGGGCCGCCAGGAGGTCGGCAGGATCGGCACCCATGAGAATCAACGGCTTGGTGGCCGGTCGCGCCTTGAGGGTCCAGATCTGATGCGCAGACGCTGGCAGGGCCGCCAGGGCCGGCAGGGTATCGGTGGGGAAGATCCCCACCCCCAGGCCCTGAAGGTGAGCGGCGAGGGCCTCCGCCGTCAGCACCGGGGAACCAGGCAACAACTGCGTCATGGCGATCCCGGCATGCTGGGCGGCCCCATGGGCCGCCGACCGACCACAAAACGGCCGCAGCCCTCCAGATCCTTGTGGGCCCTGACCTGCTCCAGACCTGCCCCTAGGTAGAGGGCGATCACTGCGTCGCTCTGATCGTGGTGATGCTCCACCAACAGCCACCCCCCTGGCGCCAGGGCAGAGATGGCCCCCGCCACCAGCGCGCGAAGACAGGCCAGGCCATCGGGACCACCATCAAGGGCCATCCGGGGCTCGTGGCAACGCACCACAGGCTCCAGGGCATCGACCACCGCGGAGGGGATGTAAGGCGGGTTGGCCACCACCAGCTCCAGCTGGCCCCACCAGGGCCTGAGGGGATCCCACCAGGAACCTTCCAATAGGGTCACCCTGGCATCCACTCCTGCCTGCCTGAGGTTGTGACCCGCCTGCGACAGGGCTGCGGCGCTTTGATCGACGGCCAGACCATTGCTGGCTGGCCAGGCACGGGCGAGGGCCACGGCCAGGCAACCCGAACCGGTGCCGAGGTCGGCCCAGGGGCTCGGCCCCCCGGGTGAGGTCGAGCAGGAGATCGCG
Source organism: Prochloraceae cyanobacterium (assembly GCA_040377855.1). GTDB lineage: Bacteria > Cyanobacteriota > Cyanobacteriia > PCC-6307 > Cyanobiaceae > CAIXOZ01. Next base: position 3,976 of record JBEINY010000079.1, on the reverse strand, counting down.
ATGTCGATGAGACTCTCGGTTTCCTGCCGGGGAATCAGCACGCCCGGCCCGACGGCCAACTCGAGATCCCGCCATGGACAGCGACCCACGAGGTATTGCAGGGGAACCTCTGCCTGGCGATGGCGCTTCCAGAGATCCTCCAGGTGCCTGAGGGAACAGGCCAGGCTGACCGGGCGCTCGGGATGGAGGAAAAGCGCCTGGAGATCGGCCCAGCGCAGGCCACCCTCCAGATCCAGCAGCCAATCAAGATCTGCAGCCTGTCCGCCCGTTTCGAGCAACAACCGCCGCCGCCAGGCCAGCAGGGCATCCGCCAGGAGCTCCGCTCGAGCTTCAGGGGCAGGGGCAGGGGCAGGCGAAAACACTGAAACGGTGGTGGACATCAGCTGCCCTGGCGTAGGTAGACGAAAGGGAAGGGGACGGTGGCCTTGGGGGCCCCGGCCGCACCAGCCCAGGAGGATCCAACAGGCGGGCCATGACCTGGGATTTGGCCAGGGGCTGACAGCCGATGGGGCCCGGCTGCCCTGGGATCAAACAACAACCCATCAGGGTCATTCTGCGGGCCCACGGGCTGCGCTGGCGGGGCTCCAGCACAGGCCTGGCTCGGCGCGGAGCACACCGGCCAGCTCCAGCTTCAGGAGCGGAACCATCAGAGCGGCTGGGGATTCTTCGAGCCGCAGGCAGAGCTGCTCCAATGAAGCTCCCGGACCAACCGCCTCCAGCAGCGCCTCTCCCAGGCCTGCTCCTCGGGGCAGAACCGGCTGGAGAACAGGAACTGAAGGCGACAGCAGGGGGCCTTCACCAAGCTCCGCCAACAGATCGGCAGGATCCAGCAGGGGCGTGGCGCCCCTGGCCAGGAGGCGATTGCTACCGAGGGCCGAGGCCTTGCAGGCGTCGGCGGGCACCACCCAAAGCGGCAACCCCTGCTTCCAGGCAATCGAAGCGGAATGCAGGGCTCCACTGCTGGCCGGACACTCCACCACCACCACGGCCCTGGCCAGGGCCACCTGCAGCCTGTTTCGGGCAGCGAAATGCCCGGGCAGCACCCTGGCTCCCCGGGGAGATTCACTGACCAAGAGGCCGGCTTCGCCGACCGCCTGCTGCAACTGCCGATGATGGCTCGGATAAACGCGACTCAACGGCGTGCCGAGCACGGCCACCGGTGCCCCACCCGCCTCCAGACACCCCCGATGCACCTCGGCATCGATACCTTCCGCGAGACCACTCACCACGGGCCAGCCCGCCCGGGCAAGGGCCTCCCCGAGACAGCGAGCCATGGAACGCCCATGCAGGGAGGGCCGCCGGGTGCCCACCACCGCCACGGCCTGACGACGGGCCAGCCGGGGCCAAAGACTGCCCCGCCCCTGCCAGTGGAGGGCCACAGGGGGCCTGGGGAGATCCGCCAGGGCAGGGGGCCAGGCCGGATCTCCTGGCAACAGCACGGGAGCGTCCCCCGGTTGGCGAGGACTGAAAGAGCCGAGCGGCTGCCCCCCATGACGGCGGCGATGGGCTTCGACCTGCTCCAACAGGGAACTGGACCAGCCCGTGCGGCGTCCTAGCTCGATCGATGGCATGCCCCAGGCCGCTTCCAATCCCCCGGGCAGGGCAGCCAGAACCTGGAGACGCACCCAACCGATCCCAGGGCAGCCACTCCATAGAAGCCACCAGGCACGATCACGATCCGACCAGCCGCGCCGGGACCCGGATGCGCACCCCCCATCAACCGCAGAAGCCTGCACAACAGACTCCTGGACCGGAAAAGCCCGGACCAGCAACTCACCCATGGCGCCAGTACAGATGTACCAGCCTAGGGCATGTCCGGCTCCCCCCGTTCCAGGCGAGCAAGGGCAGCCTCCAGGTCGGGCGGCAGATGCCGCAGCGGGCGTCGGGCGCCACTGGTGGGGTTCCACTCCACCAGCACCAGGTCAACCCGTGCTTCCGCCGCCAGGACACCGTCAGCGCCGATGAACCGACTGAGCCAGGGCAGCCTGACTCCGGAGCGGGGCAACACCCAACTGCGCAGCTCCACAAGGTCGCCATGCCGCAAACCGCGCCGGTAGTCGATCGCCAGCGACACGACCGGCAACTCAAGACCGAGGTCGGAGAGGTCGCTGTAGGCCAGTCCAGCAGAGGCCAGGGCCTCCACCCGAGCCTCCTCCAACCAGCTGAGATAGGCGCCATGCCACATCACGCCGGCGTGGTCGGTGTGCTGGGGCAGCACCCGACGCCGCAGGCTCCAGCCACGTCCATGGTCCTGGGAGTCCACGACAGACCGCTTCGCCATCGCATTGAATCCGGCAATGGGCCATAGGCTGCCGGAGAGCGGTGAAGGACCCCGTGTTTCGCAACCTACTGATCGCCGATTCCGGCAAAGGCCATGTCGAGGAGATGGTGCGCATGCTGCGCGACCTTCCCGCCTTTCAAACAGCTCGCCTGAACCTGCTCCATGTGGTTCCTGAGCAGGGTGGCTCCAGCGTGCAGGATCACTGGCAGCAGGCCGCCGGACTGCTGGCGGAGGCCGTGACCAGGCTCGGCCTGAACCCCGGAGACGTGAACACGATCATCCGCCAGGGCGACACCAAGCAGACCGTGCTCAAAGTGGCCGACGAGCTGAACACGGACCTGATCGTGATGGGATCCAGGGGTCTGGGACGGCTGCAGTCGATTCTTTCGAACAGCGCCAGCCAATACGTTTTCCAGCTCTCAACCCGGCCGATGCTGCTGGTCAGGGACGACCTCTATGTTCGGCACATCAACCGACTGCTGGTCACGATCGATGGCACTGGCGTCGGTGATGACGCCCTCCGACTGGCCTGCGAAATGGTGCGCGAGATCCCGGGCGGGAGCCTCACGGGTGTCCATGTGAGTCGCCAGGACATCACCCCCTCCCGTGGCGGTCGCAACCCGGCGGATGAAGTGCTTGAAAAGGCCGTGCAACGGGCCCGCAGTTTCGGTGTTGAACTGCAGCCGATGCATCGCACCGGCGATGTGGGGAGGGCTGTCTGTACCGCCGCAGCCGATTGCAAGGCCGATCTGCTGTTGATCGCCTCCCAGGATCGTCGTCCGCTGGTGGCCAGAGGGTTGGTGGACCTGGATCGCCTGCTGGGCTCTTCAGTGAGTGACTACATCCGGGTGCATGCCCCGGCTCCGGTGCTGCTGGTCCGGGAGCCGGAAACCAAAAGCTGACGATTCAGGGGGCTCGGCCTCCCGCATCGGCCTGCTGGTGCCGGGCCGATGCGGGAGGCCGGCGGACCCATGGGCACCGATTTCGGCCGACGGGGATCAAAGGCAGGGAGAAAAACAAACAAAAAGATTCCCCAACCCCTTCCCATGAAGGAGGAAGGCTTGGAGAGTTGATCAAGAAATCAGGCGGATCGGAGGACGATCCTGCCTGGAGCGAGCCGATGGGAAACCCCAGGGATCACTCCGCAAAAAGCCTTCAGATGGAGGGAGGGGGGACCTGGCTCAGCCTTCCCGGCCAAGGAGCCAGCAGGGCTTCAGCCCCCCTGCCGGCTGCTGGTCTGGATGTAGAGAACAATCAAAAAAACCGTGGGAACCAGCACGAACATGAGGCTGGCCACAAAGCCGAGATCGTTGGTTTCCATCACGGATCACAATTCCAGTGGGAGGGTATCACCGCCAACCCACTGGCTACACGCCACTGTCATCGGTCGTAGCGCTTCGGCGCGCAGACATCAGGCAGGTGATTCTTCAACGCCAGCAATCTGCTCCTCCTCGGCGGCCTCCGGGGGAGCCGGCCAGGCCGTGGGCCCGACCCCAAGGGGCTTCCTACGGGCGGCCGCCACGAGGTTGTCGCCGTCGGCCAGGCCGACCTGGGGCCTGGTGATCACCAGCACCGACTGCTCTACAAGGGCCTGACAGGCCAGGCGCCAGTCCTGGGGGCGGCGGCGCAGCTTCTGATCTTCAACAGCGGTGCGGGGCGAGAGGGCATTCCCGGCCTCGCCATCGACGACGCCCA
>JBEINY010000053.1:0-14299 GCA_040377855.1 Prochloraceae cyanobacterium | reverse complement strand
GGTCCTCGTCGCTGGCTTCAGGGTGCAAAGCCAGGGGCCGCTGGGATGAGGGTCCCGGGACGCCACCGATCCTGGGTAGGGATGGGCCCCTGTGATTTCAAGGGGATGTGCGCTGACGGGTATAGGCCTTGCTGAACGTTTTCTACGGGGCGCCGATACAGGCATGCGCTCCTTCCACTAAGGGACGGTTCAGCAACTGTGTGGACAGGGGGTGGTCGTCACCCATGGGTCGCCTTAGTGTCTGCGCGGCGCATTGCGCCTTCCTGTGTGTGAGGACACCATGAATCTTTTCAAGACCCTGCTGCTGGCTCCGGCCGCGCTGGGGCTGCTGAGCCCCCTGGCCGCCAGTGCCGCTCCTTCCGTTGCGCTCGACAAGTACAGCGCCGCTGACGAGCAGGTCACCAGCATCAGCCAGTTCAACGACGTCAAGGCGACTGACTGGGCTTATCAGGCCCTCAGCAACCTGGTGGAGAAGTACGGCTGCGTGGCCGGCTACCCCAACGGCACCTTTGGTGGTGGCAAGGCGATGACCCGCTATGAAGCGGCCGCCCTGCTGAACGCCTGCCTCGATCGCGTCACCGAAGTGACCGATGAGCTCAAGAAGCTGATGAAGGAGTTCGAGAAGGAACTCGCCGTGCTCAAGGGCCGTGTGGATGGCCTCGAGGCCCGCGTCGGTGTGCTGGAAGCGAACCAGTTCTCCACCACCACCAAGCTCAAAGGTCAGGCCACCTTCGTTCTGGGTGCCAACAATTTCAGTGGCAGTTCAATCAATACGGCCACCAACCAGGTGAATCGGCGCACCGGTGCTCCTGTGTCCTTGCCGAACGCCACCACGTTCAACTACGACCTGCAGCTCACCTTTGATACGAGTTTCACAGGAAAAGATCTGCTGCGTACCAATCTGCGGGCTGGCAACTTCGGTCAGTCCATCTTCGGGGGAGAACCCCACGGACTCAGCAATCAGTCAATTCTCGAGACGGCGTTCCAGGAAAAGTGCGAGGCTACGGATGGCTCAGGTATTGCCGTTGACTGTGGTGATGTCGTCGCAATCAACAAGCTGTTCTACCAGCTTCCGATTGGCTCCAAGATGACAGTGACCATCGGAGCACGTGTCGGCCAGGAAGACATGTTGGCCCTCTGGCCGAGCGTCTATCCCTCCGACACCATCCTGAACCTGATGACGGTGAATGGAGCGCCGGCGGCTTACAGCAAGAATCTTGGCGCAGGTGCCGGTCTTTGGTGGCAGAGCAACGGCTTCAGCATCAGTGCGAATTACGTTGCCACCCATGCAAGTGTCGGCTCTCCAGCGAATGGCGGGAGTGGGACCAAGGCCAGCGGAGCCACCGGCAGCGTTCAGTTGGGCTACCAGCAAGAGCAATGGGGATTGGCCGCGATCTGGTCCTTCGTGCAACCCCATACGGAGTTTGTTCCGGGCACCACACCGACCGTGCATAGCAGCATGGATCACAATGCCAATGCAAGCACCAATGCCTTCGGCCTCAGTGGCTTCTGGCAACCCCTGAAGAGCGGCTGGGCTCCCTCAATCAGCGCTGGATGGGGCATCAACAGCACCACCTACACCGTTGCACAGGCTGCGGGCAAACTGAGTACGAGCCAATCCTGGATGGTCGGTCTTCAGTGGACCGATGTCTTTGTGAAGGGCAATGATTTTGGCTTTGCCGTTGCTCAACCGGTGTTTGCAACAGCCCTGACCGGAGATGTGGTTCCCGATGATGGTGCCTATGTCTGGGAGTGGTGGTACAAGTTCCAGGTCACTGATCAGATCAGCGTCACTCCCGCACTGATCTATCTCAGTCGACCACTCGGTATGCGCACCGTCGCTGATCAGACCTTCAGTCAGCTTGGGGGCTTGATCAAAACCACGTTTAAATTCTAGCGATCTGATTTCATCCGCTGGATTCCATTTGATCCAGCGCGTTGATCGTGATCCAGGCAATTGTTGGGCCCAGGTGTTGTTGTGGCTGGGCCTGCTGCTTCGGGCGTGATCCTGTGGCCAATGGCTGGCCTATCGAGTGTCTGTCGTTGTGTTGGCCGATGGGCCAGGGCTGGTGGCAGGAGTTTGGGGGTCGTGGCTGTGGCCTGGTCGGGGTGGTTTGCGATAAGAGCCTGAACCCCCACCTCCGCAGGCGAGCTGTACCTGGGTCGCGGCTGCTGGGCGTGGTGCGATCCCGGCTGGCGCCGGCAGCATCATCGCCATGAGTGCCAGGGACGTCATCATCAAACTGCCTCGTTGGTTGATCGTCTGAAGTTGCTTCTTTGGCGTTGACGGTGCAAGCCTGATGGTTTAGGCCGGATGGGATTCACTCTTGCCACCTTCATGGTTTGATCTTATCTGTTTGCTTCGCCAAGGTCATCTGGCCAGCCTCAAGGATCTGTTCCATCGGCGACCCAATCCTTTGGCGCTGACGCTTTGCCGCCTTGGGTGGTTCCTGCTGTCTCCGTCTGTTGTCCAGCACCTGCATCCGAGTTGCAGCGTTGATGCCGTGCCAGTTTCGGCATGGCTGGCCTGCCCCGGGTGACTTCAGGATGTTGCCCCATCGCTCAGGCCCCCTAAGGTTCGTGGCAGTCGTGGGGTGGTGATGCGCAAGCTGCGAAGGCTTTCCATTGCGTTGAGCCTTTGGGGATTGTTGGCCGTTGCCGTCTTGGCGGTTGCCAGTCAGATTCAGGAAGGAGGCAGCCTGAAGGAGGTGGCGCCCGTGGGATCGGCCCTGGGCTTCCTCGCCCTCGCCAATTTCGCCGTTTCCTGGTCAAAGGTTGGCTCCGATGTCGCCCCTGTCCAGGAGCTCCGTTGCGCCAAACAAGTCGGTCTTGATCTGTTCCTGGCGACTACCTTGGCGATTGTTTCTCAGGTTCTGATCTGGGTGGCCCCGATCCTGAAAACCATCGTTGCCGCTCTGGTACCGGTCTTGTTGGTTGCCCATGTCCTGATCCTTGCCCTGGCCTGGGCAATCGCATGGTTGGCGATGCGCCGGTTGCTCACTCTGATCACCACGGTTTCGGAGCAGCTTTCGTGAGTTGTACAACGAAGGGGATGAACCCTATGCATCGAATTATGCATCGAAACTAGGCCTTCTGCCGCCAGGGGTTGCGGGATCTTGTGGGAAAGGAGGGGGAGTCCACGATCGGGATCGCATCCTTGGTGATCGCCGTCCTTTCTGTGATCTTTACCTTTACCTTTGTCTTTGTCTATATCTTTTACCGATGTTCTTTTCTTGATCGCGGGAATCTTTCAGAAGGCTCGAAAGCGAATCTGTGCGTTGATCGGAGTTTCCATGGCGACCGTTGTTTTGGTTGTGGACTCCTCCCTTGTGGCTGTTGGAATCCCGACTCGGATGATTGTTGATTCCTAGGGCCTTCTTCATCGACAGCGCAAGTCTGGTTGGTTTGGTCATGGCATTTCCGAGCCATTCCCATGGCCACCCCGCTCGCCCAGCTCCCCCAATCCTTCTTCGCCCGCCCGGCCGATGTCGTCGCCCCCGATCGCATCGGCTGCCTGACTTCTGAGCCTTGGCGAGCATTGTTGTGGCGCAGGTGGCCTTCCATTCCGGCGGCATCACCCCATCGCTGCGGGTTTGGAGGGTCTCAAGCCATGCTGCCATCCGTGGTGCCATGGCCTAAACGGGCGCCAAAGAGTCTGATCTGGGTGCAGCAGGGTCCATCGGCACCCTGCTCAAAAAGCGCTAGAGATGAAAAAACCCAGGCCAGGCCTGGGATCTTTGAATGGAGCCAAGGAGACTCGAACTCCTGACCCCCTGCATGCCATGCAGGTGCTCTACCAGCTGAGCTATGGCCCCATTGGGTTCGCAGTGCCGCTTGCGGCTCCGCTTGCCTTCAGAAAGCCTACACCCCAGCAGGCCTGCCGTTCTCCCCCTTCACACCTGACGCCACACCGCCACAAGCCTGCCCTGGATCACCACCTGGTCGGCGTCCACTTCGATCGGTGCATAGGCCGGATTGGCGGCCTCCAGCCGCACCTTCGATCCCTGGCGTTGAAAGTGCTTGAGGGTGGTGCCGCTGCCGGGCACCAGGGCGCTGACGATCGTGCCGGGCCGCAGCCGCCCGGGGTCGGACACCGGTTCCATCAGCACCACATCCCCATCGGCGATGTGGGCCTCCACCATCGAATCGCCGTTCACCGTCAGGGCAAACAGGCCGCGGGTGCTCAGCACCGGCTCCAGATCCAGGTGTTCGGCCACATCGTCGAAGGTGTCCACCAGGCCGCCGGCGGCCACGGCCCCAAGCACGGGGATTCCGGCCTGCTCCTGCTCCCCGAGCAATTGCAGGGTGCGGGCCTGCCCCTCCTGCCAGGTGATCCAGCCTTTCTGTTGCAGATGCCTGAGGCGGCTCTGGATCGGGGCCGGTGACCTGAGCCCCATCGCCTCCATCATCTGGCGGATCGAGGGGCTGTGGCGATGCTCTCCGATGTAGGCGCTGAGCCAGTCGTAGAGCTGTTGTTGGGCATCCGTCAGGGCGGAGAGGGTGGCGTCCACCCGGGCAGATCGTGTCGTTGGGGAGAGGCTGGGGAGGGGCGACACGGGCAGTACGGATGAACCACTCCCTGTTCTGGCAGGTTCCGGCGACTTTGTCCAGGGGTCAGGGGCGATCCAGCAGCGCTGCCAGCAGGGCCTGCTGGACATGCAGCCGGTTCTCGGCCTGATCGAAGATCCGGTTGCTGCTGCCCTCCATGACGCCGGCGCTGATCTCAAGGCCCCTGTAGGCAGGGAGGCAGTGCAGCACGATCGCCTGGGCATCGGCTTCGGCCAGGAGGTCTTCGTTCAGGCACCAGCCGGCGAAATCTCGAGCCCGGCTGGCCTTCTCCTCTTCCTGGCCCATGGACGCCCACACATCGGTGTACAGGGCCTGGGCTCCCCGTACGGCATCCACCGGGTCGTGCAGCACCGTGATCTGGCAGCGTCCTGCCGCCAGCTGCCTTGCCTGCTCCAGCACCGCCTCCGCCGGGGCGTAGCCCCGGGGGCAGCCGACCTTGACGTTCACCCCCAGCAGGGCGCCGCAGAGCATCAGGGAATGGGCCACGTTGTTGCCATCGCCCACGTAGGCCAGGGTGAGCCCCGCGAGCTCGCCGAAGGCCTCCTGCAGGGTGAGGTAGTCGGCCAGGGCCTGGCAGGGATGTTCCAGGTCGGTGAGGGCATTGACCACCGGCACCGTGGCCCAGTGCGCGTAGTCCGCCAGTTCTTCCTGGGCGAAGGTACGGATCGCCAGGGCATCCACATAGCGACTGAGCACCCGAGCCGTGTCGGCTACCGGTTCCCCGCGTCCCACCTGGGTGACCGAGGGATTGAGGTCAATGGTCTGGCCGCCGAGCCGGGCCATGGCCACCGTGAAACTCACGCGGGTGCGGGTGGAGGCCTTGGTGAAGATCAGGCCGAGATTGCGGCCCGGATGGCTCACTGTCCGCCTACCTGCCTTCAGGTCGGCTGCCAGATGGAGCAGCGCAGCGGTCTGCTCAGCGCTGATGGCAGCGCAGGAGAGGTAATCCCCCCCTGCTAGGTCGGCCAGGGAGGGATAGGCGCTGAGTTGGGTGGCCATCGGCCCATCTCAAAGAACCCTTATCCGGGATCAGGGGCCCCGCCGTCAAGGGGGCGGGGCTGGATGGGGTCAGCCCCCGTGCTCGGGCAGGACGCTGCCGGCCAGCAGTCCCTTGAGCTCATCACCCTCGATCACTTCCTTCTCGAGGATCTGCTGGGAGATCGTCTCGAGCAGGTCGCGGTTGCGGTGCAGGATCGCCAGAGCTTTGGCATGGGCGTTGTCGACCAGGGAGCGCACCTCCCTGTCGATTGCCTGGGCGGTGGCATCGCTCACGGCCCGGCGGGGGTTGTTGGCGCCACCGAGGAAGCGGCTGCCGCCCTGCTTGTCGTAGGCGAGCGGGCCGAGGGTGTCGCTCATGCCATAGGTGCCCACCATCTGTTCGGCGATGTCCGTGGCCCGTTGCAGGTCGTTGGCGGCACCGGTGGTCACTTCACCGAACACGATCTCCTCGGCGCTGCGGCCCCCGAGCAAGGTGGCGATCTGGCCTTCGAGATCTTCCTTGGAGTTGAGGAACCGCTCCTCGGTGGGCAGCTGCAGGGTGTAACCGAGGGCGCTCATCCCCCTGGGCACGATCGAGATCTTGGCAACCTTGCTGCCGCCGGGCATCAGGTGCCCGACGATCGCATGGCCCACTTCGTGGAACGCCACCACCCGCTTTTCGTCGTCCTGGAGCACGCGGCTGCGTTTCTCGAGGCCGGCGACCACCCGTTCGATCGCTTCATTGAGGTCACCCTGTTCCACCGACGTGCGCATGGCCCTGGCGGCCAGCAGGGCTGCCTCATTCACCAGGTTGGCCAGGTCGGCGCCGGCGAAGCCACTGGTGGCCTGGGCGATCCGATCGAGATCAACCCCGTCGGAGAGCTTCACCTTCTTGGCGTAGATGTCGAGGATCATCTTGCGGCCCGAGAGATCGGGGCGATCCACCAGCACCTGGCGATCGAAGCGACCAGGACGCAGCAGCGCCGCATCCAGGGTTTCCGGCTGGTTGGTGGCGGCCAGAACGATCACCGGTTTGTCCTTGGAGGCGAATCCATCCATTTCGGTGAGCAGCTGGTTGAGGGTCTGCTCCCGTTCGTCGTTGCCGCCGACGACCCCCATGGAGCCGGAGCGGCTCTTGCCGATGGCATCGAGTTCGTCGATGAAGATGATGCACGGGGCTTTCTTCTTGGCTTCCTCGAACAGATCCCTCACCCGGGCAGCGCCGGCTCCAACGAACAGCTCCACGAACTCGGAGCCGGAGATGATGAAGAAGGGCACCCCGGCTTCTCCGGCCACGGCCTTGGAGAGCAGGGTCTTGCCGGTGCCGGGAGGGCCCACCAGCAGCACCCCCTTCGGAATCCGGGCGCCGATGGCGGCGTAGCGCTCAGGCTTCTTGAGGAAGTCGACGATCTCAGCCAGTTCGGCCTTGGCTTCATCCACCCCGGCGACATCGGCGAAGGTGACGCGGGATTCCTCATCAGGCACATACACCTTGGCCTTGCTCTTGGTGAAGCTGAGGGCACCCTGGGCGCCACCCATGCCGCTGCGCCTGGCGAAGAACTGCAGCACCAGGATGAAGATCACGGGCGGCACCACCCAGCTCAGGGCCGTGGTGAAGAAGTTGGGACGCTTCGGTGGAGCGGCGGCAAATTCCACCCCCTTGGCCTCCAGGCGCTGGGGCAGATCCATGTCGAAGATCGGCGTGGTCGCCAGCACCGAGGGAGCCCCTTCGGCGGCGTTGTTGAGCTCGTAGCGAATCTGATCCTGGGTGATGAAAGCCCGCTTGACGGCCCCGTCGTCCACCTGGTTGATGAACAGGGAATAGGGAACCCGCGGAACCTGCTGCATGCCCTGATTCGGCAGGAAGTTGCTGAACAGCAGCAGCACCCCGAAGCCGATGAGGATGAGGTTGACGATGCCGAACCGCCGATTCGGTCCTTTGTCGTCCTGGCGAATGGGCATCGCGGCGTGGTCGGTTGGCGGCCAAGCTAGGCCCGGTGACTGCACCGCGGCCCCAGCGGCCGGGTGGGAGAACCGAACGTTCCACTCTGGCTCCGATGTGCGGCCGCTTCTCCCTCACCACGCCCCTCCAGGAGCTCAGGCCGCTGCTGCCGGGTCCGTGGCCGCCGGGCCTGGAGCAGCACTATGCGCCGAGGCCCCAGCTGCATCCGGGGGAACCCCTGCTGCTCCTGCGTCAGGAGGAGGGGCGGATGGCGGTGGGGCTGGCCCTGTGGGGCTTGCTCCCCGACTGGAGCGAGGATCCCCGTAAGGCCCGGCGCCCGATCAACGCCCGCGGCGAAACCGTGGCCGAGCGGGCCAGCTTCCGCGGCGCCTGGCGCCACCGCCGCTGCCTGCTTCCCGCCGATGGCTATTTCGAGTGGGCCGGCCAGGGCTCCAGGCGGCAGGCCCATTGGATCCGTCGCCGGGATCGCCGCCCCTTCTGGCTGGGGGGGCTCTGGGAACGCTGGATCGGTGCCGATGGTAGTGAGCTCGAAAGCTGCTGTGTGCTCACCACCGCCGCCAATGCCCTGCTCCGCCCGTTGCATCCGCGCATGCCGGTGGTCATCCCCACGGGCCTCGAGCGGGCCTGGTCAGCCCCCGCCGACGGTCCAGCCCTGCGGGCCTTGGCACCCCTGCTGGAGCCCTGGGATCCCGCCGGTTGGGAGGCGTTGCCGGTGAGCCTCGGTTCCACCCAGGCAGAACCGCAGCCGTTACCTGTTCAGCAGCTTCAGCTCTTCGGCTAAACAGGGATCAGCCTGATCTCACTCCATGAGCCTCGACCAGCTGGATGCCTTCGTGAGCCAGGCCCGCCACAACCCATCCCTGGCCGCGCGGCTGGCGGAGCCCCTCGAGCTTGACGACTTTCTGGCCCTGGCGGCCTCCGAGGGCTTCGCCATCGATGCCGACGATGTGATCGCCGCCCAGCAGCGGGAAGACGAACGCTGCTCCGATTCCGAGCTGCAACGTCAGGCCGGTGCAGAAGCCCGCCGCCTCAGGCATTTCGTCTATGGATGAAGAACGCAAGGCCGATCGGGTGTTGGTGGTACCGGCCCGATCCCCCCGCCGTTCCCGCCCCTTCCTGTATCGCTGGTTGAGGCTGGTGATGCCGGTGACCCGGCCCTTCTCCCATGCCAGTCAGGCCCAGAAACGGCATCGCTTCTACTACCAACTTCTGCTGACCTGCCTGCTGGTGTTGCTGGGATTCGCCCTGCCGGCTCCCTTCCGCCGGACCACCACTGTCAGTTACAACCTGATGCTGCTGGTGCTGGTGTTCCGGCTGGGGGCTTTCTCGATCACACCCACCGTTGAGCATTGGATGCTTCAGGTGTATCGGTTGCTCGGGGTGGCCACGTTGATCGCCCAGGTGACCTGGTCGTTGGCACCCCTCGCCCACCGGGGCACCGGGCTGCCGTTGTTGCTGCTCTGGTCGACTTTCGCTGCCTGGAGCACCGTGCGGCTGGTGCGGCTGCTGGCTGCGGAGGTGCGCATCAATGGGAGGGTGTTGATGGGGGCCGTGGCGGGCTATCTGTTGATTGGGATCACCGCCGGTCTGTTGTTGGCGGTGCTGGAGACGGTGCATCCCGGCAGTTTTCGGGCCGTTGATGCCCAGAACGGGCTCTTCATTCTGGACGGTCAGCTCCGGGGACGCGCCGATCTGTCGATCTGGCAGGTGGATTTTGTGCGGCTCACCTACTTCGCCTTTGTCACCATCACCACCGTGGGTTTCGGCGACATCACCCCGATGACGCCCCAGGCCCAGATGATGAGCGTGATGTTCGCAGTCATCGGTCCGATTTACATCGCCGTGGTGATGGGGGTGCTGATCAGTCGTCTCACGATTCAGTCCACCTCGCGCCCATCGCCCCCATCCGGGGCCTACCTGCCGCTTCGTTCGTCTTCACCACCTGCGGATCAGCCCCCTGGTTCAGGCGGGCCAGATCCAGCAGGCCAGGGTGAACCCCTCCCCTGACGCTCCTGGAGACGGGCGGCTGAAAGGATGGGGGGCCGGTTGGCTCAGCGCTGACGGATCACCTGATCCCAGAGTCCACCGCTGCTGAAGAAGCGGCGATCCACCTGGTTCCAGCCCCCGAGGTCCTTGACGGTGAAAAGATCCGGCACCGGTGCGAATGTGCTTTTCACCCGGTTCCAGACGGTGGGGTTCACGGGGCGGAAGCCCTCCTCAGCAAAGATTGTCTGGGCGGGTTCCGATTGCAGGTAGGCAGCCAGGGCCTCAGCGGCCCGGCGATTGCCATGGCGCTCCACATGGCGATCGACCACCGCCACCGGGCCTTCGATGCTGATGTTGCGACCCGGCACGACAAAGGGAACCGGTTTGTCGCCGCTGCGGCCGGCCACGATCGCCTCGTTTTCGTAGTTGAGCAGCACATCACCCTGGCTGCGCTTCAGGAACACATCTGAGGCTTCGCGGGCATCCCGCGGCAGGCTGGGAACCCGGTTGATCACGGCGCGGAGGAAGTCCGTGCCCTTGGCGTCATTGCCGCCGGCACCCCCAGCTGATCCCCACAACGCCAGCACGTTCCAGCGGGCGCCACCGGAGGTTTTGGGGTTGGCGGTGACCACCGTGACGCCCGGACGGAGCAGGTCGGGCCACTGCCTGATCCCTTTCGGATTGCCCTCCCGGGTGACCAGGGCCACCACCGAGCGGGTGATCACGCTGTTGTTGGGATACTCCTTCTCCCAGCCGGGCTCCACCAGGCCAGCCGCTTCCAGCTTGTTCACGTCGGCCCCGAGGGCCAGGGTCACCACATCGGCTTCGAGGCCGTCGATCACCGCCCGCGTCTGGCTGCCCGAGCCTCCGTAGCTGGTGGTGATCTCCAGCTCCTCGCCGGTCTTTTGCTTCCAGTCCGCCTTGAAGGCCGGCAGGATCCTGTCGTAGGCGGCTTTGGTGACGGCGTAGCTCACCAGAAGCAGAGATGTCTTGCGGTTGTTGCTGACAGAACCGCCGCAGCCCGCAATCCCAAGGGCGGTGCAAGCCAGGGCCAGGGCCAGGGACCCAACGCGGATCCCGGTGCTGGAAAGGCCGGCACCGGGGCCAGAAACCGGAAGAACCACGCTACGTCGATAGGGAACTGATTGGATCCTATCGGAGGCGGGCGTTCCGTGTCCTGGCTGCGTCAGGAGGGGCTGCGGGGTGGGGCCCCGAGGTCTCAGCGGCTCTTGCTGAAGATCTGATCCCAGACGCCACCCTTGGCGAAGAACTTCTTGTCGAAGGCTGCCCAGCCGCCGTAATCGGAGATCCGGAAGAATTTCACATCCTGGAATTTGCCGCGGGCATAGGCCTTGCCCTCTGGAGTCACGGGCCGGAAGCCGTTATCCACGAACAGCTTCTGGGCCGTGGGGGTGAACAGGAAGCGGGTGAAGGCCTCAGCCACCTTGCGGGTGCCGTGCTTGTCCACGTTCTTGTCCACGACGGCGATCGGCATTTCCGTCAGCACATTCGGGCTGGGCAGTTTGTAAGGAACCGTCCACTCGCGATTCTTGCGGGCCAGGATCGCTTCGGTTTCCCAGTTCAGCAGCACATCACCCTTGTGGCGCTTGACGAAGACGTCGGTGGCTTCACGGGCGTCCTTCGGCAGGACATCGACATTGCGCAGCACCGAACCGATGTAGGCGCGGGCCTGGGCTTCGCTGGTGCCGGCCTGGGTCTGGGAGCCCCAGAGACCGAGGAAGCTCCAGCGGGCGCCGCCGGAGGTTTTCGGGTTGGCCGTCACCACGTCCACACCTTTGTTGTCGAGGTCTGACCAGGTGCGGATGTTCTTCGGGTTGCCCGGACGCAGGAAGAAGACGATCGTGGAGTTGGTGGCCACGGAATTGTTGGGCAGTTCTTTCTGCCAGCCCGGCTTCAACAGCCCCTTGGCCTCCAGCTTCAGCACATCGGCTTCCATGGCCAGGCCCACCACATCGGCTTCAAGGCCATCCAGCACGGCTCGGGTCTGGCTGCCGGAACCCCCGAAGCTGGTCTTGATCCGGACGGTCTGGCCGGTTTTCTTTTTCCAGTCGGCTTCAAAGGCGGGAATGATCTTGTCGTAGGCGGCCTTCGTGACGGCATAGCTCACCAGCAGGAGCTCCTGGGGGGCAGCCACGGGGGCTTTGGGCGCCGCCACGGCCGGGGCGCTGCTCAGGAGCACCGAGCCGCTGCTGAGGGTGAGTCCCGCCACGGCAACGCCGGCTCCGAGGCGGCGAACAAGGGGGAGGGATTGGTAAACCACGGTAATCCGGTCGAGCACATTGGGAACTTAGGGTTCCGCGCCCGGGGGGCGTGTTGTTTGGGATACATCCCCTGGCCCGTCCGGGGTCCCCGCCCACGGCGGGTCGCTTTGCTGTCACAATCCGGCCATTGCCGGTGCGCCCTCCTTCGTGGCCTTCAGTTCCAAGACGGCCTACGGCCTGCTGGCCCTGCTGGAGCTCGCCAGTGTTCAGGCCAGCGGCGGCGTGCTTCAGGTGCCTGAGATTGCGGCCCGCCAGGGCATCCCCGATCGCTACCTGGAGCAGATGCTCGCCAGCCTGCGCCGCAGCGGTTTTCTCCGCAGCATCCGCGGGCCCAGGGGCGGCTACCAGCTGGTGGCCCCGCCGGCCGAAGTGGTGGTGCTGGAGGTGGTCCGCTGCCTGGAGGGCCTGCCAAGCGCCTCCGATCAGGACGGCCAGGCCAGCGTTGAATGGCGGGCCCTGCGGGCCTTTGAGGCGGAACTCGAGCAGGCCCGGCTCAGTCTCCTTGGGGGCACCACCCTCCAGGATCTCCTGGAGCGGCGCGATGCCCTGATCGACAATCACGCCATGTATTTCATCTGATCGGAAGCGCCCGGGGATCTGCTTGATCAGGGAAGCCGCAGCCGCCAGAGCAGGTCGTCGGCCAGGTTGATCGGGGCCGCTGCCTGCCAGGGCGTTGCGGCTTCCACCCTTTCAAGGCCGAGGCTGCCCAGGGGGGTGCGGGCGGCCTCGCCCCCCAGCAGCTTCGGGGCGATCACGGTGGCGATTTCCTGCACACCGTCCTGGCGGATCGCCGCGGCCGCCAGCTCCGCTCCGCATTCCCACAGCACCCGGTTGCAGCCCCTGGCGGCCAGGGCCTCCAGCAGGGCAGCGGGTTCGGCCGACTCCAGTTCCAGGTCCTCCACGCCCTGGTCGATCCAGGCCTCCGACCGCTGGGGCCGGTGACCGGCACCCCCAGGGCCAGCCGGTCCATGGGCCACCACGGTGGCTGCCACCGACTGGTCCCAGAGCTGGGCCCGCTCCGGGAGATCCAGGCTGCGGCTGAGCACCACCCGCAGGGGTTCGGGCTTGCGCAGGCCGCGGCTGGTGAGCAGCGGATCATCGTGGCGGAGGGTGCCGCCGCCGATGATCACGGCGTCGCAGCTGGCCCGCAGCCGGTGCACCCACGACCGCGCCGCCGGCCCGCTGATCCACTGGCTGTCGCCGTTGGGCAGGGCCGTGCGCCCATCTGCACTCATGGCCCACTTCAGGATTCCGTAGGGGCGCCCATGGCGAATCCGATGCACGAAGGCCCGGTTCAGCTCCAGGGCCTCCGCCTCCATCACCCCCACGATCACCGTCAGCCCGGCCGCCCTCAGGCGGGCGATTCCCCCACCGGCCACCAAGGGGTTGGGATCCTCCATGGCAACCACCACCTGGGCCAGGCCCGCCGCGATCACCGCTTCCGTGCAGGGGGGGGTACGGCCCTGGTGGCAGCAGGGTTCGAGGGTTACCACCAGGGTTCCTCCCCGGGCCCGCTCACCGGCCTGGGAGAGGGCCCCCACCTCTGCATGGGGCAGACCGGCGGCGGCATGGAAGCCTTCCCCCACCAACCGGCCTTCGGGATCCAGGACCACGGCCCCCACCAGGGGGTTGGGGCTCGTGCGTCCTGCGCCCAGGGCCGCCAGCTGCAGGGCGCGCCCCATCCAGGGCCGCCACAGGCCCGGGGGGTCCCATGCCCGGATCACCCTTGGCTCTCCGCCTGATCCTGGGCGGTCCAGGTGGGGAGCTCCCGCCACTCCTCCACCACGTAGGGGGGCACCGGCAGCTCCGTGAACACCCCCCGCAGCTGCAACCTCAGGGGCCGGTTCTGCTGCAGGTCGGCGAGCAGGGGCTCGAGATCGAATTCGGCGGCGGCATCGCGGCCATCGCGCGCCAGTTTTGGGTTGTCGAGGGTGGAGTCGGCAAGCTCCCACTCTTTGCGGCCACTGACCACGCGCAGCGGGGTGGGATGGTCGAGTCGCACCCGGCCCGGAAACCCGACGATCCGCAGCCGCAGCGCACCGCCGGGCGGACCATCGCGGTAGGCCACCACCTGCCAGCTCTGGTAGTCGAGGTCGCGCAGGCTCTCAAGGCTGCGGGCCAGGGGCTGGCCCGTCTCGTCGTCATGTACGTGGAGCTGGGCCAGGGCAGGCGCCGGTTGGAACGGCAGGGCCAGGGCGAGGGCGAGCACCACGGGCAGGAGGACGGTCGTCAACCGGCTCAGCATCCGGGTGAAGCGGTGGTGCAGTGGAGCGCTCATGGCTGCCGATCGGCCCCGGGGATCGGTTGCCAGCCGGTGTGGGTGGCCCAGAGGGCCCAGATCGCCATCGCCCGCAGGTAGTGGCAGGCGCGGAAGGTGTGGACCGCCGTGATCGCCTCCGGGGTGCGGAACTGCAGGCCGCCGCCGTACACCTGCTCGACGACCGCCGAGCAGATCGCCAGGGCCGTGTCCCGGTCATCCATCAGCCGGTAATAGGCCGCCAGGCCGAAGTTGATGCCGGTC
>JBEINY010000032.1:0-20785 GCA_040377855.1 Prochloraceae cyanobacterium | reverse complement strand
GGCAGCTCCACCAGGCTGAGCGCCAGGAGCCAAGCCCAGGCCAAGGTGAGCGAGGGCTCCACCAGCAACACCCAGAGGCGCCACTGACGCGGATGGCGTAGGAGGTCGCCATTGGTGACAAGCACCTCAAGTCCTCCCTGGGCCCAGCGCAGGCGTTGTTTCCAGAGCCCCGGCAGGGTTTCGGGCATGAGGATCCACACCAGGGCATGGGGCTCATAACGGACTCGCCAGCCCGCCCGCTGGAGGGCCCAGGTGAGCGCAATGTCCTCGGTGAGCCGATCGGGATTCCAGTAGCCCACGTCATGGAGGGCCCGCCGCCGGAACAGCCCCATCACCCCCGACACGCAGAACAGCGGGCCGAGCACCGACTGGGCCCGCTTGATCAGGCCCACGATCATCGAAAATTCCCCCACCTGCAGCCGCCCCAGGAGGGTGGTGCGGTTGCGGATGCGGGGATTGCCGCTGACGGCACCGACCCGGGGATCCGCCACCAGATGGCGCACCATCCAGCCAAGGGCCTGGGGATCGAGCACCGCATCGGCATCGATGCACAACAGCAGCTCATGGCGCGCCAACAGGGCACCCGCCCGCAGGGCCAGGGCCTTGCCCTGGTTGCTGGCCAGATGCACCACCCGCAGGCGGGGATGCAGGGGCAGCAGGGCCTCCAATTGCTCACCGGTGTCATCAACGCTGCCGTCGTTGATGGCGATCACCTCCCAGTCCGGCCAGTCGAGGTGGAGGGCCGCCCGCAGGGTTTCCAGCAGCTGGGGGCCCTCGTTGAAGCAGGGGATCAGCACCGTGACCGGAGGCTGATGTTCAGCCGGGGGAGCCGCCAGCAGCCAGCGCTCCCGCCATTCGCGCCGCGCGACGAACACCAAGGCCAGCAGGATCCAGACGGCCACCATCAGCAGCGGATAGCCCACAAGGAACACCGCTGCTGCCGCCATCAGAACAACATGGGGCTGCTGGAATGGCCGTCCAGCACAGGCCGGAGCACCGTCGGATCGGGGGTACGCCGATGGAGATTGTCGGGGTAGTAGCCCACATGGTGGGCTCCCAGGCGGTAGAGCTGCTGCCACTGCTCCGCCAGTTCCGCCGAAGGAAGATCCCGGCCGGTGCGCCAGTTTGTACTTTGCAACTCGAACAGCACCTTGCGCAGCCCCGCGGGCTGCTCACGCACCCGCTCCACGAGGCGCTCCAGGAAATGGCCCGGATCCTCGGCCTTCTCCATGTAGGGCATGGCCATCACGGCGGTGAAGTCGTAGAGGGCGATTGACGACTCCAGCGACTGGCTGTACCAGCTCTGGGCATGGGGGTTGAGCACCACCTGGGCGTAGAGGTTGCGGGCCGTGCGCAGCTGGGGCTGGTTCTCGCGCACCCGTGCCGCCAGCTGGAGGGTGAGCTGATCGAGCCAGTCGGTCTTGGCCTTCATCCAGCGGTCCATCAGCTGATCATCGGCGCGGATGCGCGACAGGTCGGTGGGCAACCCCCAGGCGCGATACCGCCGCAGGGCCGCAGGGCTGGCGTCCTCGTAATCGGTGAGGGTGACGTCATCGTGGAACAGCAGCCCATCAAAGGTCGCCCAACGGGAGAGGTCGCTGTAGATCTCCTCCACCGTGCGCATCGCCCTGGCGGAAAAGGGCGACAACCGCGGATAGCCCATCGCCACATGGCCGGTGCGGGGGGATGGCTGGGTGATCACCCGATCGCCGGCGGCGGGATGGGTGGCCGGCAACTCGAAGGCCAGGGCCGGCATCCAGGCATAAAGGCGACGCACGGGCGTGCGGGTGCGGATCTCCCAAGCGACGTGATTGAAGAGATCGGCGCGCACCGGCAGGTGCCGGTTGGGGAAATAGAGGGCATCGGCGGCACCGTTGCCATCCGGATCGGCGTAGGCCTGCAGGTAAACGGTGTTCACCCCCATGGCGCGGATGCGCTCAAGAAGCAGGCGCAGGTTGCGTTCGATCTCGTGCGGATCCGGGTCATAGATGTTGTCGAGATCGACATGCATCACCTTGGCGGCGCGCATGGTGTCGTCGCCATTGCGCTGGCGCACCGCGAGCTCCCGCTGCAGTCCAGGGGCTCCGCCGAGCTCGCTCCCCATCAGCACCCGTCGCAGGGCCGTGAGCGGCACGCTGCCGCCATTCGCCCCGTCGTCGAGGGTGAGGCCGATGGGGAGCCCTTCGGCTGCCGCCACCGTTGCCGCCGTCTGGTTGTAGCGGCCGTAGGGCCAGACCACCACCCGAGGCGCCTGACCGGTGTGACGCTGCAACACCCGGTTGTTGCGCCGCAGATCGTTGCGCAGACGTTGGCGGTAAAGGCCATCACCCTCGTACCCCTGGCCCGGGATGTACTGGCGGGTGGTGGCAGCGGGTTGGGAATTGCCCTGGGGATTGCCGCTGATGCCGTGGTGCAGGTCGTAGGTGTGGCTGCCCACCTCCACCAGGCCACTGGCCACCATGGTGCGGATCTGGGCCCAGCTCAGCAGGCGATCCCGGGCGATGCGCTGATCTCCGAAGGCAATCGAGCCGCCATCGGGCTCCAGCCAGGACCCCACCAGGCCCAGCACCGCCGGCACCCGGTAGCGCTTCAGCAGCGGAAAAGCCTGCTCGTAGACACTGCGGTAGCCGTCATCGAAGCTGACCACCAGGGGCTGGGGCGGCAAGGCTGCACGACCCGCCTGGGCCGCCAGCACCTGATCCACGGAAACGAAGTGATAGCCGTGGCCCGCAAGCCAACCGATCTGCTGCTGGAAATCCGCAGGCCTGACGGCGTAATCGGGAATGACGGCGTCAGCGGGTTCACTGATCTCGTGGTACGCCAGCACCACCAGATCCTGCAAGGGGTCGGCGACGGTCCGGGCCGTCGCTGGCCTCGCCAGCAGGGTCGGCCCCAAGGTGCCCGAGAGCAGCACCACGGCCAGCAGGAGCGGCACTAGGCCGCCGGGGAGGCGGACCTGCCGACGGGGCCGGGGCCATGGCAGGGCCTTCAACCGTCTCAGGCCCGTCAGCAGAAAGGACGACAATCCGAGCATGGCTGAAATCCTGCTGCATCAAGGGCAGGAAGTCGGCAACGCCAACGGGCCTCACCTCGCCAGGGGCCATGCCAGGTCCATGAACTTGCCAGCATGAATGACCCTGACCGAGCCGGGCCCATGGCGACCCCAGCCCCCCAGCCCCCACCCCCTGGTGGCGGCGGTGATCTGCCGATCGACCGCTGGATCAAGACCCCCTGCGGTCGCTCCCTGTACCGGGAACTGGCGGCCCGCCCCGGCTGGCTGGCCCGGCTGCGGCTGGGTTGGTTCGTGGCGATCGCCACCCTGCGGGACTGGCCCCTGCCGAATCCGGATCAGGAGTCCTGATCGACGGCCGCCAGGGCCTGGCGCGCGATCCGAGTGACGATCACCATCACAGCCACCGTGGCCGCCACCCCCAGCAGCTTCAGGGTCCAGAGCCTGGGGTCGGCCTGGCCCTGGAGCACCTCGGAGAATCGAGCTGCACTCCCAGCCAGGGCCCCCAAGGCGCAGAACAGCACCGTGCCGGGCAGGATGCCGAGCAGGCCAAGGCTGTAATCCCGCAGGCTGACGCCACTGAGCCCATAGGCCAGGTTGAGCAGGCTGAAGGGGAACAGCGGTGACAGGCGGGTGAGCAGCACCAGCCGCAGGCCCTCCCTGCCGACCGCCTGCTCGAGGAGACGAAGCCGCGGGGAACCCGCAAGCAGCCGCAGGGCCCAGTCGCGCAACCAGCTGCGACCGAGCAGAAACACCACCTCCGCCCCGAGGCAGGCACCGATGAACACGAGCAGGCTTCCGAACCAGGGGCCGTAGATCAACCCCGCCACCATCGACAGCCACACCCCGGGCAGCAGCAGCGTCACCCACAACGCATAGAGGGGCACGAACAGCACGGCCCCCCAAGGGCTCTGAAACCAGGGCAGCCACTGCAGCAGCAGGGCCTCAACCGGAGACCCCATCGGGCGACACCTCGAAACAGCGCCAGCCTATGGGGGCGGAGCAGCGGGGAACGCTGCGGGATGTCCCCCGGATCGTTCCCTCCCGTGCCGAGCTCCCGTCAGCAGACCCTCAGCCTGGGCTTGACCACCCTCGCCCTGCTGCCCGATTCGGATGCGGTACTGCCCCTGCTCTACCGGGTAGAGGGGGACCCCCAGGGCGTCAGCGGCCTTGGGTTTCGGCTCCATTTCGATAGCCGCCAGCTGATCTGGAAACCGGCGCGACGGCTGTTTGAGCGGGGCTGGTGGGGGCCGGGACCGGTGCTGACGCCCACCGCCGAGCGGCCGGAGGAGTCGGACGGTGATCCCAACACGGATCAGGTGCTCCGCTTCGGCTATCTCGATCCCAGCGCCAACTGGCCGGGCGCGGCCAGGACGGTGCAACTGGCGGAGCTGTGCTTCCACAGCCAGACCGACTTTCAGGGCACCAACCTGCGGCTGACGGCGGTGACCACCGCCCCCGGCACCACGTTCCAGGCCCCACCGCTGCAGCTGCGCTGCCCGCCGCTGATCAAGGCCGTCAGCGTGAAGGCCACCTCAGCCAAGAGCTGGTGGCAACCGGGCGATGGCCTGGCGATCACCGTGGCGTTCTCGGAGGCGGTGCAGGTAAGCGGAGAGCCCACGGTCGCCCTAGTGCTCGGTGGCCAGGCGCGGCAGGCCACCTATCGGGGGGGATCCGGCACCACCCAGCTGCAGTTTCACTACGCGATCAGCCCCGGGGATCGGGACAGCCTCGTGATCGCCGCGGATGCCCTGCGACTGCCTCCCTCCAGCTCGATCCAGGCCCTCGATGGCCTGGCAGCCTCCTTGCGCCATGGGGCACCCGAGCTCCCCGCCGGCCGCATCGACACCGCCGCGCCGACCGTGAGGGTTGAACCGATCAACGCCTCAAGCCGCGCCGGCAGCCTCAGCATCAGCGGCCTGGTGAACGATGGCGGAGGCAGTGGGGTGGCCGCCGTGCAGCTGTGGGACGGCAACCGCAGCCTGGGGGAAGCCCGCCTGAACGGCAGCCGCTGGAGCTTCACCACCCAGCAGCTGGCGGAGGGGGTGCACAACTTCACGGCCGTGGCGATCGACCGGGCCGGCAACCGGAGCCCGGCCCCATCCGCCCAGACGGTGACGATCGACCGCACACCCCCGGCGGCCCCGCGCCTGCTCTCCAACCTGGGGGGAAGCGATCAGGTGCTCACCGGTGCCGCCGGCGATGGCGAGCTGCTGGCCCAGGTCGAGCCAGGCACCACGGTGATGTTGCAGATCGGGTCCCTGGTCACCGCGCTGCAGCCGGATGGCCAGGGGACTGTGTGGTGGGCCCCCAGGGCCGACCAGATCGAAAGCCTGGAGCGAAGCCGGGCCCCCCAGACCGTCTCGCTGGTGGCGACCGACCAGGCCGGCAACAGCAGCCCCATCACCTCCACTCCCCTGCGCCTGCCCCAGGCGGTGGGGTCCTACGGCAGCCGGCAGGTACGGCTGGGCAGCAGAAACGCCGACACCCTGATCGGAGGGGCGTGCAGCATCGCCGGCAACCTGCGGGGAGAGGCGGTCTTCGCGGGCAGCGGCAACGACAGCCTCACCGGCGTGGCCGTGCAGCGACCCGGAACCGGCGGCTGGGCCCTGCCCCTGCTCTGCGGCGGGCGAGGCGACGACCTCTACACCGTGGCGGAGGGCTCCTGCGCCCTGATCGCCGACCTCGGGGGGCCCGGCAACCAGGGGGGCCAGGACCGCGTCATCCTGAAGGGCATCAACTCCGACAACGTCGAGTTGACCCTGCTCGATCAGAGCGATCTGCTGATCACCAGGCGCCAGCCGGACAGCCGCACCGGCCTGCGGCCGATCGTCCTGCTGCTGGATCCCCTGGGCCGCCGCCGCCCCGATCTCGGAAACCGGATTGAAACCGTGCAGCTCGCAGACCAGATCTTCACCCTGCGCAACGACGGCGCCCTTGTCAGGGCCTCCCAGGTGCTGCTGCCGCGGCCGGGGAGCAGCAACGGCAGCGTCGCTCTCAGCCCGTCCATGGCGCTGCTCAATCCGCTGCTCGACCCGGAGCTGGACCTGCGCCGGCTGACCAGCGGCCTGGGGGGAGGTCTGGCCGATCAGGCCCTGATCGGCTGAGTCACCACCACGCCGGCGCCAACCGGGCGCAGCCAGGCCACCGGTAGGTTGAACCCCCCTGACTGGCATCAACGATGGAGATCGGTCTGCTGGGCACGGGGCTGTTGGGCGCGGCGATCGGAGAGCGGCTGCTGGCCAGCGGCCATCGCCTCACCGTCTGGAACCGGCGGCCGGCACGCTGCTCAACCCTGCTGGCGCTGGGAGCCGCATCTGCCCCCACGGCGGCGATGGCGGCCGCAGCAGGGGAGCTGGTGATCACCGTGCTCAGCGATGGCGCCGCCACCCGAGCCGTGCTGATGGAGCAGGCGGCGTCCGCCCTGCAGGGCCGCCTGGTGCTGCAGGTGGCCACGATCGCCCCCAGCGAAAGTGAAGGCCTGGCCAACGACCTGGAGGCCCTGGGTGCCGCCTACCTGGAAACCCCCGTGCTCGGCAGCCGGCCCGAAGCCCTGAAGGGCACCCTGCAGGTGATGGTGGGTGGCGGAGTTCAAGAGCTGGAACGGGCGCGCCCCGTGCTCGAGGCCCTCGGCGGCACCCCCCATCACCTGGGGGCGGTGGGAACGGCCCTGCACGCCAAGCTGGCCCTCAACCAGCTGATCGCCAGCCTCACCCACAGCTTCAGCCTCGCCCTGCATCTGGTGCAGGGCTCAGGCGTTGACGTGGAGGCCTGGATGGCGATCCTGCGGGCCAGTGCCCTGTACGCCCCCACCTTCGACAAGAAGCTGGCCAAGGAACTGGCGGGCGACTACGCCAACCCCAACTTCCCGACGGCCCACCTGCGCAAGGACCTCACCCTGTTCATCGATGCCGCCAGGGCCCAGGGACTGGACGTCCAGGGGCTGGGCGGGCTCGAGACCCTGCTGCAGCGGGCCACCGGCACTGCCCTCGACACCCTGGACTACAGCGCCCTCCATGCCCTGACCGGCAACCCTCAACTGGACGCAGAGGTGTAATGCCGCAGGGCATAGCGCCAGAACGCCCGGCAGAGAAGCAAGCCACCGCCGGCCACCGCCAAAGCCAGGCCGCTCCAACCTGGCGTGATCCGACCCAGGATCGCCTCGGCGGGCACGGTGGTCAGGAAGGCCACGGGCAGCACCAGGGTGAACACCAGCCGAAGGCCCGGCGGGTAGGCACTCAGGGGGAAGCGACCGGCCGTGAGGGCGGCGCGAAGCACCTCCGTGGCGTTCCAGGTCTTGACGAACCAGATGCTGGTGGTGGCCAGCAGAAACCAGAGGGCATAGAGAAGCAGCACGGCGGCCAGCAACAGCAGCACCGCCAGAGCCACGGAAGCAGGTCCGAAGCTGGCCCCGGCCCGCGGTGCCGCCCAGGCGATCAGGCCCAACCCGAGCACGATCTCACTCAAACCGGCTGGTGAGAGGGTGCGACACGAGAGCCAGAACTGGCTGTCGATCGGCTTGAGCAGCACGAAATCGAGGGTGCCCTCACGCACGTGGTTGACGATCGCCCCCAGGTTGGGCCGCAGCCAGGTGCTGGCCACACCATCGAGCAGGGTGTACATCCCCTGCACCACCAGGGCCTCCTGCCAGCTCCAGCCCCCCAGCTGCCGCCCCCCGGGGGGGCCGGCAGCCGGACCGAAGAACAGGGCCAGAATGAACACGCTGCCGGCCAGGTTGGCCGCCGCGGCCAGCAGCTCCAGCAGCACATTCAGCTGGTATTCGAGCTGGGCCGCCAGGGCCGTGCCCCAGAACAGCCGAAGGCTGCGGCCATAGCGGATCAACTCCTGCACGGTCAGGCCCCCATGGCGGTGTAGCGGCGCACGCCAGCCCGCCAGAGCAGCAGAACCAGCGGCAGCAACAGGGCAATCCAGGCCAGCTGAGCGCCAAATCCCACCACCGGATCGACCGGCAGTCCCGCCAGCAACCGCGCCGGAAAATCGATCAACCACGGGAAGGGGGTCCACTGGGCCGCCGCCCGCACCCCCGCAGGGAAGGCCGCCAGCGGGGCTAGCAAACCGGAGAAAAAGAGGATGGGCACGTAGAGCAGCCGCTCCAGGGCACTGGCCTTCTCGCTCCAGAAACACAACGACGCGATCAGGCTCTGGAGCAGAAAGGCAATCGTGAAGGCCCCCAGGGTGGCCAACCAGGCCATCAGGGCCTGGGCAGGGTGGGGCAGCCAGAAGGCGGCCGGATTGACGGCAAAGAACACCGCGACGATCGCCGCGGCGAACGGCAGGCGGGTGACCTGTTCGGCCAGATGGGCAGCCACGTAGCGCCAGAGGGGATGCAGGGGCTGGAGCAGATAGGGCGACAACCGGCCGAGCAGGGCATCTTCTTCAAAGGCGAAGACCACCCACACCACGGAGAACTGGCGCACCAGAAAGGCACTGAGGAAATACCGCGACAGGCCCCCGGGCCCGAGACCGAGAGCCGCGCCGGCGGGAGCCTGGCTCCAGAGGGCCAGCATGATGAAGGGCAGCAGCCCGGAGAGGGCCCAGAGGGCAATCTCGGCCCGGTATTCGAGCATCAGGGCGTACTGGCTTCCCAGCAGGGCAGCCGCCACCCGGCCCCTGCGTCGCCCAAAGCCAACCAAAGGCACGTCAGCTCACCTTGACCCCTTTCCAGAAGGCCACACGCCCCTTGATCTCCTCGGCGGCAGGCTTGGGATCGGGGTAGAACCAGGCGGCGTCGGCGTTCACCTGGCCGTCGACCACCACGTTGTAGTAGTGCGCCTCCCCTTTCCAACCGCAGGTGGTGCGGCGGCTGGAGGGTTGGAAACAGGCCGACGCGAGGGCCTCAGGCGGGAAGTAGGCATTGCCCTCCACCGTGACGATGTCATCGCTGCTGGCGATGACGGCGCCGTTCCAGCTGGCCTGCATGGTCACAAAGGCAAGAACTCCTGGGCAAGCTATCCGGCCTCGCGGAACAGGCCGCCGATCAGCTCCTCGATCGGGGGATCACTGACCTCCAGATCCAGCACCTCGAAGCGGGCCAGCAGGGAAGCCACCGCAGCCGTGAGGCGATCCCGCGGCACGAGCAGGGCTGCGGCACGGCCTTCGCAGGCCTCGAGCTCGCCATAGGCGGCCAGGGCGACGGGGTCGGCCGGCTCCGCCAGCTCCAGCCTCACCTGGCGGCAGGGGGCCAGGCGAGCCGCCAGTTGATCGAGGGGGCCGTCATGGGCGAGGGCGCCGTTGTGAATCAGCAGCACCCGCGGGCATAGCGCCGTGATGTCGGCCATGTAATGGCTCGTGAGCAGCACCGTCGCCCCGCTCTGGCGGTTGTATTCGGCCAGGAAACTGCGCACCCGCGCCTGGGCGTTGACATCGAGCCCCAGGGTGGGTTCATCGAGGAACAGCACCGCCGGTCGGTGCAGGAGCGCCGCCAGCAACTCCGCCTTCATCCGCTGACCCAGGGAGAGCTTCCGCACCGGGCGGGTGAGCTCCTCCCCAAGCTCGAGCATCTCGGCAAGTTCAGCGATGCGTCGTTGCGCCTCCCGATCGCTGAGGCCGTAGACGGCCGCATTGACCCGCAGGGAATCGAGCGGCGGCAGATCCCAGATCAACTGCTGTTTCTGCCCCATCACCAGGGTGATCTGCTGCAGAAAGGCCCGCTGCCGGCGCTGGGGTTCGAAACCCGCCACGCGCACGCAGCCGCTGCTGGGGTGGATCAGCCCGCAGAGCATCTTGAGGGTGGTGGTCTTGCCGGCGCCGTTGGCCCCGAGAAACCCCACCATCTCGCCGGGCTCGAGCCTGAAGCTGAGGTCGCGCACGGCGCTGACCTCCCGGCTGCTGCGGTGGATGAAATGGCGCAGGGTGCCGCGCAGGCCGGGTTGCTTGGTCGCCACCCGGTAGGACTTGCTGAGGCTCTCGACCTGGATCACGGCGACGCCTCACCCGGCTTGGTCATGGTCTGGGGCCTGGCGTGAGCCTGGAAGAAGCCGGGCCCGGGGCCCTTCAGGGATCCAGCCCCCATCGCATCATCGCCGGACCGGGGGCTCTTCAACCGCTCCTGGCACCAGGAACCCACCTAGCGTTGAGGGCAGTCTTGCCTCTCCATGGCGGAACAGCCACAGCCCAGGTCCCGTCGCCGTTCCCTGCTCGCCCTGGCCGTGCTGGTGGTGGCCGGTGGTGCGCTGCTGGCCTGGGCCGGGCACGACCACCAGCGCCGCCTCGAGCAGGAGCGTCAGCAGCAGCAGATTCCCCTGCCCCGGCGGGTGGCGGCCATCGGCCGGGTCGAACCACTGGATCGGGTCGTCAAGGTGTCGGTGCCCAGCTCCCTGAGCAATGACACCGTGCGGCAGATCCTGATCAAGGAAGGTCAGAGGGTGACCAAGGGCCAGCCCCTGGCGATTCTTGAGAGTGCCGCCAGCCTGGAGACCTCGGTGCGGGAAGCCGCGGCCGCGGTGGCGGTGGCCCAGCGCAAGCTCAGCGCCCAGGACAGTGTGATCGCCCGCTACCGGGCCCAGCTGAGCCAGGCCGAGGTGGAGATGCGCCGGTACAACCAGCTCTTTGCCCAGGGGGCCACCAGCGCGGAGCTGCGCGATCGTCGGGCCACCATCTTGAGCACCAGCCAGGCCAGCCTCAACGAAGCCCTCGGCAACCGCGAAACCCTGGGGGCAGAGCTATCCCAACGGCGCGCCACCCTGGAGCGCGACCGCAGCGAACTGGCCAAGGCCACGATCCGTGCCCCGTCTGCCGGCACCGTGTTCAAGATCAATGCCTACCCGGGAGACAAGGTCGGGGACGACGGCATCGTCGAGTTGGGGGACAGCAGCCGCATGGGGGTGATCGCAGAGGTGTATCAGACCGATCGACCCGGAATCATGGTGGGTCAACGGGTGACGATCAGCGCCGACGGCTTCGCCGGCAGGACGATCGAGGGACGGGTCGTGGCCATCGCCCGCCAGGTGAGCCGCCAGACCGTGTTCACCGGCCAGGCGGGTGAAAACCTCGACCGGCGCGTGTTCGAGGTGAAGGTGGGTCTCAGCCCCGAGAGTGCCGCCATGGCCAGCCTGATCAACTACCTGCAGGTCAACGTCCTGTTTGATCCGCTCACACCCCAGCAACGGGAGCAGCAGCAGCTGTTGCGCCAGCAGTTGATCGAGGAGCAGAGGCTTCAGCAACCCGGACTCACCCGCCCGGCCACCCCCTGAGCGGATGACCCTGAAGCAACTGCTGCATCGCACCCCCCTGGCCTGGCGCCAGGCGATTCATCGGCCGATGCGATTGGCGGCGGCGATTGCGGGGGTGAGCTTCGCCAACGTGCTGGTGTTCTTCCAGCTCGGCCTTTCCGGGGGTCTTTACGACAGCCAGAAGCGGCCCCTGCAGCGGCTCAACGGCGAGCTGGTGATGGTGAGCGGTCGCTACCTCTACCTGGGGGAACAGCTCAACATCCCCAGGGCCCGGCTCAGTCAGGCCCTGGGGGTGGAAGGGGTGCGCAATGTGGCCCCCCTCTATCTCGGCCAGACCAAGTGGCTCAACCGCGAAACCCATCAGCAAAAACAGGCGCTGCTGTTCGGCATCGCCCCTGAAAACCCCGCCCTGCGCATTCCGGAGATCGACGCCGAGCCCCTGGCTCTCCAGCGGGGCGACAGCCTGTTCTTCGATACCCGCTCCAAGAGCAATGCCGGACCCGTGGCTGAGGTGGTGCGGCGCGAGGGCTCCTATGAAACGGAATTGCAGGGGGTACGGGCTCGGGTGGACGGGTTGTTCACCATGGGGCTCACCTTTGCGGCCGACATCAACCTGATCACATCAGCCACCAACTTCAAGAACTACTTCCCGAACCAGAATGCCGATGACATCCAGATGGGTGTGATCCAACTGGAACCCGGTGTGGATCCCCAGCGGGTGAAGGCAACCCTGGAGAGCTTTCTGGATCCCTCCGTGAAGGTGCTCACGATCCCCGAACTGGAAGCGGTGGAGGTGAACTACTGGCGCCGGAACTCCTCCTTCGGTCTGATTTTCGGCGTTGGGGTGTTGGTGGGGCTCGTTGTCGGGGGAATCATCGTGTATCAGATCCTCTATTCCGACGTGAGCGATCACCTGAGCGAATACGCCACGCTCAAGGCCATGGGATACGACGATGCCTTCGTGGTCAACATCATCGTGCAGGAATCCCTGATCCTGGCGGTGCTGGCCTTCGGGCCGAGCCTGCTCCTCTCGCTCGGGCTGTATGCCTTCCTGGCCCGCGCCACCTCCTTGATGGTGGTGATGACCGTGGGACGGGCGGCGCTGGTGTTCGGCTTCACCCTCGCCATGTGCGGGGTGTCGGGCTGGCTGGCCACCGGCAAGCTGCGCCGCCTCGATCCCGCCGAGATCTTCTGACATCCAGCCACCATTGATGGGAGATCCCGACGACACCACGCCCGACCGGTCCCCGCCCGCCCAGGGGACCCGGCAGGAGCCCGATCCGGCCCATGGGGACGACCCCCTGATCGAGGTGCGCCATCTCAACCATGCCTTTCTGGAGGCGGGCAGCGCCAAGCAGGTGCTCACCGACATCAACCTGACGGTGCAACCGGGCGAAGTCCTGATCCTCACCGGCCCCTCGGGCTCGGGCAAGACCACCCTGCTCACCATGCTGGGGGGCCTGAGGGCCGCCCAGAGCGGCAGCCTGCGGGTCCTCGGCCAGGAGCTGCTGCTGGCTGAAACCGCCACCCTCACCCGGCTGCGGCGCCAGGCGGGGTTCATCTTCCAGGCCCACAACCTGCTGCCGTATCTCACCGCCCTGGCCAATGTGCGCCTGGGGCTCGAGGTGCACGACGACTGGCTGGAGCGGGGCCGAGCGGCCATGGATGCCCGCTCCACCGAGGTCCTGACCCGGCTGGGCCTGGCCGACCGGACCTGCTATTACCCGGAGAAACTTTCAGGCGGGCAGAAGCAGCGGGTGGCGATCGCCCGGGCCCTGTCAGCCAGCCCCAGGCTGCTGCTGGCCGATGAACCGACCGCCGCCCTCGATCGCGACTCGGGCCGGGAGGTGGTGGCCCTATTTCGGGAGCTCGCCGACCAGGAGCGCTCGGCGATCGTGATGGTGACCCACGACAACAAGGTGCTCGACATCGCGGATCGGATCGTCAACCTCGAGGCTGGCCGGCTGGTGCCATCGCCATGAGCCGGCCTTCCTGATGGGTCAAGCGGCCAGATCCGCCAGCCGCTGCCGCACCAGCTCGGCCTGGGCCTCCGCTTCGGCCAGGTTGGCTCGGCATTCCGTCACCACCTCAGGCGGCGCCTTGCCGGCGAAGTTGGGATTGGCCAGGCGGCCGCTCAGCCCCTGGATCTCCTTCTGCGCCTTAGCCAGATCCTTCTCCAAGCGGGCCCGAAGGGCCTCGAGATCCACCAGCCCCTCAATCGGCAGCAGCACCTGGAGTTCACCGCTCACCCCGGCCAGGGCCCGGGCGGAGGGACGGGAAGCCGCTTCGGCCGGATTGAGCACCTGCACCACCTCGGCCCTGGTGAGGGCGGCGATGTCGGCGGTGGCGCCCTGAAGCACCGCCTCCAGTTCAGGCCGGCCGGTGACGAACTGCACCGGCGCCGACTGGGAGGGCTTGAGCCCGGCCACGGCCCGCAGGTTGCGCACCACCCGGATCGCCTCGATCAACGCAGCGAAGGAGGCCTCCAGTCGATCATCAAGAGCGCCCTGATCCAGGCGGGGCCAGCTCTGCAGAGCCAGGAAGGTGGCGGCGGGCGCTTCGGTGAGGCCATGCCAGAGCTCCTCGCTCAGGTGGGGCATCAGGGGATGCAGCATCACCAGCAGCTCCCTGAGCACCTTGGCCAGCACCTGCCGCACCGTGCGCTGATCGGCCAAGGCCGCGTCGCGGGGCGCCCCCTCCAGCTCGGCGGGCACCTGCAGCCGCCGCTTGATCAGCTCCAGATACCAGTCGCAGACCTCATTCCAGGCGAATTCATAGAGACCCTTGGCCGCCTCTCCCAGGCCGTAGCTGCCGTAGCGCTCGGCCGTGTCCCGATTGACCCGCGCCAGCCGCGACAGGATCCAGCGATCGGCCAGCTGCAGGGCCGCCGGATCCGGCTCCCCCAGGGAGGCCGGTGTCTCGCCCTGCAGATTCATCAACGCAAACCGGGTGGCGTTCCAGAGCTTGTTGGCGAAGTTGCGGGAAGCCTCCACCGTGGCGGAGGTGTCGGTGGTGCGGTCGTAGTCGAGGCGGATGTCCTGGCCGGCACCGGCCACTTCCCTCACCAGGGCGAACCGGAGGGCATCGGCGCCATAGCGATCGATCAGCAGCACCGGATCGATGCCATTGCCAGACGATTTGCTCATCTTGCGGTTGTGCTCATCCCGCACCAGGCCGTGGATGTAGACGTCTCTGAACGGAATCCAAGGGATTCCGGAACCTTCCCGCCCGGCCATCAAGGCCCCGGCCATCATCGTCATCCGGGCCACCCAGAAAAAGATGATGTCGAAGCCGGTGACGAGCACGCTGGTGGGATACCAGCGCGCCAGATCGGCGGAGACTGGATCCGGCCAACCCAGGGTGGAGAAGGGCCAGAGGCCGCTGGAGAACCAGGTGTCGAGGGCATCGGGGTCCTGCTCGAGCACCACCGGGTGGACGTGGGTGCCGCCCCTGAACTGGGCCTCCGCCTTCTCCAGGGCCTCCGCTGAATCACGGGCCACCACGTAGGGGGTGCTGTCGGTGATCGTGCCCCCGGTTTCGCTCACCACAAACCAGGCCGGAATCCGGTGGCCCCACCACAGCTGACGGCTGATGCACCAGTCGCGGATGTCGGTGAGCCAGTCGCGGTAGACCTTGCTCCAGCGCTCCGGCACGAAACGGGGATCGGCCTGCTCGAGGGCCTGCCGGCAGCGGGCCGCGAGGGGCTCGGTGCGCACGAACCACTGGGTGGAGAGCAGGGGCTCCACCGGCACCTTGCCGCGATCCGAGAACGGCACGCTGTGGCGGTAGTCCTCCACCTTGACCAGGAAGCCTTCCGCTTCCATGGCCGCCACCACGGCCTTGCGGGCCTCGAAGCGATCCAAACCCGCGAAGCGGCCGGCGGCTTCGTTCATGGTGCCGTCCTTGGCCATCACCGTGATCAGCGGCAGGTCGTGGCGCTGGCCGATCGCGAAGTCGTTGGGGTCGTGGGCAGGGGTCACCTTGACGCAACCGGTGCCGAACTCGGCATCGACGTGGTCGTCGGCGACGATCGGAATCCGGCGACCTACCAGGGGCAGGGTGAGGGTCTGGCCCACCAGATCGGCGTAGCGGGGATCCTTGGGGTTCACGGCCACCCCGGTGTCGCCCAGCAAGGTTTCGGGGCGGGTGGTGGCCACCTCGAGGTGGGTGCGGCCATCGGCAGCGGGCCCATCGGAGAGGGGATAGCGCAGGTGCCAGAGGTGACCGTCCACCTCCTTCATCTCCACCTCCAGGTCACTCACCGCCGACCCTGAGGCGGGGCACCAATTCACCAGGTATTCCCCCCGGTAGATCAGTCCCTGCTCATGCAACCGGCAGAAGGCCTCGATCACCGCCTCACTGCATCCGGCGTCGAGGGTGAAGCGCTCCCGCTGCCAGTCGACCGAGTAGCCGAGGCGCCGCAGCTGGCCCACGATCGTGCCGCCGCTGGCGGCCTTCCACTGCCAGGCCTTCTCCAGAAAGGCCTCCCGACCAAGATCCTCCTTGCGTTTGCCCTCGGCCTTGAGCTGTTTCTCGAGGATCGTCTGCACGGCGATCGAGGCGTGGTCGGTGCCGGGCAGGCACAACACGTTCTTCCCCTGCAGGCGCTGAAAACGCACGATCGTGTCGATCAGGGCCGTGTTGAAGGCATGGCCCATATGCAGGCTGCCGGTGACATTCGGCGGGGGAATGACAATGGAAAAGGGTTCGCCCGCGGCCGCAGGGTCGGGGTGGAAGGCCCCGCTCGTTTCCCAGGCCTGCTGCCAGCGGCTCTCCGTGCCGGCGGGGTCGTAGATCTTGGGCAAGGAAGCCTCGGTCACGGCGACAGGCACAGGCAATCGAAGCCATGGTCGCAAAGCGGCCCGGCCCACGGCCGATCAGCAGCGAAGGGTCGTCGGAATGCCTGACCTGCTCCGGCGGAGGAGACGAGCTGATCAGGCGGCCCGCAGGGAAGCGAGATACCTGCCATGGACAGCCCTCGACCAATAGACGGCAAGCAGGATCAGGACGCCCTCATTGAAGAGCAACGAACACACAAAGCCAGTAATCGAGGAGTCACTGGTCTTGAGCAGCGTCACCACACTGAGCGCCTCCCTGGCAACCGCCGCCCAGAGCAAGACACGAAGCCAGGCAAGAGCAGGCAACGACTTCTGCTTCGCGACGCCAACCATGGCGACGGCGGTGGCCGTGGCAATCACCAACCCAGCACCAGTGGACACGGCAGGGAGCCCGCCCCCCTTCGCCAGCACCGAGGACAGACCCGATCCCAGCACAGCCAGCGAAAAGGCCTGATGAACGCAGACAATCCTGATGAACGAAGACAATCCTGGTGAATACATTCGAGCCCTGGGGCTTCGGCCGATGAAGACTGCTGCTCATGGCTGGCAATTGATCATCGCAAACTACACATTTTGAGTCGCCGAAAGGCTGCGGCCGCTCATGCCAGGTTGAGGTCAATATCTCCAGCCACAGTGCCAGAAATCGCGGCCGGATGCTCGGGTCAGGCAGGAGCTGTTGCAGGAGGCCCCTGGGCCCGATACCCCGCACTCAGGACCAGGGAATCGCCACCGCCCCTTCCAGCTGCTGCCAGCGGTCGGGCGCAGCCTGCACCCGGGCCACGAGATCCACCTGCTCCAGGGCAGCAGCCACCGCGATCGGCGTCAGCACGGTTGGATCAGGCCCCAGGGGCAGCACCAGCACCTGGTGTTCGGCAGGATCGGCCATCACCTGCAGGTCAAGGGCCTCCAGCTCCCTGGAGAAGAAGAGGCGCCGCATGCGGGAGGAGAGGGCTGGGCCAAGGGCCTCGGCAAAGGTTTTCAGATGCTCGCCATCGCCGGGACAGCCGCAATTGAGGGCAAGCCAGATCATCAGCTTCGCCCAGCTGTCGGCGGTCCAGAGCGGCTGGAAACTGGCCCGGTGCTGGCGCACGAGTTCGGCGATGGCGAAGTCGACCAGGGTGGCCTGCAGACGGGCGGGATCCATGGGCCGCAGGCCCTGCGGGCCGCGAGATCAGGGGCCATCCTGCACCCGGTCAGCGATGGCACAACACAACCGACTGCCCCGGGGCCCAATCAACGGCAAACTGGAGCCGGAACCCTTTGCGGAGCTGGGCCATGGTCCTGGATCTGAACGACCCTGAACTTGAGTTCTCGGACCTTGTGTACGCCTACCAGAGCTGGGTGATGGCGATCATCAACGATGAGAAGCTCGAGGGAGAGGAGAAACTGCTCACTGATGACATCACCGACGATGCCCTCAGTGCGATGCGCTTCCTGCCGGGCGAGGTCACCAGCGCCATCGAAACCAGCCTGGCCCGGGTGTACGACGTCGATCCCGACGAGCTGGCCGCCCTCCTCTACCCCGAGGGTTGATCGGAGGCAGCCATGGCCGTGGTCAACCGCTGCGCCGTGGCCGTCGCCCCGGCAGCCCCCCTACTGAGCTGGGCCCGGGAGCTCGGCATCAACACCGACGCGCCCGGAGTCCTGGAGGCCTGCCTCTACCTTCTCCGGGAGGTGGACAGCGATGAGGATGCCGAGCAGGCCCTGCGGGAGGTCCATGCCGGGATCTTTGAAGCGGAGCTCGATGCCTGGTGCCGGGATCCCGCCCGCTGGCCAGCGCCCCGGGATTACGAGCTCTTCCGCCGCTGGTTTGCGGTGGAGCTCCATCCCCTCATCCACGATCTGGTGGAGGATCAACCCCTGGTGGCCACCCCAGTCGACGAGGAGCTGGTGGAGGCCCTGCGGAGTGCCCTGGGCGAAGACGGCTGAGGCGGGTGAAGCGCAGGCCTCAGAGAAACGTGAAATCCGCCGGACGCAGTTCGTTGGCCTTCACCCCCAGCAGGGTGAGGACATCACCTCCGAACTGCACGCGGGTTTCGCCGACTCGTTGCTGGACCACCAAGCCACCGGGCCCTGGAACCCCAAGGGATTCGAACTGAATGCGGTCGAAACCGGGCTTGAAATCGGTGATCACCGCATCGATGCCGGTCTTGCTGAACACGAAGGTGTCGCGTCCTCCCAAACCCTGCAGGGTTTGACGCCCCGTACCGGCCACCAGAACATCATCGACACGTCCGCCGATCAGTCGATCAACGCCGTCGGAACCAACCACCAACTGGGGCATCAGGGGATCGGCGATTGAATCACCGGAGGCCGTACCACCCCGACGCTCGGTGTAGACAAAGGCATCGGCCTGGATGTGGCGGGTGTCGGTGTTCTGAAGAATCAACTTCGACAGCGTCGTCGACTCAATCTCCCGAAGGGTGGCTGCATCAAAACCCTGGTTCTGATACCAGTAGGCATCACCATCACGCAGGTTCTGGAACTGCTGGGCAATGATCCGCTGGAAGGTCTCCCCCACCATGCCGCCGCCGACATGCCGTTCGGCAAGGCCGCCCACCCAGAGCTCCACCGCATCAACCGTGCCGTAAGCCGTCTGCAAAGCTGCCGCGGTGCCGGCATCACCACTGATCTCCGAGAAGCTGCGATAGGCCTTCAAGCCCAGGGCCACCCTGGTCTGGTTGAGGGTGCCAAGACCGAGATCACGGCCCCGCTGAATGTTGATGGCGGCCAGATCCATCGACATGGGACCCACATCGAGGAAATTGCGCAGATCATCCACCAGATGCACATCGAGGGCATTGGAGCGATCCGCCGCCAGGTGCCGCAACAGGCCGGCGGCACCCCCGTCGGCCACAAAATCCGTTGTCGACTGAAAGAAGGCATCCTTGAGGGTCACTGGAGTGCCGAGGGTCTGACCCTGCTCCCCGATCTTTTCGAGATTGGCCGACACGATCGAATGGCCGAAACGGAACGCGGCCCCCGCAAACTCCTCACTGATGCGGGCATCCACCTTGGCGTTGTAACCGCGATAGGCACTGATGGCCTTGTTGCCGAGCAGGTGGGGCAGGAATTCCTTATAGGTGATCGCGGCAATCTCAGCGCTGACGATGGCCCTGGCCTCCTCATAGAGCCGATCGCCACTCCAGGAGGGATTCGCCCGGGCCAGGCGGTCCACCTGACGGTTGTGCTCCCGAAGGAAAAGGGTCTGCAAAGCGGTGAGATCTGGATTTTCCTGGACGCGGATGTCGCCGGCGAGGAACTGACCATTGACGACCGGCAGATTGTTGCCAGCGGAGGTGATCAGGTGGCCATCCGCCGTGCGCAGGCTCTGGGCCGTCGCGGCGTCGGAGCCGTACACCATCGAGCCATCCAGCCAGCCTGAGATGGTGTTGACGGCAGCGGCGGGCTTGCCGGCCACCCCCGTGAGGGGATCGATCACGGTGCGGGTCATCGGAATCGTGGTGCCCTGAAGCACCGGATCACCAGCAGGAATCGTGATCGGAATCGGGGTGACCCCGTCGGAGCGCATCAGATCGAGATCGTGATCGATGAACTGGCCCCAGGCGTACATCATTCCGGAGAGGCCCTCGGCATTCGCCACCTCGCCCTGTCCAGCCACCACCACGTTGCTGATCATGCGGGCATTGGGATCTCCGCTGAGCATCGATTTGACGCCATCGGCGAAGCGGGCTGGCCCGAGTCGGCTGAAGTCGGAACCCACCGCATTGATGGTGGAGCTGGGGCTGCCGTTACCGCTGCCATCGATCGAGCGGTAGCGGGTGCGGGGTGCCGCCGAGGGCGGTTGGATCCGGGTGGGAGTGGCAGACGCCATAGCCCCGAAGCCGGTCCCGAAGCCGGCCAGCGATCCGGCCAGGGATCCGGCCAGGGATCCGGGCTGGGTCGTGGCTGGAGCGGCAGGGGATGGGCCCGCCGCTCCAGCGGCCGGCAGGATCAGGCCCCCGAAGACCTGTGGATCCAGGGGGAGAGCGGCGGGCCGCCGGCCCGACTCAAGGGCAAGAAAAGCCTCGAGGGTGAACCCCTTCGAAGGGGTGCGCGAGGGGCGGGCAGGAGAGACGCTGACCATGGAAGGCGACCGACTACCTCAACCTTTCCCACGGCCCATGACAGCCCCGTGACAGCCGGCAGTCACACTGTGACAGGACTTCCAGGGGACACTGGAGGTCAACAAAACTGCCATCATGAGGACGGAAGTCAGTCCTGTACCCACCACCATCACAACCATGGAGGCGTCCACTTGGGTGTGGTTGGTCGATGACGACAGCGAGCTCCAGGAGATGCTGGCCCCCTACCTGGAGCAGCAGGGATACCGGGTCACCTGTCTGACCACAGCAGAAGAATGCGAGGAACTCCTTCATCACCAACGGCCCGATCTTCTCGTTCTCGATGTCATGCTGCCCGGGATCGATGGGCTCACCCTGCTGCGGCGCATGAGGGATCAGGGCATTGACCTGGGGGTGGTGATGCTCACCGCCAAAGGTGATCCAGTGGATCGGATCATCGGCCTCGAGCAAGGGGCCGATGACTATCTCGCCAAACCCTTTCTGCCCCGGGAACTCAACGCCAGGATCGTGGCCGTGCTCCGGCGCCAGCAGGGACGCCAGTCGGTCACCACGGTCGAGGACAGCAGCAACGACGGCAGCATCCGTTTCGGCGACTGCCTGCTGGATCGCCGCCGCCGCAAGCTTTATCGCCAGGGGGAAGATCTCAGAATCAGCAGCGGT
>JBEINY010000082.1:0-9512 GCA_040377855.1 Prochloraceae cyanobacterium | reverse complement strand
TATCAGCCGACCGCAATCAGGCGGGCCAGGAAGAAGGACCAGGTGGTTGCGATGCCACCCAGCAGGTAGTGGGCAACGCCGACGGCACGGCCCTGGGTGATGGAGAGCGCCCGCGGTTGGATCGCAGGAGCCACCTTCAGCTTGTTGTGAGCCCAGACGATGGACTCGATCAGTTCCTGCCAGTAGCCGCGGCCGCTGAAGAGGAACATCAGGCTGAAGGCCCAGATGAAGTGGGCACCCAGGAACATCAGACCGTAGGCAGAGCTCGAGGAGCCGTAGCTGTTGATCACCTGATCCGCCTGGGCCCAGAGGAAGTCACGCAGCCAGCCATTGATCGTGATGGCGCTGTTGGCGAAGTTGCCATTGGTGATGTGGGACACGGAACCGTCGGCATTGACGGTGCCCCACACGTCGCTCTGCATCTTCCAGGAGAAGTGGAAGATGACGATCGACAGGGAGTTGTACATCCAGAAGAGTCCGAGGAACACGTGGTCCCAGGCGGACACCTGGCAAGTACCGCCACGGCCGGGGCCGTCGCAGGGGAAGCGGAAGCCGAGGTTCGCCTTGTCGGGAACCAGGCGGGAGCTCCGCGCATACAGCACACCCTTCAGGAGGATCAGCACGGTGACGTGGATCGTGAAGGCGTGGATGTGGTGGACCATGAAGTCGGCCGTTCCCAGGGGGATCGGACCGGCGGCCACCTTGCCACCCACAGCGACGACGGTGCCGTTGAACACCTCACTCACACCCGCCAGGGCGTTGGGAGCGGTGCTGCCAGCGGCGGCTGCATGCAGACCCTGGATCCACTGAGCGAAGACAGGCTTCAGCTGAATGGCCGAGTCACTGAACATGTCCTGGGGACGGCCCAGGGCACGCATGGTGTCGTTGTGGATGTAGAGGCCGAAGCTGTGGAAGCCCAGCCAGATGCAGACCCAGTTCAGGTGGCTGATCAGGGCATCGCGGGCCTTGAGCACCCGGTCGAGCACGTTGTCCACATGCTTGGCGGGGTCATAGTCGCGAATCATGGCGATGGCGGCGTGGGCGCCGGCACCGACGATCAGGAAGCCACCGATCCAGGTGTGGTGGGTGAAGATCGACAGCTGGGTCGGGTAATCGATGCCGATGTACGGATACGGGGGCATCGCGTACATGTGCTGGGCAACGATGATGCTCAGGGACCCGAGAAGGGCGAGGTTCACGGCCAGCTGGGCATGCCAGGAGGTGGTCATGAACTCGAACAGGCCGTCGTGGCCATTCGGGGCCGGGAACAGCAGGGGATCGCCCTTCTGACC
The DNA here is from genome assembly GCA_040377855.1 of Prochloraceae cyanobacterium. GTDB lineage: Bacteria > Cyanobacteriota > Cyanobacteriia > PCC-6307 > Cyanobiaceae > CAIXOZ01. Next base: position 8,220 of record JBEINY010000082.1, on the reverse strand, counting down.
CTCAAGGATTTCCTTGATGCTGTGGCCGATGCCCCAGTTGGTCCGGTACATGTGACCGGCCACGATGAAGAGCACCGCGATCGCCAGGTGGTGATGGGCGATGTCCGTCATCCAGAGGCTGCCGGTGACAGGATTCAGACCACCTTTAAAGGTGAGGAAATCGCTGTAGGCGGCCCAGTTGCCTGAGAAGAAGGCGGAAATGCCGGCACCGAAGCCCGGGAACAGCTGAGCCAGAAGGTCCTGGTTCAGGAATTCGTGGGGCAGGGGGATGTCCGCCACCGTGGCGATGGTCTTGCCGTTCAACACCAGCGGCTTGCCGGCGTCGATGGCATCCATCAGCGCAGTGGTGGGCAGGGACACGTGCAGCAGGTGCCCCGTCCAGGACAGGGAACCGAGACCAAGCAGACCGGCCAGATGGTGGTTGAGCATCGACTCAACGTTCTGGAACCACTCGAGCTTGGGGGCTGCCTTGTGGTAGTGGAAGACGCCTGCATTCAGCATCAGGCCGGCCATCGCCAACGCACCGATGGCCAGGGCCAGCAGCTGGGTTGTGTTGGTGATGCCCCAGGCCCTCCACACGTGGAAAAGTCCGGAGGTGATCTGAATGCCGTGGAAGCCGGCACCCACATCGCCATTGAGAATTTCCTGGCCAAAGATCGGCCAGACCACCTGAGCACTGGGCTTGACGTGCAGGGGGTCGGCGAGCCAGCCGGAATAGTTGGAGAAGCGGGCACCGTGATAGAAGGCGCCGCTCAGCCAGATGAAAATGACGGCCAGATGGCCGAAATGCGCCGAGAAGATCTTGCGGGAAACCTCCTCAAGATCACTCGTGTGGCTGTCGAAATCGTGAGCGTTGGCGTGGAGGTTCCAAACCCAGGTGGTGGTTTTGGGACCTTTGGCGAGGGCGCGATCGAAATGGCCGGGCTTGCCGAACAGTTCGAAGGTGGCCGGATTGTTCACCCGGTCGACCTGGGCCTTCGCCGTCTTCCCACGCTCTGGTGGGCTGATAGTCATCGAGACGTTCCTCGAGGGACGGGATCGAGGTGGGAGGTCCACCCCTCCGACACCGCTGGACCGGCCAGGGCCGGAGACGGGATCGGTGGGCCCTATGGGACCGGCGAACCAGCCCCATGGGCGCCAGCTCTGGAGAGGCACGGCCTAGACCGAAACCGCTTGCCACAGCTGGTGCTTGGGCCCCTGCAAGGGGACCGCTGGCGGAAGTATAGGGGGAGGATCCGGGGCTAATTGGCAGGCAGTTACAAAGGTTCAACCCGGAACAGCGCCAGTCATGGAGAGGGGTTTGACGGGGCCTCCGCCTCATCGTCAAACCCCCAGTCTTGCCGCTTCGTTTATACTCAAATCAACGACTTGACCGGCAGAATAACAACGGAGCCTTCGGCCGCCTCACCCTCCAGAATGGGGAGGCCGCATCCTGGAGACGGCCCATGGCGGGCGCGCTGAAGCGGGGCCTCCTGGCCTTGGTCCTGACCCTGGCGCTGGCCCTTGGCCTGGCGGCCTGCGGCAAGGCGAGCTCCCCGGCGCCGCGCAGCCTGCCGGCCCCAGGAGCTGGTGGCAGCAGCCTGCAGGAGGTGGCGCCCCCCGGGGCGGTTCAGCAGCTCAAGGGCGCCCTCGACAGCCATCAGCCGCAGCTGACGATCCAGGCCCCAGCCGACGGTGCTCTCCTGCCGCCGGGTGCCTGGACCCTGGATCTCAGCCTGCGGGACTGGCCCCTGGTGGATGCCGGAGCCCTGGGCCTGGGCCCCCATCTGGTGGTTCAGATCGATGATCGCGAACCGATCCGGATCACCACGGCGGAAACCCCATCCGCGGAGGGCAGCGAGACCAGGCGCGTGCGCCTGTCCCTCGATCCCCTCAGCCCCGGCAGCCATCGGATCACCACCTATGCCGCCCGCCCCTGGGGAGAAGCCGTGAAGGATCCGGGCGCCAGTGCCCAGATCACGGTCCATCGTGTCGCGGCCACCCCCCTCACCCAGCCGCAACCGGGCCAACCCCAGCTGCTGGCGGTGAGCCCGCCTTCGCTGGCTGGCGGTGAACCGGTGCTGATCGACTGGTTGCTGCGGGATGCCCCCCTGCAGCACCTGCGCGATGGCGACACCCACTGGCGCCTGCGGGTCACGGTGAATGGCGACAGCTTCCAGGTGGACCGGCAGATGCCCCTCTGGCTGAAGGGCTTCCATCCCGGCAGCAATGCGGTGGTGCTGGAACTGCTGGATGGCCTTGGCGAACCGATCGCCCCGGGGGTCAACACCCTGGTGCGGGAGGTGATTCTGCGGCCCGGTGAACGCCCCCCCTGGACCAGCAACCGATTGGCACCGGAGGTGATGGCAGCCCTGCTCGGGGATGGGCCACCCGCCAGCACCCTTGCCGTCCCTGGGGCCGAGGCCGCTCCGGCGCCATCGCCGGCGCCAACGCCAGCGCCAACTCCAGCTCCAGCGCCGGCTCCACCATCAACGCCCGCAGCCGAACCCCAACCCAGCCCGGATCCGACCGAACAGGAGGGTGAGGCTCCACACCCAGCCCCGAGCGCCAGCGACCCCAGCAGCGCCACAAGCGGCACGTCAGGGGTGGTGAAGGAGGCTGCTTCTGAAGATTCAGCCGCTCCAGCCGAGGCTGCTGAGAGCATGGATCCAACCCCTGCGGAAACACCCGTTCCCACACCTGCGGCAACCAAGGTTCCAATCGCTGATGAACCGCCCGTTCAAGCGCCTGTCCTGCCACCGGCGCGCAGCGAGCTGAACGCTGATGGCAGGGTGATCAGACCGGAACCCCAGGGCTTTTTCTCCGGCCTGCGCAGAGGGGCCTCTTGACGTCGCCCACTCGGGTCTGGGGGCTTGGCCTCGGCCGGCCGGCCCTGCAGCTGCTGGCCCGCCTGCAACAGGCCCGAAGGATCCACGATGTGGTGCTTGCCGCCAGCGTCACCGGCGATGACTGGCGGCAGGCAGGACTCAGCGCCCCCCGTCAGCCGAGGGACGGTGCCGGCCTGGCGGAGCTGGTGGCCGAACGCTGGAGCGAGGGGGGATCCGTGGTGGCCGTGGGGGCCTGCGGGGCGGTGCTCCGCCTAGTGGCCCCCCTGCTGGATCACAAGGACAGGGACCCCGCGGTGGTGGTGATTGATCCGGCTGGCCGCCATGTGGTGCCCCTGCTCGGCGGCCACAGCGGCGGCGGCGAAGCCCTGGCCCAGGAGCTGGCAGCCCTGCTGGGAGCCACCCTGGTGCTCACCGGTGGCAGCGGCTCCGACGGCCGCCTCCCCCTCGACAGCTTCGGGAGCCGCTGGGGTTGGCGGCGGGGCCAGGGCGATTGGTCGGCCCTGATGCACCGGGCTGCCTCGGGGTCCGAGCCCGTGCAGGTGCAGCAGAGCGCCGGCGTGCAGCTCTGGCAGGGGCTGGAGGCCAGCCAGGCCTCAGCCCTGGCGGTGAGCACCGGCCACTCATCAACAACGGAGCCTGACCAGCCGCCCCTGGACCTTTGGATCGGCCCGGAAACGGGACCGGATACGGAAGGGGAAGGAGGAACCGGGGAAAGGACTCCCTGCCGCTGGCATCCACCCTGCCTCTGGCTCGGCATCGGCTGCGAGCGCAACACCAGCCTTGCTCTGCTCAGAACCCTGGTGGCTCGAACCCTGGAGGAGCACGGACTCTCCGCTGCCGCGGTGGCGGGCCTTGCCAGCATCGATCGCAAGGGGGACGAACCGGCCTTGCTGGCGCTGGCTGCCGAACAAGAATGGCCCCTGAAGCTGTTCAACGCCGAAGAGCTGGCGTGCCAGGCGGTGCCGAATCCCTCGGAGGCGGTGGCCCTTGAAATGGGCACCGCGAGCGTGGCCGAGGCGTCGGCCCTGCTGGCTGCAGGCGCCGCGGGCAGGCTGCGGGTGGAGAAAACGATCGGCCGTGCCACGGGCCCCGGGCAACGGGGCGCCGCCACCTTGGCGGTGGCCCAGATGGCGGGCCAGTGGGGTCCGGCCAGGGGCGAACTGCACCTGATCGGCAGTGGCCCCGGCGCCCTGGAGCTGTTGACCCCTGACGCCCGCGGCGCCCTGGCCCACTGCAGCGTGTGGGTGGGCTATGGCCTCTACCTGGATCTGCTCGAACCGCTGCGCCGCCCCGACCAACGACGGCTGGACGGCCGGCTGACGGAGGAGCGCGAACGCTGCCGGCAGGCCCTGGAGCTGGCGCGCCAGGGCGTGGCGGTGGCCCTGATCTCCTCAGGAGATAGTGGGATCTATGGCATGGCGGGCCTGGCCCTGGAGCAATGGATGGCCCTCGGCGCCGCGGATCGGCCCGCCTTCACGGTGCATCCGGGCCTGTCCGCCCTGCAGCTGGCGGCCGCCCGGGCGGGGGCCCCCTTGATGCACGACTTCTGCACGATCAGCCTCAGCGATCGCCTCACCCCCTGGGCCGTGATCGAGCGGCGCCTGGCCGCTGCGGCAGCCGGAGATTTTGTGGTGGCGCTCTACAACCCCCGCTCCCTCGGCCGCGACTGGCAACTCGGACGGGCCCAGGAGCTGCTGCTCAAAGGCCGGGGCCCGGACACACCGGTGGTGCTGGCGCGGCAGCTGGGGCGCGGGGAGGAGGAGGTGCGCCTGACAACCCTCGGATCCCTGCCGCTGGAGAGCGTGGACATGCTGACCCTGGTGCTGGTCGGCAACAGCACCAGCCGCGTCGCAGCAGGACGGATGGTGACCCCACGGGGCTACCCGGGGGCGGAGCTGGATGGGAGCGGGGGCACCTGAATGGCGACGGGGGTGCCTGAGGAATCAGGCTTCAGAGGCTGGACATCTGGCCAGGCCCCAGGTTTGATCCCGTTGAACGAGCCATGGGCACCAGACAGCAGCGCCTGTGAGGCCAACATTCGTCTTGCCCAGCCGCATTCGAACCAGGATGATCCGACGATCCAGAAGGATCTAAAGCCTTAACCGCAGGATTCAGAACTTCCAACCCATCGCAAGGCCCACGACTGGATTAGCCGCACTGAGCAGTTGCCCAGCGTCCTGGAAGCTTTGAGCGCTACTGCCATAGAGGTCAAAGCACAGCGTGTTGAAGGGGCAGGCACGCAGGGCGAGGGTCCAATTGCTCTGACCCCCATTGGCGGCCAGATTGGCCTCGGGGATCATGCTGAGCCAGGAATTGAGCTGCCAATTGGCGCTCAGCCCCAGGCCGTAGGGAGTTTCGGAACCACTCCAGGCCAATTTGGGATTGAGATTAAAGCTCAGGAATTTGCTGGGTTGATAGCTGTTGATCCACTCCACAAATTGATACCCCGGCCTGGTCTCAGCCAAGACACGACCGAAACTCATCCGCAAGGCCGAGGAGATGGCATCGACCGATGATCAATGCCATCAAGCAATTCGAAGCCCACCTCGCCATCACCCTCAGCTGCCTGAACGGCGGCAGCCGGCAGGGCTGAACCCAGGATCCAGGTGGTTGACCCACCACAGCATCAAGAAATCGGGATGACAGGATTCGAACCTGCGGCCCCTTCGTCCCGAACGAAGTGCGCTACCAAGCTGCGCTACATCCCGATGGGGCGACTGTAGAGGATCGTGGGGCTGGGCCTGAAGGCCGCTTTCTACAGTGAAAGCCTGCGGCGTCGCCCATCCCTTGACCGTCTCCAAACCCGACTGGCTGCGCGTCAAGGCCCCGCAACGGGAGCGGATCGGTGAGGTGGCCGACCTGCTGCTGGATCTGAAGTTGAACACCGTCTGTCAGGAGGCCAGCTGCCCCAACATCGGCGAATGCTTTGCCGGCGGCACCGCCACCTTCCTGATCATGGGCCCCGGCTGCACCCGCGCCTGCCCCTACTGCGACATCGATTTCGACAAGAGCGTGCGCGCCCTCGACCCGAGCGAGCCCGAACGGCTCGGGGAAGCGGTGGCCCGGCTGGGCCTCAAGCACGTGGTAATCACCTCCGTGAACCGCGACGACCTCAGCGATGGTGGCGCCAGCCAGTTCGTGGCCTGCATCGAGCAGGTACGCCAGCGCTCACCGCTCACCACGATCGAGCTGCTGATTCCCGATTTCTGCGGCAACTGGGAAGCCCTGGCCACCGTGATGGCCGCCGCCCCCGAGGTGCTCAACCACAACATCGAAACGGTGCCGCGGCTGTACAGGAAGGCCCGTCCCCAGGGGATCTACGCGCGCTCCCTCGAGCTGCTGCAACGGGTGCGCCAGACCTGGCCGCGCACCTACAGCAAGTCGGGCCTGATGGTGGGCCTAGGCGAGACCGACGCCGAGGTGCTGGAGGTGATGGCCGACCTGCGCCGCCATGACGTCGACATCGTCACCATCGGCCAATACCTCTCCCCGGGCCCCAAACACCTGCCGGTGGATCGCTTCGCGACGCCCGATCAGTTCGCCTCCTTCCGCCGCCACGGCGAAGACGAACTGGGCTTTCTGCAGGTGGTGAGCACCCCCCTCACCCGCAGCAGCTACCACGCCGGTGAGGTGCAGCGGCTGATGCAGCAACATCCCCGCTGAAGGCCAAACCATCACCCCCCGAGCTCGGCCGGGGCAACCGCGAGATCACCGACAGCTGCCATCCATTCGTGCAGCTGCCAATCCACCCAGCCGCCGCTGATCATCGGATCCGCCTGAATCAGCGCCAGGGCGTCCTCGTAGCTGGGAGCCTGCAAGAGCAGCAACCCGCCACCCCCGGGCCGGCGCTCGCCATCCACCAGAAAGCCGCTGGCCACAGCCTGCGCCGCGGCCTGCAGCCCCGCCACCCAGGCCCGGTGGGCCTGGAGGTGGGTGGCGCGCTCGGCCTGATCGAGGCCCCGGAAGGCCGCAGTGAAGGTTTCGGTCTTGATGAACCAGGCCACAGGGCTGCCCCCGGAGCTCAGGCCGCCACCGCCTGCCGCTCCGCCAGCCCCAGGTTGGCCCGCTCACTCGGGGGCACCAGCACCTTGAATTTGGCCCTCCAGCGGGGCCAGTCGGCCAGGATCTCAGCCGCCTTGCCGCTGCCGGTGGCAGCCCGATGGGCCTCCAGCAGGGGCTTGAGCAGGGCCTCCTGCTCCGGGGTGGCGAGATCGGTGATCGCCACGATCTCGTGGTTGAGGCGAGCGGCCAGGCCCCCCTCCTCATCGAGCAGGAAGGCCACACCACCGGTCATGCCGGCGGCCACGTTGCGGCCCGTGCTACCCAGCACCACCACCACACCGCCGGTCATGTACTCGCAGCAGTGGTCGCCGGCACCTTCCACCACGGTGCGGGCACCGCTGTTGCGCACCGCGAAGCGTTCGCCGGCCCGGCCAAGGGCAAAGAGCTCGCCGCCGGTGGCGCCATAGAGGCAGGTGTTGCCGAGGATCACCTGGCTGCCGGGGTCGTGGCCGCCGGCGGGCGGCACCACCGTAATCCGGCCGCCATTGATGCCCTTGCCCACGTAGTCGTTGGCTTCTCCCACCAGGCGCACATTCAAGCCCTGGAGCAGGAAGGCCCCGAAGCTCTGGCCGGCCGCCCCCTCGAAGGTGAGGTTGAGCTGGCCCTGGAAACCGGTGTTGCCATGGCGGGCGGCGATTTCTCCGGCCAGGCGGGCGCCGACGCTGCGGTCGGTGTTGACGATGGCCAGGGTGCGCTCCAGGGAACCGTGGCCCTCCATGGCGGCCAGCAGTTCCGGATCCGCCAGCAGCTGATCCTCCAGGATCACCCCATTGCCATGGGCCTCGGCCCCATGGCGCAGCCAGGCCCTGTCTGCCGCTGCCGGGATCGGGTCGATCAGGCAGGACAGATCAAGGGCCTTGGTCTTGGTCAGGGCCACAGCCCGGGGCTGAAGCAGCTCGGAGCGGCCGATCAGATCCTCGAGCCGGGCCACGCCGAGCACGCTCAGCAGCTGCCGCACCTCCTCCGCCACGTAGAGGAAGAAGTTCACCACATGCTCAGGCAAGCCGGTGAAGCGTTTGCGCAGCGCCTCCTTCTGGGTGGCCACGCCCACGGGGCAGTTGTTGGTGTGGCAGACGCGGGCCATGATGCAGCCCTCGGCGATCATGGCGATCGAGCCGAAGCCGTATTCCTCGGCGCCGAGCAAGGCGGCGATGATCACGTCCCAGCCGGTCTTGAGGCCGCCGTCGGCGCGCAGCAGCACCCGATCCCGCAGCCCGTTCTCCAGCAGCGAGCGGTGCACCTCGGTGAGCCCCAGCTCCCAGGGGCTGCCGGCGTGCTTGATCGAACTCAGGGGTGAAGCACCCGTACCGCCGTCATGGCCTGAGATCTG
>JBEINY010000122.1:0-4262 GCA_040377855.1 Prochloraceae cyanobacterium | reverse complement strand
GGTTTGGGCAGGGGGGCAGTGAGCTCGATGATGCGGCTGCCTACATCGCCAGGCTTGGGCTGGCCGGTGATGATGGCGAGGGGCCGGAATCCCCGTTGATCACCTGGTTGAGCCTCTGGAATGCCACGGGGGCCAACCGCGAAAGCCTGGCCCTGGCGGTGGCCACCCTGCTCGCCGATCGACAGTCCAGCCGCAGCGCCCAGGCGCTCCAGCTGCTCTGGGGTGGGGAGGGAGAGTCCCTGCTTCTGCAGTTACCAGCCCTTCTGGCCACCGTCGAACGACGGTTGCTGCTGGTGTTCGGTCCCGCAGCCGACGGTGAGTCCCTGATTCCATTGCAGGAGGCGATTCATGTGCGCCTCCATCAGGTACCCAGCTTGCAGCTTCAGGTGGTTGCCGGTGCTGGCCTGGACCCTGATCCAGCCGATCGAGCCGAGCTGAGCCGTGATCTCAGACCCGATGGCTTGAGGCTGGTCGTGTGTGATGACCTGCTGCGATGGGCTCCCACCGGTGGGCCAGGAGCCCTGATCGGCCTCGAGCCAGCATTGAGACTTCGCAGCGAAGGTCAGGCCGATGGGGCCTGGGAACAGGTGCGGAGGCTGACCGAGCAGGGTTGGCTGCGTCCCCTTGATCTTCGCTCGCCTTCCACGCCGCAGGCGGAGGATGGGCCGGGCGCTGATGGCGCGCCCAGGGCCTGACGGCCTGAACGGGTCCGGTTCAGGGGGGACTCAGGGCAGTTCCTGGGCGGCTCGATCGGTGGGACGCGGGATTTCGTGGCGCCGGCGCTGATGGTCAGTCCAGGCCCGTTGCAGGTCCACGCGGGTGATCCGGAACCCCAGGTGCCTGGCCACGAGGACGAGGTCGTGTTTCGAACTGCACTGGCGCAGGCAATGGCGAATGGTTGGATCCATTTCCGCAGCCTCCACCAGGCGCTCCAGTTCACTCCAGCTCATGGCGGGAATCAGGGGGCATTCACCTTCGCCTGAAATGGATGGGGTGGCAACGTTCCGTCTGATACCCCGGCTCAGATGGGGGCCTGGGGCGGTAGCCACGGCAGAGGCCTTGGATCCCGGAGAATCGAGCTGCAGGCCTGTCGTGTTCCGGTGTTCATTCCGCTTCTGTCAAGCCTGGCCCAGCTGAACCCTGTCCTGGTGACCAAGTCGTCCCTGTTCGGCTTCGGCATTGCCTTCAGTCCGCTTCACATCGCCGTGGTGGCCCTGTTGCTGCTGGGGCCCACCCCCGTGCGTCGGGCCCTGGCCTACGTGGCCGGCTGGTCCCTGGCCAATGCCCTGGCGATCGTCCTTCTGATGGTTTTGGGGGAGGTCTTCTCGATCAACCTCAGCCACGGGGAGCGTGAGCAGGTGCTGGTGGACCTGCTGGGGGCTGGTGCCCTGATCGGCCTCGGCCTCTACGAGCTGACACCGCGGGCCTCCCTGGCGGAGGAGGGCATGGCGCTGAAGCTGATGAATCAGCTCCCTGATTTCAGCACCTTCACCCTCGTGTTGATCGGAGCCAGCAGTGCGCTGCTCACCCCGGAGAACCTGGTCTTTTACCTGAAGGAGGCTGGACTGTTGCTGCTGAATGAGCCTGGCCTGAAGGCTGACGCCGAGGTGACCGGCCTGTTCACCCTGGTAGCCAGTTCTCTGCTGCTGTTGCCACCCCTGATCTGGATGTTCAGTGGTGGCAGGGTGCGCGATTCGATTGCCCGTCTCGAGGACTGGCTGCAGCACCGGGCTGAATGGTTGGTGGGGGTCCTGGCCCTCCTGCTCGGGGCCTACCTCCTCTACGAGGGCCTGCATGGCCTCAATCTGATGACAGGCACCTGATCGGGGTGTCCTGATTGCTTGGTCAAGCTCTCCTGGCCATCGATGGGAGCGCTGCAGCAGGCAGCGGATCCAGCACCGATGACGAGGTTTGATCAGCCTCACGGTGACCTGGGCCACGGATTCAGCCATCGGCCCATTGGGATCGCTGCAGCGAATGCGCCGATTGATCACCGATCCTGAGGGGTGAAGTTCCCAGGATCTTTTCCCCGCTGAAGCGCTGTTTTCCCCAGGTCGACGGGCGTTTTTCCCCAGGCTGCCTCCGCCTGGGATCGACGGGATCAAAGCTCTGATCCTTTGCTGTGGAGAGCGCCTTCTCCCCTTGACGGACCTGGGAATCGACGCTTCAACCGAAGGGGGGCGAGGCCGCAGGAGCCGGGAAGACCGCCCCATCGGGCTGTGTCAGCGCGAGACGCGACGTTCGCGGAACGGGATTGCCCTTTTGACGGGAAGGGGCCTGCCGTGGCGTGATGGTGTGACCCCAGCGATGCAAGCCGCATGAGTGATATCCCCGACAACGCCCCCCTCTCCGTGAGCGTCGAAAACCAATTCCCTCAGGATCTCTTTGATGCGATGCGCCACTTCATCAGCGGCCATCCCGAGTGGGATCAATACCGGTTGATGCAGGCGGCCCTGGCTGGTTTCCTGTTTCAGCAGGGATGCCAGGACAGGGCTGTGGCTCGCCACTACCTCAACGGTCTCTTTCATCGCCCTGCGGCCCTCAACTGACAGCACTGATCAGGCCTGAAGCCGCTGGGCGTGGGGGCTGTCCGGCCAGAGGCGGGCAAGGGCAGAGCCCACCCCCTGGAGCCGATCCCCTTGGGTCCATCCCACGCCATGCTCCCGTCCCATCCGGCCCCGTTCCAGCCAGGTTGGTCGCTTGCCCCGGTCTAAGGGGCGTTCCGTTCTCTCCATGCCGAACAGCCGGTCACCGTCCTTGGGAGCCGGCATCGGTACGGGCAGCGGCTGTTTCAGCAGGCGTCGGACACCGATCGGCCTTCCGGTCAGGGTTGATCAAGCCTCTGGTTCGATGGTGAGAACCGGTTCAGCAGGTCCTGATGGACCCTGGTTCCTGCTTTGAGGTTGGCCAGGGTTGCCGACTTCTGGGGCTCATCCAGTTGCTGCTGCCACGCCTTCCTGAGCTCCTCTGCCGCCAGGGGGCCGGCAAGATCGCAGCAGGGGCAGTCCATGGCCCCAGCGGCGGCAGCCACCTTGGGGTCGTAGCTGAGGGCGGCGCAGGGGCTGCCTGCCAGGGCCGCCAGAATCAATCCATGGAGGCGCATGGCCAGCACCAGTCCGGCCTGCTGGAACAGGTCCATGGCCTCATCGACGCTGGTGATCGTCTGTTCGCGGCTCCGGGCAGCCAGGCTCGGTGGCACAAGTCCCTGGTCGATCAGCTCGGCGAGCAGGCCGGCGTCCTGACCGGTGTGGAAGGGGAGCCAGACCACCTCGCGCCCATTCAGCTCTGCCAGCTCGGCTAGGGCCTTGAGCAAGGGCAGCCAGCGATCCCCCCGGAGCCAGCTCGTGGGACGCCAGCACAGCACGATCGGTCCCCCTTGTCCCTGCCAGGGCCTCGAGGGCAGGGACCAGACAGGGTCGGTGCCGGAAACGGCCACCACGCCGAGACGGGCGGACAACCCTGCCGACTCCGGATCCCGCCAGCTGATACCAGCTGCCAGGGGAAGCAGGCGACGCACGATGGCGCGGCTGCGACGGCGGTTCAGGGGGCCAAGGCCCTGGCCCCAGATCAGCACCGGTTTGCCTTGCATCCTGGCGGCGATGATCAAGGCGGCGTAATAGAGGAGGCTGCGGAAGCTGGTGGCATCCTGCAGCAGGCTGCCACCGCCCAGAACCAGGCCATCGCATGGCTGCAGAGCCCTGAGCACCGAGGCCAGCCCACGCCGCCCCGTGGTCGCGACCCCATGGCGTTGCTGCACGTCTGCCTGGTCATGGGCCGTGACCAGAGGTGTCCATTCGGCTGGAAGCTGAAGCAGCAGAGCTTCCAGGAGGGCGTCATCGCCGAGGTTGTGCTCTCCGTAGTAGCCGCAGAGCAGGGGACGTCGCAGCGTTGCCCTCTGAGCCGTCACCCTTGCCGATCCCGCCAGTGTTCAATCCCCATGATCTCGCAACATCGCGTTGAAGGGATCCAGGGGCTGGTTGGGCGTTGTCTTGCTGCCCCACAAAAAAAGGGCCCCGAGGGGCCCTTTGAGCTTGGTTGAGTCGGAAGACTCAGCCGATGGCGGGAGCCGTCAGAGCCACGGGGGTGGCATCAGCAGCGGCGAGGTCGAGGGGGAAGTTGTGGGCATTGCGCTCGTGCATCACTTCCATGCCCAGACCGGCACGGTTGAGCACGTCGGCCCAGGTGTTCACCACACGGCCCTGGCCGTCGAGGATCGACTGGTTGAAGTTGAAGCCGTTCAGGTTGAAGGCCATGGTGCTGAT
>JBEINY010000057.1:0-12463 GCA_040377855.1 Prochloraceae cyanobacterium | reverse complement strand
TCCGCAAGAAGAGCCATCAAGATCGTGGGCTTCCATAGCAGGGAGTTGAGATTTATCCAGGGAAGATTGATCGAGCTCTCCCTTTGTTTTGAATTTAAGTGCTCATTGATGTATTCTTGATTAGAAATTATATCCTTCCATCGTTCATCTTGCTGTTCTAGGATGGAAGGGCTCAGGATGATTGTGTAATCGAATAGATCTTGGTATTGCTCCTTGATCTCTTTGGCGACAGCAGAGAGATCCTTGCCTTTGTCGGCCGGAGGGCCTTCCGTGAAAAAGGATAGAAGTGCAATTTTCGCTCCCATGGATGAATTGGAATGAAAAGTGGCATGATGGGTCCAATGTACTGGATGCTGGAGCGGTAGCGATCGGCTTTTCGTTATAGAGATGCGTTATCGTGATGCGTTCTCATGTTGACGCCCATTTCCAGCGTGAATCTGATATCCAGCGTGAATCCGATCTCCAGCATCAAGTCAATCTCCAGCATCCAGCCGGTCTCCTTGGTGCCGTTTCCGGCCCGCTCCCCTGTTCGCTTCAAGAGACGCAGAAGCTCTTGGCCATGGAGCACGGCGAGGTGCCTGGCCCTGCCGCCGCCTGACCGTGCTCCGCTCGTCCACGGGTCAGCCCCGTCATCCCCCATGGGGTGAGTTGTCAATCCATCGACCCTTGACGTTCCCAGGACTTCTCAATGTCTGGTTGCGTTTCAAGAGTTGTGGCAGGCCCGGCTGCTTGCTCCAGTCGCGGCGATGCACCAGTAGCCAGTGCTCCAGTTGGATCGGCCGGGGCAGGGGAATCGTTGCCAGCTCAGCACCCCAGCCCAGGAGCGTCTGGTGCCATTCGGGTGTCACGAGCGCGGTTTCGGCCTGGTGGCCCAGGACCGCCAGCCAGTCTTGTGGTTGGTGGCGGCTTGGGCTCAGGTGGAGAGGGCGCAGCTGCTGTTGGCGCAACGCCTGGGCCAGGCCACCGCAGAACTCCAGGGCCGGCATCAGCACCCGTGCCCCGGGGCCGATGCCCACCCGATCCGGGGCTTCACCGGATCGGTAGACCAACTGCAGCGGACTGGTTCCCAGGGGCACCAGCACGCACCCCAGCCAGGGCCAGGTGGCAGTCGCTCCCTGAAGATCGTCGATCGCGGGCAGGTCCGGCAGCTTCTGGCGCACCTCCTGACCACTGATCAGGGCTCCATCCAGCACATGGCAGCGCACCAGTTGCTGCCACCGTTCCAAGGAGCGAAACCGGGGCGGGATCGGCAGCAGGGCGCTGGTCGGCAACGCCGCCGCTGGCGGGGCGGTGATCTGCCAGCCATCCCCGGCCAGGCGCCAGACGCCTCCATCGAGTCGATGGCGCTTTGCGGCCCGTCGCAGCAGGCGCAGGCAGCTGCTGTCTCCGAATCGCATGCCACCCTCCTGGCGGGTTGCACCAGCCAGTTCCAGGGCCAGCTCAGCCCCCAACTGCCGGCGGCGGCGGCTCACCGTCGGTTGCGACAGGTTGAGCAAGTGGGCAGTCTCCACCGTGCTGCCGCTCAGCTCCAGCAGATCCAGCAGTTCGATGTCGGCCAGCAGTGCCGGCGTTTCGTAGCGCCGAAGGGGCTGCCCGATCGGCTGGGTGGCGTTGGCCATGGCCTTGCGAGGTGGGATGGGTGCAGCCTCCTGGCCTCGGCGCGGATCCGGCACGATCCTCGTGCGAAAGACCAGCGGCAATCGGCAAAACCCAGGGCGGGCCTTGGGGTGGGCTTGGTGTTTCGCAGGAAGGTGTTGCCGGCGTTGTGGGCTGCCATCTGCTGATTGGCCCGCCCACCAGCGGTAAGACCACCCTCGCCGGCGTGCTGGCGGACCTCGCCGGTGCCGTTGTGCTTTCCACCGACTCGGTGCGCGGTGAGCTCTTCGGCGACGCCGCTGGGCAGGGGCCCTGGCGGGACATCGAGGCCCTGCTGCACCGGCGCATCCGTCAGGCGGAAGCCGCTGGGATCCCGGTGATTGTGGATGCAACCAGGCCCGCCGCTGCTGGCGGCTGGCCTCGCTGGTGGCGGTGGTGCCCACCCATCAGCGTGATCTTCAACCGCTGCTCCGCGATGAGCTCGCCCGCCTCGATCAGCGCATTCGCTCGGCCCGCATCCGCGAGACCCGGTTTGTGGGGCATGGCTACTCCAGCCCCCAGGCCCTGCGGGAGGAGCACCAGCACAGGCTTGAGGAGGCGCTGGCTGTCTATCGGCCCCATTCCCCTCAGCCTCCGGCCCCTTGAGGAGGATCTAGGCCGAGTTTGGCGGCGCTGAGGGTCCAGAGCTCCTGGGCGAGGGCCTCATCACGGGCTTCGGCACTGGGTTCGGTGCGTTCAAACCGCAGTCGGCCCGGCCCCTGCACCCGGTTGCGCCAGTACTGAAAGCTGTCGGATGAGGCCAGCTCGTCGGCGGCCAACCCTGCCAACAGGGCCCCGGCCCGCTGCGGTGTTTCCGTGATTCGCAGCACATCCCTGGCCAGGAAGGCGAACAGCGCCTGCGCCAGGGGGTTGTGGCGGCGGCTGTGGCGGAAGAAGCCGCCTTCGCTGCGGGGGATCACCAGGCCCGGGCTCCAGGTCAGCACCGGCATCGAGAGTCCCTGGTCCCGCAGGCGCTGCCCCAGGGCCCGGGCCATCAGCAGATTGCAGAGCTTGCTGTTCTTGTAGGCCTTCTCGCCGTTGAAGTCGACGCTGCCATCCAGCATCGGCGCCCCCGGCCCCCGGCGCAGGCCTGCGAGGGTGCCGGCCCCTGCCGGTTTGCCCACCCTGCCGCCGGCACTGGCCGGGTCATGCACTTCGGAAGCGGTGACCACCAGCCGCGGCGCCGTGCTCTGCATCAGCAGGGGCAGCAGGCGCATCAGCAGGGCCTGGTGGGCCAGGTGGTTCACGGCGATGGTCAGCTCGAATCCCTGCGCCGACCAACGGGGTGCCGGGGCGCCGCTCTCCTGCCAACCGGCATTGAGCACCAGGCTGTCGATCGCCATCCCCGCCTTCAGCAGGCCTGAGGCGCAGGCGTCCACTTCGGTGAGATCGGCGAGATCGCAGATCGGTGTGTCGATGGCCCCTGGCAGCCTGTGGCGCAGCCTGGCGGCCGTGGCGGCATCCCGGCAGGGCAGGGTGAGCCGGTGCCCGGCCTTCAGCAGCAGTGCTGCTGCTTCCAGTCCGATGCCGGAGCTGGCTCCGGTGAGCAGGATGTGGCGGGCGATTCTGCTGGGGGTGCTCATCACAGCCAGTCTGGGGGGCAGCTGCCTGCGCCACCCCCTGCGCCACCAGGCTCACCCCTTTGATCCATCGGGCCCAACGCTGGCAGGCAGGTGACCGGTCTTGACCCAGATCGTGCAGCCCGCTTCGCTCCAGGGCCTGTGCACGCTGCCGGGGGGATTGCGCAGCCAGCTACCGGCGGGATAGGTGCCGTGCTCGTCCTGGAAGATGCCCACAAGCACCAGGATCTCCTCCCCGCCAGGATGGCCGTGGGGCTGAAACACCGTGCCTGGCGCCCAGCGCACCAGGGCCACGTGCTCCGAACCGAAGGCGTGCAGGGGCATCACGTCCAGACCCTTCACCAGCCCCGGCAGCCAGGGGGTGCTTCGGGTGTCGATCACCAGCCGCTGCTGATCGGCAGGGTGCATCTGCTGCAGCTTCACCAGGATCGTGCAGCCGCCTGCGCTGAAGGGCGCGTGGCTGGAGCCAACCGGATTGCGGAGGTAGGTGCCTTCGGCGTAATCCCCCTGCTCATCAGACAAGGTCCCTTCGAGCACCAGGATCTCCTCACCGCCGCCATGGCTGTGGCGCTCGAAGCGGCTGCCGGGGGAGTACCGAACGAGCGAGGTGGCCCGGGCCACCTCGCCGCCCCGTCGATCGAGCAGGCGCCGCTCCACCCCCGCCATCGGGGAGGGCCGCCAGGCCAGGGTATCGGTGTTCACCAGAGCGGGCTGGCTGAGGTCGGCGTGGAGCTCCATGGCAACGAGTCTGCCCCTGAAGCGAACGGGGCCGTTCCAGGGCCATGCTGGCGCCACCGCCCAGATCCATCCCATGCCCGCTGCGGGTCACGCCTTCGATCAGCTCCACCAGCACCTGCACCACACCCGCCTGCTGGGTTCGATCAGCAGCGCCCTTTACTACGACCAGAACACCGCGATGCCGGCAGCCGGGGCCCCGTGGCGGGGTGAGCAGTTGGCCCTGCTGGCCGGCCAGCTGCACGAGCGCCAGAGCAGCCCTGCCTACGCCGATCTGGTGGCGGCGGCGGAGGCCGAACTCTCGCCTGCTTCCCCGCCGGAGCGGCGCCGCAACCTGCAGCTGCTGCGGCTCGAACTCGAGCGCCAGCGTTGCCTCGATCCAGCCCTGGTCAGCGCCATCGCCAAGGCCCAGTCGCGGGGCAATGCCGTGTGGCAGGACGCCCGCGCCCGCCATGATTTCGCCGCCTTCGCCCCGGCCCTCCGCGAGCTGATCGACCTGCGTCGCCAGCAGGCCAGCCAGCTGGCTGCCGCTGAACCCGTGGCCCGCAGCCCCTGGGAAATCCTGGCCCAGCCGTTTGAACCGGATGTGAGCAAGGCGCGCCTGGAGGCGCTGTTCGCTCCCCTGAAGGCGGAGCTGCCGGAGTTGTTGGAGAGGGCGTCGGAGCTCGAAGGATCCGCGGCAGGTGCCGGAGCAGGTTGCGATCTGCCGGAGCCCCTGCAGGAGCAACTTTGCAGCGACCTCCTGGACAGCTGGGGCTACGACCCAGCCCGCTGCCAGCGCGCCCGTTCCGCCCACCCCTTTTCCTGCACCGTGGGGCCTGCCGACTTCCGCATCACCACCCGGGTGGTGCCGGGCCAGCCGCTCTCGGCCTTTCTGGCCACGGCCCACGAGTGGGGCCATTCCCTCTACGAGCAGGGCCTGCCCCGCACCGACGACCACTACTTCCCCTGGCCCCTTGGGGAAGCCACCTCGATGGGGGTGCATGAGTCGCAGTCGCTGTTCTGGGAATGCCGGGTCGCCCGCAGCCATGCCTTCGCCGAGGCCTGGCATCCCCGTTTTCGCGATGGCCTGGGTCGCGATCCCTGGGGCGGGGCGTTCGGTTTCTGGCGCGCCCTCAATCCCTTCAGGCCCGGACTGATCCGGGTGGAGGCGGATGAGCTCAGCTACTGCCTTCACATCGTGCTGCGCTACGAGCTTGAGCTTGCCCTGCTTGAACAGGAGCTGCCGGTGGATCAGCTGCCGGGCGAATGGAACCGACGCATGCAGGCGCTCCTTGGCCTCCAGCCAACCACCGATGCCGAGGGTTGCCTGCAGGACATCCACTGGGCCGAGGGGCTGTTCGGCTACTTCCCCTCCTATGCCCTGGGTCATCTGATCAGCGCCCAGATCGCCGGGGCGATGGAGGAGGCGATCGGTTCGATCGACCATTGGATCGCCGCCGGGGATGGGGCCCCGATTCAGGCCTGGCTTGCCGGCCAGGTCTGGGGCCTCGGTCGGGCCGTCAATGGCGAGGAGTTGGTGGAGCGGGTCAGCGGTGCCCCCCTGACGGCCCGTCCCTTCCTCGACCACCTGGGCCGCAAGGTGGATCAGGCCATCGCCCGGGCCTGATCGGGCTGAAGCCGGCCTGATCGCTTCGGCCGAAGGGGCTCTCCGTAGGATGCGCCCCGATCCGACCTGATCTGCCGATCCATGGCGAACATCGACCACGCCCCCAGCAGGACCATGCTGAACCTGCTGCACGTGCTGCCGGCTTTCGCCGATGAGGCCGAGCTGCGTCTGAACACAATCGTTGAACTCAACAGCAACACGATCAACAAGTACGAGTTGATCACCGAAACCGGCCACCTGAAGCTGGATCGGGTCGGCTATTCCTCCCTCGCCTATCCCTTCGCCTACGGCTGCATTCCCCGCACCTGGGATGAGGATGGCGATCCCCTCGACATCGAGATTGTCGGGGTCACCGAACCCCTGGTTCCCGGCAGTGTGGTGGAAGCCCGCATCATCGGCATCATGACCTTTGATGACGGTGGTGAGGTCGACGACAAGGTGATCGCGGTGCTGGCTGACGACAAGCGCATGGATCACATCACCAGCTTTGAGCAGCTGGGAGACCACTGGAAGAAGGAAACCCAGTACTACTGGGAGCATTACAAGGATCTCAAGAAGCCTGGAACCTGCAAGGTGAATGGTTTCCTTGGTGTGGCCGATGCCGTGCGGATCATCAAGGAGTGTGAGGCCCGCTATCTCGAGACGATCGAACCGAAGCTGGTCAACGGCATCACTGGCTCCTGAGCGCTCCGCACAATTCCCCGGCCCCAGGCTCTTGGCGCCTGGCTCTTTCTTGGCGCCAGAGATGCATCCCCAGGCTTGGACCCCACGGGGCGGGGCTCTCCGGATCGGGCCTGGAAGCCTCCAGGGTGGCGATGGCCATCTCTGGAGGCTTTGTTGCGTTGATGGGCTTGATGATGGGCTGCTGCAGATTGCAGCGGTCTCCACCCCCTGTTCGGGGTTGATTCAGAAGCCGAAAGTCTTTCTTTAGTTGGTATCCGCAGCGGCAAGATCGGCCTGTCAATCCCTTAGGTTTGCTGCCTTGGTTGCCCTGGTCGAGCTCGGGATTCCTGTCCCGCGAGCGTGTCAGGCCTGTTGCCCACTCCGATCAGAGCCCGTTCATGCCCGCTTTCCCCAGCCGGGATCATCTTCCCGTTGATCCGATTCCCAGCACGGTTCTGAAGTGGGGCTGCGACGGCGAACTGTCCGATCTTGATCGACGCAGCATTCTCCATCGCCTGCTCGCCGCCGATCCTTTCGCATCGGAGCTGCAGTTGCAGGGTCAGGAGGCTGGCTCCCCTGCCCCTACCCACCCCGACTGCTGATCCGCCAGCTTGGGGCCCCCCAGCCTCCCGATGGCCAGGGCTCGGGCCATGCCGTCCCGGCTGGCCAGACCGATGAGATCCTCCACCTTCAGGCCGCGGTTGGGGCAGCCGCTCGGTAGTTGGGGCAGGCCCGGGTCGTCGCAAGCAAACACCGGCAGTTGCCGCAGCTGGTTCGGGGTGAGCTGATCCTCGAGCTGGGCCAGGTTGGCGCCTGAGGGCAGCCAGAGGAGGTCGGAGCGTCGGCAGTCGAGGAGCCTGGTCGTGTCGGAGCCTGCGACCAGATGGCGCTGCAGATCGGCCAGGGTGACCAGCCCTACCACCCATCCCCCGTCTTCAACAAGGACGCAGTGACCCCGGCTCTCCAGCAGCCGGTTGAGGGCCACGACGGGGGGGAGATCAGCTGCCAGCACCAGGGGCTTGCCGGTCTCCAGGGCTGTGGTCACCCCCAGGGTCGCCATCTGGCTCCGACGCTCCTCCTCCGCCAGGTCCCGACCGAGCAGGCCCGGATCCGCCAGGCCCATCCAGCGCTCCACCAGGGCTGCACTGAGCCCGGCCGCCGCCATCAGAGGCAGCACGATCCGGATGTCGTGGGTGAGCTCGAACAGCAGCAGCAGGGCGGTGAGGGGCGCCCGGGCACTGCCGGCCAGCACAGCAGCCATTCCCACCATGGCGTAGGCGGGAGGTTCGGCGATCGGCAGCTGGAAACCGCTTTCACCGAGCAGTTGCCCATAGCAATTGCCCAGCAGGGCGCCGAGCATCAGCGATGGTGCAAAGCCCCCCCCCACAAAGCCGGTGGCGCTGCTCAGGCCCGTGGCCAGCAGTTTCACCCCCAGCAGCGTCAGCAGGGTGAGCAGGGTGACACTGCCGCTGTTGCCAAGCAGGGCTTCGATCGTGTCGTAGCCGACCCCCAGCACCTGCGGGAAGCCAAGGGCCAGCAGACCAACCCCCAGGCCCCCGAGGCCCGTGATCGCCCAGCCCGGCAGGCGGCTCAGGTGGTTCTGGATCGCTTCGCTGCGGCCGAACTCCAGAAGCCGGATCAGCATCCAGGAGAGGATGCTCGCCAGCAGGCCCAGACCGAGATAGAGAGGGAGCTCCAGGGGGGAACGCACCTCATAGGCCGGCAGTCGAAAGATCGGTTCATCCCCCAGGCACAGCTGGGTGACCAGGGAGGACGCCACTGCCGCCACCAGCACAGCCCTCAGGCTTGGACGACCCGGAATCGTGCTGTAGGTGCCCTCAAAGGCGAAAAAGAGGCCGGCGATCGGAGCCTTAAAGCCCGCCGCCAGGCCGGCCGCCACCCCGGCTGCCACGAGGGCCTTCTGGCTGGCTGGCGGCAGTTGGCCCCGCAGGCCCACCCAGAGGCCGAGGTTCCCCCCGCTCTCCACACTCGGACCTTCCGGACCAAGGGAGGCGCCACTGCCGAGGCTGAGGGAGGCAGCCAGCAGGCGCACCAGCGGCAACCTGGGCTCGGCCTTGACGCTCCCCTCGGCCATGGCCATCAGGCTGGGCATCCCAGGGCCGAGGCTGCCGCCGAAGCGCCGCAGCAGACCGACGGCCACCCCACCGATCACGGGCACCAGCACCACGGGCCAGGAGGCCAGCACCGGCAGGCCCCAGGGGGGTGGTGGCGGTGGCAGCAGCGGTTCCGGCGGCAGGGGGGGCGGAGGCACAAAGCCCAGACCCCCCAGGCCGATCTGGAGCAGTGCCCTCAAGGGGGTGCCGTTGTCAGCTGCCAGGGGCGGCACCTCAATCACCGGCGGCGGTGGCTGGGATGGGCTGACCAGTTGGAGCAGCCCTTCGACAAAGGGACCGAACAGGAAGTTGTTGATGAAGCCGAGCAGGAAGTGGAAGCCCACCACCGCAGCCCCGGTGAGCACCCCGACCAGGGCCGCCCAGGCCACCAGGCTCCATTGGAAGGGCATCGCCCGCAGCTCGTTGTCGCGCTGCGACGGTTCCTGGGCCGCTGGCTCGGTGGTGGCGGTGAAATCTGGCCTGGCTTCAGGCCTCGGGCCGAACGGTGGCAAAGATTTCCTCCAGGATCTCCCCGGCACCCTGCTCCTTCAGCTTATGGGCGAGGGCCACGCCGATGGCTTCCGGCTGGTCCTGGGGACCGCGGGCCTCATCGCGGATCAGGCGCAGGCCATCGAGGCTGGCCACCATGCCGGTGAGCACCAGCTCGGCGCCATCGCCGTCCCCATCGAAACGGCTGTTGACACCGATCGGCACCTGGCAACCCCCCTCCAGTTCCCGCAGGAAGGCCCGCTCCGCCAGGCAGCGGCGGGCGGTGGGGGTGTGCTCCAGCACCTTGATTTGGGCGAGCACGGCCGTGTCCCCTTCCCGGCATTCGATCCCAAGGGCACCCTGGCCGACGGCATGCAGGGAGATGGAGGGGTCGATCAGTTCATGGATGCGATGGCCCAGGCCCAGCCGGCCGAGGCCCGCCGCCGCCAGGATCAGGCAGTCGAAGTCGCCGGCATCGAGTTTCTCGAGGCGGGTGATCACGTTCCCGCGCACATCCTTGAAGGTGAGGTGGGGGAAGTGGTGGCGCAACTGCGCCAGGCGGCGCAGGGAGCTGGTGCCGACCACGGCGCCGGCGGGCAGGGTGGCGAGGGTTTTGTCCTGGTGCCTGGCGTGAACCACCAGGGCGTCGGCGGGATCCTCCCGTTCGGTGATGCAGCCGAGCATCAGCCCTTCGGGCAGGTTCGTGGGCAGATCCTTGAGGCTGTGGACGGCGATGTCGGCCTGATCCACCAGCATCTGGGCCTCCAGTTCCTTGGTGAACAGACCCTTGTCGCCGATCTTGGCCAGGGCCACATCGAGGATCTTGTCGCCCTGGGTGGCCATCGCCTCGATGCTGATCTCGAGGCCCCCATGGGCCTTGGTCAGCTCATCGCGCACCCAGTGGGTCTGGACCATGGCCAGCTGGCTGCGGCGGGAGGCAATGCGCAGGATCGAACCGGCCATCAGAGAAACCTTCTCCCCGGCAGCGTGCTGCCTGTTAACAGCCGCCCAGCCTAGGGATCGGTCGCCCCCTGCCCACCACCTCAGGCCAACTCGTGATCAGTCGATAGCGAAGAAGTCGAGGGGCAGCGGTCCCCAGGTCTCTCCCGCTTCGTTGTTGGCATCCCGCTGACCACTGATCAGCAGCCCGGTGCCGAGGCCCTCCTCGCCCCGGATCAGCAGGCCACCACTGCGTTGGTTCCCCTTGAGAAACACCGGACCCTCCGGCAGGGGCTCTGTCGATTCCGCCAGGGGTTGCCAGCCGAGGGCCCGTTCGCACTCCCTCAGGGCCTTGAGCGCTGACGTGGCATCGGGGGCCATCACCCCGATCGTGAACCAGTCGCTGCCCGCCCGGGCCCCATCCAGCTCCTGGCGCAGCCGTTGCCGCTCCTCCTGGTTGAGCTCCGGGGCCTGGCGCAGGGACCGGAGATCCCGCAGGCTGATCGGGGCGGCAGCGGTCATGGACCTTCGGGTTTCAGGGGAGGGGCCACTCTGCCGCCTCAGGGGGTGTTCCAGACGAAGCGGGAGGAGGCGGCGTAATTCCAGACGAAGACCACCAGGATCCCGGCCAGCTGGGCCGTGATCGAGTCGGCGTGGGACAGGCGCACCATCACCTGGGCGACGCCGACATTGGCGGCCAGGGGGAGGCTGGAGACCATCAGGAACTTCACCAGCCCCCGCAGCAGGGCGAGCCCCTTCAGGCGGTTGAATCGGAAGGTGAGGGCGTTGTTGATCAGGTAGTTGGAGCATGCGGCCGTCAGGGCTCCCACCAGGGCCAGCTGCTGGCTGCCTGCCAGGGGACGGCTACTGAGGGTGAGCAGCAGCTGGGTGACCCCCAGCTGCACCAGCACTCCGCTGCTGCCAACCAGGGCGAAGCTGATCGCACGCCGGGGCAGAAGCCGCAGGCAGAGGCTGTGCAGGATCGAAATCAGGAAATCCCAGAACACCGCCAGGTCGAGCTTGGATTCGCCGTAGCTGCGGGGCTGGAACGTGAGTGGGACCTCCAGCACCCGCAGTCGACCGTGGCTGACGGCCAGCAGTTCGTAGAGGAACTTGAAGCCGTTGACATCCACGGCCCGCACCAGGGGCAACACCGCATCGACCCTGAGGGCAAAGAATCCCGACATCGCATCCGTGAGCCGGCGATAGGGCCTGGCCAGGCTGAAACGGGCGGCGGCATTGGCCCAATTGGATCCGCGCTCCCGCCGCTCGCTCAGCCCATGGATGCGGGCTTCGCCGTGGAAGCGGCTGCCGACCACCAGGTCCACCTCTTCCTGCTGCAGGGTGTCGAGGGCCCGCAGCACGGCCGTGGGTTCATGCTGCCCGTCGCTGTCCATCACCACCGCCAGGTCGCCGGTGGCATCCAGCAGACCTTCCTTGATGGCACTGGCCAGCCCAGCCCTGCCCACCCGCCGGATCAGGCGGATGGCCGGTTCGTGATGGGCCAGCTGACGCACCAGCTCAGCGGTGCCGTCCGCTGAGTCGTCGTCGACCACCAGGAGTTCGAGGTCGTAGCGGTCGCGCAGGCGGAGCAGCTGGCGGAGCAGCGGCTCGATGTTGCCCCGCTCGTTGTAGGTGGGCAGCACGATCGACAGCCTCAGGCGGCTGTCGTTTGGTGCGGTCCGATCGGGCCCCGGCTCGGGGGGAGTGGCAGGCACCATCGCTGCTCAGGCCTGGGCCAGGAGCGCCCGGATGACGGTCACTTGATGTATTCCTTCAGCACCCCATTGCGGTTGGGATGGCGGAGCTTGCGCAGGGCCTTGGCCTCGATCTGGCGGATGCGTTCGCGGGTGACATCGAAGATCTGGCCGATCTCTTCGAGGGTCTTCATGCGGCCGTCATCGAGGCCATAGCGAAGACGCAGCACATCGCGCTCCCGGGGGCTCAGGGTGGCCAGGACGCCCTCAAGATCTTCCCGGAGAAGATTCTTGGCCACATCCTGTTCGGGATTTTCAATGTCGGCTTCGATGAAGTCGCCGAGCCGTGAATCCTCTTCCTTCCCGATCGGTGTTTCGAGGGAGATCGGCAGCTGGGCGGATTTGGCGATGAAGCGCAGCTTCTCGATCGTCATTTCCATGCTTTCCGCAATTTCCTCTTCCGTGGGTTTGCGGCCGAACTCCTGGCTCAGGGTCTTGGTGGTCTTCTTGATCCTGGAGATGGTTTCGTAGAGGTGGACCGGCAGCCGGATGGTGCGGCTCTGGTCGGCGATCGCCCGGGTGATCGCCTGACGGATCCACCAGGTGGCGTAGGTGGAGAACTTGTAGCCCTTTTCGTGGTCGAATTTCTCGGCCGCCCGGATCAGGCCGAGGCTGCCTTCCTGGATCAGATCCTGGAAGGAGAGGCCCCGGTTCATGTATTTCTTGGCAATCGAAACCACCAGACGCAGGTTCGACTGCACCATCTTTTCCTTGGCCCGTCGGCCCAGCATCAGACGGCGGCGGAACTTGATCAGGGGCATATCCACCAGGGCCGCCCACTCCTTCATGTCAGGCAGCTGACCCTTGTCGCTCTCGAACTGGGCGGCCAGTTCTTCGAGTTGCAGGAGGTCGGCGATCTTGCGAGCCAGCTCGATTTCTTCGTCGGGGCGCAGCAGCCGGATCCGACCGATCTCCTGCAGATACACCCGGATCGAATCCTCG
>JBEINY010000042.1:0-17569 GCA_040377855.1 Prochloraceae cyanobacterium | reverse complement strand
GTCATCGGAGTGCACCGTATCCGTTGCAGCCAAGCGCCCTTGAAACAGCGTTAGAGAGCCTGCTCTGCACCGTTCGATGCGGCACTCGCCCAGGTTGGCGAGTTGATGCTGTGTGTTGCAGCAGTGGGCTGCTGCAGGTTGCTGCTGCTGATGCAAAAAATGCATTTCAGGTTTGCAGCCATTGGGGGCAACTTCACCAATTCAGGGTAGGGAGCTACCCATGAATGGGGTAGGCCGGCGTCAATCTGCTGCGGAAGAATGGGCCCGTTCTTCACTTTTTCCAGCGAGGTCTTCATGGTTCTGAGCCTGTCCAGCCGCCCTGCGCCTGCTCGCCTGGCCATTGCCCAGCGCTCCCCGAGGCGTCTCAGTGTCACGATCCCATTCACGCTGCATGAGCAGTTGCTGGAGCGCTCTGATCTGGAGGGCCGCAGTGTCAGCAACCTGGCGGCCTACCTGCTGGAGCGGGGCCTTAACAGCTGAAGGGGCGTCTCGGTGCACCCCTGCGGGTGGCCAGTACGGACTGGACCGCCCGCCACTCGATCCCGTGGTGGGCCAAGGCCACCTGCAGGTGAAAAATCAGGTCGGCCGCTTCGCCGGCGATCGCCTCTGGGTCGGCGTCCTTGCAGGCCATCACGAACTCGGCGCTCTCCTCGCCGATCTTCTTGAGAATGCGGTTGTCCCCTCCCTCCAGCAGCCTGTTGGTGTAGCTACCCGGTTCGGGGTGGTCCCGGCGGCCAGTGATCACCCGAGCCAGTTCCGTGCAGACATCCGCCGGAGGGAGGGGGGCCTCAGCCCCGCCGCCACTGGGAACGGCGTCACTGTCGTAGAAGCAGCTGCGGGCCCCGGTGTGGCAGGCGCCATTGCCCTGCTGATCGACCGTGACCAGCAGCACATCGGCATCGCAGTCGTAGCGCAGCCCTTTGAGCCGTTGAATCTGGCCGCTGGTCGCTCCCTTGTGCCAGAGCTCCTGCCGGGATCGACTCCAGTAGTGGACCTCTCCCGTGGCCAGGGTCCGCTCCAGGGCCTGCCTGTTCATCCAGGCCACCATCAACACGGCCCCATCCAGCCAGTCCTGGGCCACGGCCGGGATCAGCCCCGCCTCGTTGAAGTGCAGGGCGTTGATCAAGGCGGGATCCGGCAAGCCCTCGCCGGTGCTGGCAGTCTGGGACGCTGGCGGATGTACGGCCGTCAAGGCTCGCTCGCGATCTGATTCGATCTTCTCCCATCACGATGTCGGCCGCCTACACCTGCAGCAAACAGTTCAGTGGCTATCCCTGCTGTCATCGCCAGTGGCGCCACCCCGGCCATTGCCGTTTCGTGCACGGCTACAGCCGCAGCTTCACCATCTGGTTCGGAGCCGATCAACTGGATGGCTGTGGTTTTGTCGTTGATTTCTCCAGCCTCAAGGAACTGGAGCGTCAGCTGGCCCAGCAGTTTGATCACACCTTTCTGGTGAATGCGGATGATCCCCTGCTGGAGCAGTGGCAGAGCCTGCACGACCAGGGCGCCCTCGACCTGAGGGTGATGGAGAACGTGGGCATGGAGGCCAGCGCCCAGCGGGTGTTGAAGTGGGCCAACGCCCTGCTTCAGGACCGGGATGGTGGTCGCACCTGGTGCTGGAAGGTGGAAGCCCGCGAGAATGAGCGCAATGCCGCCTGTTTTGAGGCCTTGCCTGCCTGGGTCAAAGGGGCCCTTGGCTGATTCTTCCGGCTACGGCCGTGGGCATGGCCAGCTCGCGAACGATCGATGATTCCTAACGGCCGCGGACCACTGCCGATGAGCACCTTGTGTTCATCGGCGGCAATGATGCTCGAGGTCCCTCGACGATCCGGACCGTATGGGCATGCGCCTGGAAACCTTCGCCACTGTCTGGGCCATCTTCCAGGGCCTGGTTCTTGAAGCGATGCCTTTTCTGTTCATTGGCGTTGCCGTTGCCGGTCTGGCCCGATGGCTGGCCCCCGCAGGGGGCTGGATGCGGCGGCTTCCTGGCGGCCCCCTGCTTGGCCCCCTGAGCGGCGCTGCCCTGGGTTTTGCGTTGCCCGCCTGTGAATGCGGCAATGTTCCTGTCGCCCGTCGATTGCTGGTGGGAGGCGCTCCCCTGGGAACGGCGTTCGGCTTCCTCTTCGCAGCGCCGGTGCTGAATCCAATCGTGTTGGCGAGCACCTGGGCGGCTTTTCCCAACCAACCCTGGTTGCTGGTGGCTCGTCCGCTGGCGGCCTTGGCCCTGGCGATGATCCTGGCGGGACTGCTCAGGCTTCTGCCCGAGGGGGTGGTTCTCAATCCCGCCCTTCTGGAGGAACGTCGTCTGAGCCAGCCCCTGGCCGTCGTTGGTCTGCTTGAGCGTAGAAGCGGTCTTGTTGGTGCCCAAGCTGCGGTCGTCAACGGGGTCACTCCCAGGCCTGCCATGGCGGAGGTGTTGGAGCACAGCGGCCGGGAGTTTCTGGATCTGGCTGCCTTGCTCGTTCTTGGCTGTGCCATCGCTGCGATCGTGCAGACGTTTTTACCCCGCAGCTGGCTTCTCGCCGTCGGAGGAGCGCCGACCCTTTCCGTGCTGAGCCTGATGCTGCTGGCCGTGGTGGTCTCCGTCTGCTCCAGTGTCGATGCCTTTCTGGCCCTGGGCTTTGCTGCCCAGATCACCCCCGGAGCACTTCTGGCCTTTCTGGTGCTTGGGCCCGTCGTTGATCTCAAGCTTCTGGGCCTGTTCGGGGTTTTATTACGACCGAAGGCTGTCGCGCTTGCGGCGGCCAGCGCTGCGGTGGCGGTCCTGCTGATGGGTCAATGGATCAACGTGCTGCTGCTGTGATCCGCTCCCTGCCTTTGGCGCTCTGGGGAGTGGTGCTTGTGGTCAGCAGTCTGGATGGCCGGCTCGATCTGCTGCTGCGCAGCATCTTTCACCCCCTGGTGGCTATCAGTGGGGCCCTGCTGTTGACCTGGGCCCTGCAGCAGGCCCTCCATGGCTCCACCCGGCCGCTGAAGAGGCCCTGGACCAGTTGGCTGAGCAGTGTGCTGGCTGTGTTGATGGTGCTGGTTCCACCGAACCCATCGTTCAGCGATCTGGCCGCCAATCGATCGAGGGAGGCGGTGGAGGATCCATCCCTGATGTTTGTCTTGCCGCCTTCGGAACGAAGCCTGACGGACTGGGTGAGGCTTCTGCGCACGCAGCCGGATCCGAGCCTGTACGAGGGCGATCCTGTTCGGATCACAGGCTTTGTGTTGATGCAGGAGGGTGATCGTCCCCATCTGGCGCGGTTGCTGGTCCGGTGTTGCCTCGCGGATGCCACACCGGTGGGTTTGCCTGTGCGCTGGCCGGCCCATTGGCAGCCCAGGTCCGACAGCTGGCTCACCATCAGCGGCCGCATGGGCGTGGAGGATCACCATGGCCAAGCCCGCACCGTGGTGCTCGCCGAACACGTTCGGCAGATTCCGAGGCCCTCGCGGCCGCTGGAACCATGAGGAGTTCCACCCGCTCGGTGGTTCTGCTCCTGGCCTTGGGTCTCGCCCTGGCTGGCTTGCAGCAGCAGCTGCTGTTGCGCCGGCCACCGCGTTTGCTGCAGCTCCGTTCCAGCACGGCCAGTTCGGGTCCTGCAGCCCTTGATCTGCTGTTCAGTCGCCCGATGCTGCGGGGCAGTGTTGCTCGCTCCAGTCGGCTCAGTCCTGACCTGGACTTCCGTTGGATGGGGGAGGGAAACCCCCTGCGGCTGCTGCTGTTGCCAGGTCAGACCCTTGATGGGCCCATCAGCCTTCAGCTGGAGGGCCGAGATCGGCGGGGGCTGGCCCTGGCTCCCCAACGCTGGCAGTGGGATCCACGGCCAAGGCTGTTGGCGGTTGTTGCCGTTGCTGGAGGGGAACAACTGCAGTTGCAGCAGCGCGATGGTCGCTGGCGCCCCCTGACCCGTCCCTTTCGACGGATTGTCCAGCTGATGCCCCTAGGGGATGGATCCGGCATCGCCTTCCTTAGTGGCGATGGCCAGAGAGGGCATCATCTCTGGCTGCTGCCTCTTGAACAGAGAAACCTTGAGCCTTGGGGTGGCCTGGCAGAGCCCCTGGCTGGACCTCCCAGACGACTTGATCAAGGAACGCTGCTCTATGCCCACCTCAGCAGCAATCGCATCGGCGACCTGCTGGTTCAATCCGCTCCTGCCGAGATGGGAAAGGAGCGCACGGAGCTCTGGCAGCGCGATGGGGGACGCCAGGTCCTCAACCTTGGCGCGGCTGGACCGATCCAGTTGCTGCCAGAAGGTGGCGCCGTGGTGATGCCGTCCATGGATGGTCTGCTCCTCAAGCGCTTGCCTGGCCAGCCTCAGAGGGAGCAGATTCTGCCGGGCAGTAGGGATCTCAGCAGCTTCTGTCCCGTCAGTGGTCGAGCCCTGCTGGTGCGCCACTGGCCCGACTTCCGACGTTCCCTGGAGCTCGTGGAACCTGGCCAGCCTCCCTTCCAACTCTGGATTGGCGAGGGCAGCGTTCTGGCCAGTGCCTGCGATCGAGGGGGCGAGAGGGTCTGGCTGCTGATCAGTACCCGCGGCCAGACCCTGACGCCCGAGCTTCTGGCCCTCGATCGCCAGGGTCGTCTGCTCCTGAAGCGCCGTTTGGTGGGCTGGACGCCAGAACCTGGCTTGCCCATGGCTTTTGATGCCACCCAGCAACAGTTGCTTCTCGTTCTTCGCAACGGCAGGCAACCGGCTCAGCCGGTTCTTGTGGATGCTCGGGACCTGCGGCTTCGTCCGATGGCCAAGTCTGTGGTTCAGGCCGTCTGGCTATCTGCTCCCTGAGGCCCTCGCCGCCAGGGGTAGAAGGCCCATGCACAACACGCCGATCAGGGGCCCCGGAGGCAGGTTCACCAACGGTTGAATGGCGAGAAGGAATCCACCGGCGCTGATCGCCATCCCCAGCAGGGCGGCACGCTGGAGTGCCTGGCGGAGGCTGCTGGCCCCCGGCAACGCCAGCAGGGCTGGGGCACCCATCAGGCCGATCACCAGAACCACCCCGACGGCCGTCATGGCGCTGACCACCGTGAAGGCAGTGACCAGGGTGAGCATCAGGCGCAATCCGCGCACCGGCAGGCCGGCGCTGGCCGCCCCGAGGGGATCCACTCCCAGATAGACAAGGGGGCGGTAGCGCAAGCAAAGCAGCAGCAGCATCGCCACAAGCGCCACCAGGCTGCGGCAAAGATCAGGGGTGGCCGCTGCCAGCAGGTCGCCGAAAAGCACGGCCTCCAGATCCAGGCGAATCCGGAGCAGTGGAATCAGCAGCACACCCAGCCCGAGAAACCCTGCAAGCACGGTGTTCAACACGGCCTCATCGCCCACCTGGCCCGGTCGCTCGCCACGGCTGAAACGCTCGGCCAGCGCGGCACCGCTGACTCCGCTGAGCACCCCCCCAAGGCTGGGATCGAGGCCAAGGGCCAGGGCGACAGCCAGGCCTGGCAACACGGCATGGGACACGAGGTTGGCCAGAAACAGACGGCGCTGCACCAGCAGCAGGGTGCCTGCAATCGGACACAGCGCCCCCACCATCAGGGCCAGCAGCAACGGAGACAACCACCACATGGGCTCCATAAGATCAAGGGCAATGCCGCGTCGGTCCGGCCATGTCACCCCAGGTTGCCGCTCCGAGCGATCGACAGCAGCTACTGCTGGAGCAACTCCGGCAAGCGGATCGTGAGCTCTCCGGTCAGGACCTCCACGCCCTGCTGCGCCAGAGCCCCCAGACGATGGGGCTGGCGACGGTCTATCGCCACCTGCGCCAGTTGCAGCAGCGTGGCTTGATCCGCGCCCGTCATCTCCCCAGCGGGGAAGCGCTCTACGCCCCGGTGGAGCGGGACGAGCATCACCTGACCTGCGTGGATTGCGGCACCACCCTGGTGCTGCAGCACTGTCCGATGCATGACCTGCCATGGCAAGGCAACCACGCTGAGGGATTTCAGCTGCTCTTTCACACCCTGGAATTCTTCGGGCTCTGCCGGGTCTGCAGCAGGCGTCAGGGCCCTCAGCCGCAGCAGTGATTGCCGACCCGCAGATCCCCAAGGGCCTGACGGATCTTCAACGGGGTGTCATCGGCCAGCAGCCGGCGATCGAGCACAAGCACGCGGTCATAGGCGTCGAGATCATGGCCCCAGTCATGGCTGCTCACCAGCAGGGTCAGGCCGGCATCGCTGAGCTGCCGCATCACGCGGAGCAGCTCCGTGCGGGCGGGGGGATCGATGGCAGCGCAGGGTTCGTCCAGCAGCAGCAACCTGGCGGGTTGCACCAGGGTCCGGGCCAGCAGGGCCCGTTGTTGCTGTCCTCCGGAGAGTTGATCAAGGCGCCGGTCCGCCAGGTCCGCCAGGCCCACCCGTTGAAGGGCTGCCTCGACATCGCAGCAGCCCGGTCGCCTGGCGGCGAGCCGCCCGAGGGCCACGAGCTCTCGCACGCTGATCGGAAAGCTCCAGGCAATCTCGCCGCGTTGAGGCATCAGGGCTCGCTGAAGGCGTGCCTCGTTGCTGGTGTGCGGAGTTCCGTCGATCTGAATGGATCCTGAGGCCAGCGGTAGCTGGCCTTCGATCGCCTGCAACAGGGTGCTCTTGCCTGCGCCGTTCGGTCCGACCAGGGCGGTGAGTGACCCTGCCGGCAACTGGAAGCTGACGTGCTCCAGGACCACTCGCCGACCCCGGTGCACCTTCAGGTCGCTGACGCTGAGCACTTCCCTTGCCCGCACTGACGACAACCTAGGCAGGCGCTGTTGCTGAGAACCATTATCATTCGTGGATCTTTTGGATCTGGGTGTGCGCGTCGTTGTGCCGTCCTGGCTGCCGGTGCTGCTGCTGATTGTCGTTGGCTGTCGTTCCTCTCCGGGCGCTGATGTGATCGCCGCCGATGGGGCGCTCTGCGACATCACCCGTCGGCTGGCGGCCGACGCACTGCGGGTGACGTGTCTGCTCGGCGCCAGCGACGATCCCCATCAGCTGCAGCTCAGCCCGGAACAGAGCCGCCAGATCCGAGAGGCCAGGCTGGTGCTGGTCAATGGCTATGGGCTCAGCCCGGCCCTGGACCGCCTGCCGGGTGCGATCCGGGTGGCGGAGCTGGCGGTGCCTCAGAGCCCCTGGCTCCAACCGGCGGAGGATGGGACCGGCGGGGATCATCACCACGACGATCAGGGTCATGGTCCGCTTACTCCTTCTACCGATGCGCGTGGGCGCGACGATTCCGGGAGCGATGGCGGTCACAAACATGGCGATCGCGATCCCCATGTCTGGCACGACCCTCGCCAGGCCATCGCCATGGTGGCGGAGGTGAGTGGCCGCCTGCAGGCCCTGGATCCTGCGGCCGCCCCTGCGATCGAAGCACGCTCCCAGGCGATGCAGGCCTGCCTCAGGGCCCTCCACACCTGGAACATCGGCCAGTTCTCCACGATTCCAGGGCCTCGCACCCTGGCGACGGATCATCGCGCCTTCGCCAGCCTGGCCCGGGTTTACGGACTGCGGGAGCTGGCCCTGCTCGATGCCGACAGTGCCAGTCAGAGCCTGAGGCCAAGGGCGATGACGACGCTGGTGCAGCAGCTTCAGCAACTCAAGCCGGGTGCCCTGTTCAGTGAGCAGCTTCCCCCCAGTCGGGCGATGGTGCGGATCAGTGCTCTTGCCGGTGTGCCGATTGCCAGCCGCTCCCTATCGGTCGACAACGGCGGCGACGATCTCATTAACACCCTCACATCCAACACCTGCCTGATCGTTGATGAGCTCGGCGGACGCTGCGATCGAAGCGGACAGGCATCCTTGGTGCGGCAGTGGAGCACGATCCGCTGACGCGCTGGCCTTTTCCCCAATTGGGGTCTGGGTTCCATCCCCGGTGGACCAGCAGGAGGACACCAGGTGACTGGAGAACCAGGATCATTTTCAGATCCGAGGCCGGCCGGGCCTGTGTCTTTCCCTGTCCCTGGCCGGGATGTCGGTGTCAGCACCTCGGTGCCCGCCGCAGGGTGATGGTGGTTCTCGGGTCGCTGAGGAGCGACTGCGGGATCGGGGACTCGGGGGGGGGCAGTCAGTTCTGGGCCGGCAGGGACGTGAGCAATTCCTGAATCAGGGCACGCCTGGCGATTTCGATGTAATTGATCTGGCGCTTCAGCTGCAGGGCCTGCTCTTCCGCATCGCGGATGGCCTGGATCAGGCGCCGGGAACCTTCGGGAAGGTCGTCGATCTGATAACTGTGCTCTCCCACCATCAGGATTGGCCCATCGAAGGGAAGGTCATCGGGAAGAGCTTGGGGAGGTTCCGTGGACCGTTCGGTTGTGGTCATGCCGGGCTGATTACTGCCTTTAAACTAGCATCCATTCACCGTTTTTCGCCAAGGGGAGCGAATGATCGATCGATGAAATCGAAGACCAGGGCAATCATCCTTCTGTCGCGCGTGTGGATGCGGGCGCTCATGGACATCCCTGGTTGCAGGGCCTGAAGATTCAATTTCTGGTTCTCTTGTTGGGGGGAAATGGCCAGGCGGACGCTATAGGCACGTTCCGTGCTTCTCTCTGCTCCAACGGGTTCTGTCGTCGGGGAAATGGATGTCACGGTGGCCTGGAGCGTGCCATGGTCCTGACTCGGGAAGGCGTCGATGGCGATCGAGGCCTTGCTGCCCGATCGCAGAGCTGCTGACAGCCGTGAAGGGGCCTGGGCAACGGCGATCAGTTGTTCCTTGGGAACGATCGAGGCCAGGGTCTCGCCGGCCTGAATGCGGTCGCCAATCGATTTGATCGCAGCCGTATTGATCTGTCCAGATTCGGGAGCTCTGATCGTGAAGCGTCGCTGGGATTGCTCCAGTTGTTTCAGTGCTGCCGTGGTGTCGCTGATCTGCAGATCGATCGCCAGTTCATTGCGGTTGAGCTCCTCGGTCAGGCTTTCTCGATCGCTGATCGCATCAGCCAGGGCTGATTGTTTTTCCAGCACCTGAAATTCCTGGATTGCCCCCTCGGCCTGCAGACGACGCATCCGTTGCAGCAGGTCTCGGTGCAGGTCGATTTTGCGGGTCAGCTGATCGCGACGTAGTTTCAAGGTGGCGGCCGTGGACTGCTTCTGGCTGCGGAGGTTCCTCAGCTTCTGTTGCAGAGCGCGAAGCTTCAGGTCAAGATCGGCCGATGAGAGGACAAACAACACCTGGTTCTTAACCACCTCCTGGTGAGGAGAGACCGCATCCGATTGCAGAAAGCCATCATCGGGACTGCGAATCGAGAGCTCCGAGCGCACGCGTTCCAGCTGGCCAGGCAGCACGATCGTTTCGTCCATCGTGGCTACACAGGACCAGATCAGCAGGCCGAGGGAACCGCCGCTGAGAGTCCAGATCAGCAGTCGGCTCCAGCGTGCCGGCGGCGAGAGAAACAGGGCTTCCCGCAGTTCAGGAGATCCTGCGTTCTGTTTGGAGCCCGTGGTCTGCTCCGCTCTCTGCGGACGGTCGCCGAGGTTCCGCTCCAGTCGGCCGTAAAGATCGTTCAACCATCGTCTGATCATCGTCATTCCCCTCCAAACTGTTGTTGGTAGAGCACGTAATAGCGTCCTGCCAATGCCATCAGTTCGGAGTGGGTTCCCTGGGAATCAAGACGCCCTTCATGCATGACTACGATCTGATCAGCGTGCTGCAGGGTGGAGAGTCGATGGGTGATCATCAGAATCGTGCGACCAGCAAGGGCCTGGCGGATGTTCGCCACCACCTGTTGTTCGGTGTCGGCATCAAGGGCGCTGGTGGCTTCATCAAGAATCACCATCTCAGGATCCTGGAGCAGCATTCTGGCCAGGGCGATGCGTTGCCGTTGCCCGCCTGAGAGCCCGGATCCCTTTTCGCCCACGGGTGTGCTGTATCCGTAGGGCAATCCCATGATGAAGTCGTGGGCGCAGGCCAGTTGAGAGGCACGGATCACCTGGTCCGTTTCCGCCTCCGGATCGGCGATGGCGATGTTGGAGTAGATCGACCCCTCGAATAATAGGCAGTCTTGAGGAACGAAGCCGATTTGTCGGCGAAGAGAGTAGAGCTCAACTTTGGCCACATCCAGGCCGTCAATCAGGATTTTTCCCTGGGATGGGCTGTACAGACGAGGCACCAGTTTCAGCAGCGTGCTTTTGCCACAACCGCTCTGACCAACCAGCCCCGTGAAGCTTCCAGTCCCGACTTTCAGGGATACGCCGTTGAGCTGCGGTCGGGTGGTCTGGCTGTAGCTGAAGCTGACCCCCTCGAACGCAATGTCGCCAAGTAATTTTGGCATGGTAATATTGCTGGCTTCATGCTCTGATGTTTCCAGAGGCTGATTGACGATGTCGCCAAGTCGTTCCAGGGAGAGGGAGGCTTCCTGGAACCCCTGCCAGGTGCTGGAGAGTCTCAGGATCGGTTGGGTGACGTAGCCGCTGATGATTCTGAAGGCGATCAATTCTCCGAGGGTCATCTGATTCTGAATCACAAGCCAGCTGCCAACGGTGATCACCAGGATCGCTGAGATCTTGTTGATGAATTGCAGTGTGTTGGAGCTGATTGTGTTGGCTGCAATTGTTTTGAAGCCCTTGTTGATTGCCTCCAGTTGGCGGTCTTCCCAGTTTCGCCTGGCGGTTGATTCTGAATTTTGCACTTTGATCGTCTGGATGCCATTGAGAATTTCCACCATCAGTGACTGACTGCGTGAATAGGCTTCCGCCCGCGCCCTTAGGAGTTTCTGGGTGATCGGCCCTAGACCTACGGTGGCCAAGATCAGCAGAGGCACTGTGCCAAGGATCACCAATGTCAGGGTGACGCTGTAAAACACCATCACCCCGAGGTAGAGAATCGCAAACACCACATCCAGTACGGCTGTCAGGGCCGTGCTGGTGAGAAAGCGGCGAATGGTTTCCAGTTCGTTCAATCGACTCGAGAGTTCACCGATCGGTTTTTTCTCGAAGTAGCGCATGTTCAGACGCAGCAGGCGGCCGATGATCGTCGATCCCAGCTGGATGTCGATCCGGTTGGAGATCTCCACGAACTGAAAGGTGCGGAGGCTGCCAAAGGCGATTTCGAGAACCGAGAACAACACCATCAGAATCGTCAGTCCGGCCAGGGAGTCGTGCGAGCCCTGTCCGATGACCCGATCGATGATCTGCTGGAACAGCATCGGGCTGCCCAGGGCGAACAGCTGGGCAAAGAAGCTGGCGACAAACACCTCGGTCAGGCCGACCCGATGGCGGTTCAGGTAGGGAAGCAGCCAGTTCAGACCAAAGGTTTTCTGCGGCGTGTGCCGTCCGGCCGAGAGGTGCAGGATGCGGCCCTTCTCGCCGATCAGGCCCTCTAGGTCTGCGCGCGCAGTCTCCCCAAGGCCGATCTCGGGTCGCAGCCAGATCAGGCCCTTCAGGTTGCAGTGCACGATCAGAAGCGGTTCCCCGCTCTCCAGGAGCATCAGGCTCGGGATGGGCAGTCGGCTGCTGTCCTCCACCCGGACGTTGATCAGGCGTCCGTCGAGGCCGAGCTGTTCGACCACATTCAGATAGGTCTCCAAGCTGAGGGAAGGACCTCGTTCCGTGAGGACATCGCCGCCACGGCGGATCACATCGCGGCGTGTGGGAAGGCCGAAATGACCAACGATCGCGCTCAGGATGCCGCTGTGCCACTCGGTGCTGCTTCGGGCCTTTGTCCAGGGAAACTGGTCCGCCAGTCGCCGCAGCTCCTGGGTCAGCCCAGCCGTCACCGTCTCCTTGTCCAACCCTCTGTTGCCCGATCGGGCGCCGGTTGGTTCAGCGCTGGTGCCGGTGTCAGGAAGGGGCGATGGATCCACCGACGCAAGCGCCATCGGGCTGCTGCTCCGGCTGAGGGCAGGCGCTTCGATCGGTTCTGGCGGCTCCTTCCACCCTTCCGGATGCCAGGCGATCACCCGCGGCCAGCGCTCTCCTTCCCGCCAGGAGCGCTGCAGCATCGCTTCGGTGATCGCCTGGCCATAGCTGAAGCCATGCTGGCCCCGATCGGCATAGAACAATTGGCTTTGATCTTCGCGGCCGTTGGGTTGGGTCCATGGGGTCCAGAGGCAGGTCTGGCCTAGCAGCGTTTCAAGGGAGGGTGTCTGTTGTCCAGCGGCTGTCGCCTTGATCGGGCGGGCGGCCAGCCATTGCTGCAACCGACTGGTTTCGATCGGTACCAGTTGCTTCAGAGCGTTCGCCAGCCAGGCTTCCGTGCTGGCGGCATAGGGGCCACGAAGCAACGGCGCCAGTCGATGGCCCAGCCCATCGCTTGAGGCCAGGCACTCCTCACCCAGTGGCGCCTCGAGCCAGGCGCCGAGCCCCGTGAGCACCGGAGCAGGCTCCACGCTGATCGTGAAGGAGCCGAAGCTCCGATCGGGATCCAGAAATCGCACCTGGCCTTCGCTGATCAGGATCAGCTCCGGCGTGCCCGACGCTGTCTGGATCCGATCTCCGCGCCGGAAGCGCACCGGAATTGCCCCGATCGCGGACAGGGCCTCCAGGAGTGGAGCGCAGTTGGCCTCGGAGAGTTTCATGGCTCCGGCTGCCTCAGCCAGGTACAGATCTGCTGCTGGTCATCCTTGATGGCCTGGCCGAGATAGGAGCGGAAACTGATGTCTTCCAGAAACTCTTTTGTGGCGTCATCAAACACACTCTCGAAGCGATATTCGAGTCGGATGATGCTGTGCCACTCGCTGGCCAGGAACGGTTCACTCATCACCCCGGGCGAGGCGGTGCGCAGTCGACTGGCGATTTCAGGATGGGGTGTGGTGAGATCGACCGGTCCGATGATCCCCTGGGTTTTTGATTCAGGACCACAGGAATAGCGTTCTGCTGCATCGCCAAAGCGTATCTCTCCTGCTTCGATGCTGTAATACAGCTCCTGAATCAATCCAGGATCCTCCACTCTGATCAGCGAGTAGAGAACGCGATCAAGCTTATCTTTGTAGCGAAGATAGAGGGATTCTCGGCTTGTTTTGAGGAGCTGTTCGCGAAATTCAGCTGCTCTGTAGGCATGGATCGCTTCTGAAAGAAGATCCTCTGCGTCGAGTCCGTGCGCCAGGCACCACCTTTCCACGTCTTCCTCCGTGCTCAGCTCATGGGTCTGTCGGAAGGTGTCCAGGGCCTGCCGGTGGACTGTTTCCGGCTGGCTGAGGGTTTCGGCTGCAAACACCACCTCCCGCTCCTTGAGGGCGCGGAGGAACCCCTCCGCCAGGCCGAAGCGAAACAGCAGGCTCACCAGTTCCCTGGTGCTCGCCCCCTGCAGGGCCTCCAGCAGGCGGCTCGGCTGCCGGGAAACGGCCGCTGGTGTCGGGGTGTCCGGGCCGCTCATGCGATCACCCGACCGACGTCCCCGCCGAGCTGCTGGTAGCAGTGCAGGATCTGGAGGGCCATCAGGCCATCAATCAGGTCCTGGTGCTCCCGTTCGCAGCGTTGCACCCCCTGGTGCAACCGCCGCGAGAGGAAGGCCCGCATCATCGAAGGCGTGTCGGTGCTGCGGTGCCGATGGCTGAGTTCCTGGATCCACGTCTGCCAGGCGACCGCGCGGCCCTGGCCATCACCGTTGATCAACTGCTGCAGCGCCTGCTCCAGATGGGCCACCAGCCGACCGGGTTCCGTCGACCCGCCCACCAGGCGCCAGAGCAGATCCGGCCGCAACTCGATTGGATCCGGAGCGACGCCTCGGCTTTCGACGTCAGTTGACGTGTCTCCAGCAGCCAGCTCCTCGATGCGCAGCTTGCCTTCCGCCAGCTGCACCAGCAGATGGGCGCCACCCTGGCGCTTCGGCAGCACCCAGCGCATCGGCAGTGGGCGGTGCCCCCGGCGCTGCTGCAGGTGCAGCGGTTCAAGCTCCAGACCCGCCGCCGGCACCAGGCCCCGCTCCACCAGCAATGGCAGCAGGGTGGCTCCGATCAACAGGGCGACCATGACCCGGGAGTGGTCCGCGCTGGCCAGGCTCTCCACCAGTTTCGGCAGCGCCCCAGGCACTCCTTCCAGGGTTCGCTGCAGTCTGGAGGCCACAGATCCCCACTCCAGATCCCAGCTGCCACTGTCCTGCAGGCCCTTGCTGGCGCGGGCATCACCAATGGCCCCTGGCTCTGCCATCGCCCCATCGGCGGCGCCAACTTCCGCCTCGGTGGAGCGATGGCCGGCGTTTAGGTTCGCGGTCGATGGACGATTTGGATCCAATGCCAATGCCGTTGGCCTGGCGGTCGTCCGCCCCTCGAGCCGATCGACACCCCTGGAGTTGGTTGCACGAGCCTCCGCCTGCATGGCAGGGGTGTCGAAGAACATTGGCTGGCTGTTTCGCCCTGGAAGGACCGTTTCTGGTGGCTGCGGCGGCACCACGGCCTGGCCGAGCTGGGCTGGAATCAGCGGATCGCCGATCAGCCCCGGTCGATCAATGGTGTCGAAGAAGCCCTGATCGAGGAGCAGCAGTCGGATCAGATCCGCTTTGCCGTCGTTGTTGAGATCGATCAGGTAACCCGACCCATCCAGCCGCCCCAGGGCGGTGTCCAAATCCTCACCCGGGGCCAGTGCTGCCTGCACTGCGGCCAGCAGGTCGCGACCGGCCTCAGGACGGTTGACATCCAGGCGCAGCACCGGACTCTGGCCAGCGCGGCTGTAGTCGACGACATCAAACAGGGAGGCGTTCAGGGCGCTGGCGGCGCTCAGCCCGGTGCCTGGATCAGCGGCCAGCGCCTGGGGCATCAAGGTCAGATTCCAGGCTCCCGTGGCCTCGGGGATGCCGTCGCCATCGAGGTCAGCGGGTCGGGTTTTGATCAGACGATTGAGGGCGAACCCTCCCAGCGGCAGCTCGAGGTTGACCACCGCAAAGCCGATCTGAGGCCGGCTCCCCTGCA
This sequence comes from Prochloraceae cyanobacterium, assembly GCA_040377855.1. Classification (GTDB taxonomy): domain Bacteria; phylum Cyanobacteriota; class Cyanobacteriia; order PCC-6307; family Cyanobiaceae; genus CAIXOZ01. Next base: position 2,779 of record JBEINY010000042.1, on the reverse strand, counting down.
GGGAGGTGGCGACCGGTGAGGCCACCTCGAAGCTCAGTTCATCGATGGGTGTCTGGATCTCAGCAGCCGGATACCGGCTCAGGTAGTCGGCCACCAGATCGGGATTCACCGCCCGCAGGCCGGCCTGCGAGAGCACGGCGCCCGGGCTGTACACAAACAGTGGTGGGCCGGCATCAAGGCCGGTTCGTGCGGCTAAGGCCTGGCCCTGGGACAGGTTCCTCAGCAGCTGCGGCAGCAGGGCTGCTAGCTGCGGCTGCTCGAGCGGCTGACTCAGCAACTGGCGCAGGCTTGGCAGGGAAGCGAGCAGGGAACCGGTGGTGGCCAGGGTCTGCTGACGCTCCACGCTCAGGGAGGCATCCGTCAGATTCAGTTCGCCGCGCAACACCTGCTGCAGCTCCAGCAACCCCCGGCCGCCTGGATCCTCGGCCAGGGTCTGCAGCTGGTTGATGGCGCTTACCAGGGTGGCCTGGCCGGCTGTACGGAACTCCAGGGTCAGTGCTCCCCGGCTGAAGGCGTCCTGATCGCCAAGGGCGTACTGGCTGTCGCTGCCCATGACATCGATCCGGTGGCGACCGAGCAGAGCGGTATCGAACCGGGCCTGGTCGCGCCAGCGCAGGCTGCCGGTCTCGCCGACCCACTGCAGCACCTGCTGCAACTCAGGGGGCAGGGTGACCTGCAACTCCAGGACGTCGCCTTCGAGGCGATCCTCATCCGGGAACAGATCCGCCAGCGACCACAGGGGCCGGTCAGGATCGAAGCTGATCGGATCCCCGTTGGCTGGGCTCGGCAGGATCAAGGTCCGAGCGCCGGACCAGTCGAAGCTGGGCACCACGTTGATGATTTCCAGCCAGGCATTGACCGGGTTGGAGCGCTCGCTGCCATACAAGCCGCTGGTGTCGCCGCGCACCCGGGTGTCGGTCCACAACTCAACGGGTAATCCAACCGAACCGGAGGGCATCAGCAGGCCGCCATTGCGAGGCGGGATGAGATCGATGCTCGCCAGTAGCCCTGCGGCAGGCCTGCCACACAGATCGGCCAGAGCCTCCAGATCGCAGCTCCACTCCACCCGATCCCCATCCTGGACGCTCCGCCAGAGTTGGCGCCAGCGCCCCTGTTGCGCCGCATCGAGGGTCAGGCCCAGGGCCGGTTCGGGGGTGGTCCCCGCCAGCACCCGCAGGTGGAGGCTGGTGATGTCCTGGGGATCGCCGCTGTCGAGGGGCGCCAGGTCGAGCCGATCGGCCAGGTTGAAGCGCACGTTCTTGTCGATGCGTCCAGGGTCCTCCAGACCGCTGCTCAGGGGAAGCGGATCCAGGCCTGGCATCAGCGTCACCGTGAGGGTCTGACTGGTCTCCAGACCGGCAACATCCCTGGCCTGCAGCCGTAGCGTCACATCGCTGCTGGTGGTGAGCCCGGGCACATTGCACTGCAGCCAGGCCTGGGGCTGCCCATCCTCGCCGCGGCTCGGCACGATCTGAAAGTGATCGGCCTGGGCGGGACCGGAGAGCACCTCCAGGCTGAAGCTGAGCCGATCGCCATGGAGGCTGTCGGGATCGGCGAAGGCCTGATCCAGCTGAAGGGCGTACTGGCGGTTGTCGCGGAAGCGGACCGGCTGCAGGGGGCGGATCAGCACTGGGGCGTCATTGCGATTGCTGACCTCAAGCCGGAAGCTGGTGGTGGCGCTGCTGCCGCTTGGATCGCTGCCCCGGATCGAGACCAAATACGTTCCCACCTGATCGTTGTGGGGACGGGCCTGCAGCTCCAGACCGCGGGCGTTGCTCCAGCTGCCCAGTCGCACCCGCCCTTCCGATGGATCACCCTCCATCCATCCCAGGCCCACCCCGCCCATCGACTCCTCTCGAACTTGGAGATCCACCAGTGCCAGCTGCTGGGGGTCGCGCACCCGCAGCATCACCTGCAGCAACCGCTCCTCGTTCTGATCTCCAAGCGGGGAGCCGATGCCCAGGGCCGGGGCTGAAGCGGCCTGCAGATGGAGCCGGCCCTCATGCTGGCGCGAGAGATCGATCGTGGCAAACAGCGGCAGGTCCGGCGTCAGACCTCGCCGCAGCACGGCGGGATCGCTGCTCACCAGTTCCAGGCTGCCGGGGGTCCAGCGCAGGTCGAGGTCAACCCCGAGCAGGCCGCGCTGGCTGATGCCAAGGCGGTCATCCTGGGCCAGTAGTTCCAGGCTCACCAGGGAACCCGCCGGCAGCTGCTCGAACTGGTCCGGGCGGAGCAGGTCACCGGTGGTCGGATCCCGAAGCACCGGGATCAGGTTGAGCCGATCGGCGACGGGGCGGGCCTCCTGCTCACGATCGCGCAGGGTCAGCCAGTTGGCGGCCTGCACTGGTCGACCGTTGAGATCCTCCACCGTCAGCTCGTAGCGGAGGCGATCGCCGAAGTCGGGATCGCGGATCAGATCGCTGAGGTCGAGGGCGAGCAGCTCGTCCTGCTCAAGCCTCTGGGGCGGCAGCGTGCCGGCGACCGGCGCATCGTTGACGTTCTCGATGATGAACGTGCGCTCGTAGCGCGCCTCGGCTTCGCCATCGCTGGCTGTCCAGCTGATCCTCACCTCTCCGAGATCGTCGTTGCCCGGGGTGCCGCTCAGCACCCCCGTGCGCCCATCCCAGCGCAGCCAGCCCGGCCAGCGGCCCCCGCTGCTGCTGGTGCTGATCTGGAGGCTGTCGCCGTACCGGCGGTCGGGGTCCGTGAACAGGCCGTAGAGGTCGAGATGGAGGGGGTCGCCCTGGCGCAGGTGTTGCACCTCCCCGGACACGAAACC
>JBEINY010000083.1:0-9387 GCA_040377855.1 Prochloraceae cyanobacterium | reverse complement strand
CTGGGTGGCCGAGAACCTTGGGTTGCAGAGGCTCATCAGCAGAGCGACAAAGGCCGTGCCTACCAGGCCACTGGAGGCGTTCTCGAATAGCACTGCCGTGATCACGCCCGGCAGGGAGGGCTCCCCCCGGGCCACGAGCCAATAGGCGATATTGCCGCCGGCGCCGGCGATGCCGAACAGCCAGAGACTGCGGTTCATGCCGAGCAGGCCGAACAGCAGGCCCCCCAGCACCACACCCGCCATGGTGGCCAGGATGCCCAGGGCTGATTTGATCAGCCCAATCTGCCCCTCCTTCAGCCCTTCGGCCACCAGGAATGTGCCGCCCATCGGTGCCAGCAGGCCATCCGGGAGCCGGTAGAGCAGCACCAGGGCCAGCAATTGCCCTGCCCTGCGACCACCGGTGCGGGTGAGGAAGTCCCTCACCGGTCCCACCATCGCCTGCCCCAGGTTGGCCACCGGTCGTTCAAGCGGTTTCAGGCGTGGGGCGGCCAAGGTGCAGGGCACCAGCAGCGCCATCAGCCCGCCGGCTGCCAGAAACGCCTGGGGATAGCCGTGGCTGCCCGCGATCAGCAGGGCGCCGCTCCCCAGCACCAGGGTGCCGCCCCGAAAGCCGAGCGAGTTGGCGGCTGCGCCGGCCCCCCGTTCCCGCTCGGGCAGCAGATCGGTGCGGTAGGCGTCGATGACGATGTCCTGGGTGGCGCTCAGCACGGCGATGATCAGGGCCGCCAGGCCAATCAGGGTCAGCACCCGCGGCTCTCGGCTCGGTTGCAGCAGGCCCAGGCAGGCAATGGCGACCGCGAGCAGCAGTTGCAGCACGGCGATCCAGCCCCGCCGCCGGTCGGGCCAGGGAATCGGCCAGCGATCCAGCACGGGAGCCCAGAAGACCTTGAACACGTAGGGCAACCCAGCCAGGGGCAGCAGGCCGATCATCTCCACCGGTACCCCTTGGGTGGCCAGCCAGATCGGCAGGATCTCCCCCAGGCCGCTGTTCGGGGCGCCGCTGGCGAAACCCTCGGCGCTCACGGCCCCCAGGCGGCGGACTAGGCGGGCCAGCCCGCGGGTGCCCTGGGGCGGCAAATCCTGCGCGACCATTGATCCCGGGCAGTGGTTGCCACGTTAGGTGCAGCCTTCCTGCCCATGCCCATCACACCAGGGGGCCGCTGTTGGATCGGCCGCGGCAGAATGGTGTTCAAAGCCTTCCCGCCGTGCAATTCTTCCGCTCAACCCTGCTGCCGGCGGCGATCGTGCTCCTGTTCGGCCTGGCCCTCTTTGCCGTCAGTGCCCGCATCTGGCTGCCGGGTGACATGGCAGGTCCGGCTCCGATCAGCTGAGGGGGGTCGCCCATCCGCAAGGGCCTGAGGTCGCTCGCCCTTACGATCCCCCCATGTCGGACGCCACCCCTCCCTTCGAGCCCTTCGGCAGCAGCCCCCGGGAGTTGGCTCTGGATCCCGATGTCCTGGCGTCGGAGCTGGCCCTTGAGCTGCTCGGCGACCCTCTGGATGACGTCGATCTGCTCGCCGAGGAGCTGGTGGATGTGGCGGCGGAGTGCGACCAGGGTCTGCTGTTGCTCGCCGGTGCCGCTGAGGAGCGGATGCAAGGGCTGCGCATCTTCTGTGAGCACCGGGATCCGAGGGCGATTCCTGCCCTGATGCCCCTGCTCGACTCCCCCTGTCCGATTCAGCGCATGAGCGCTGTCTATGCCCTAGGACGCAACCCCCATGCCCTGGCGGTGGAACCGCTGCTGGCCCTGTTGCAGAGCGACAGCAACGGCTACGTGCGCAAGGCCGTGGCCTGGAGCCTTGGCAACTACCCCGAGGCCCCGATCCTCAACCCCCTGATCCGTTCGTTGCAGGTGGATGTGGCGGCGGTTCGTCTCTGGGCCGCCAGCTCCCTGGCGGAGGCGGGTTGTACCGGGCCGGCCAAGGCAGATCCGGCAGCCGCCCAGTTGTTGCTCAGCCTCCGCATCGACAGCGAGCCCGCCGTTCGCAGCAACAGTGCCTGGTCGCTGGGGCGCCTCTATGCCGATCTGGTGGAGCCGCGCCAACAGGAGGTGGAGGAGGCCCTGATCTGGACCCTGCTCCACGATGCTGATGCGGGCGTGCGTGACGAGGCCCGGGTGGCCCTGGAGCAGCTGGAGGCCCCGGACGTGCTTGATCGCCTCCAGACCCTGGTGGATGAGGGGTTGTTGAGCTGAGTCGTGCCGTTGTGACGGCATCGGCAGGCCACCCCCAACCCCGTTAGCATTCCGTCCTCTTCCACAGGTGGGGATGGCTGAGCAGACCCTGCGTTTTCGGATCCGGCCCGATGGCCGCGTTGAGGAAACCGTGGAGGGCCTGCAGGGGAGGGCTTGCGAAGACCTCACGGCACGGATCGAGGCTCGCCTCGGTTCTGTTCAGAGCCGCCGCAGCACCTCCGAGGCCTACCAGGCCCAGGAGCTCGCCCAGGTCGACGCCCTGCCCCTTGAGCAGCACACCCCCTGAATTCCCGCTGATCGCATGTCCCACTTCAGCACCCTCAAGACCGAGCTCCGCGATCGCGATGCCCTGATTCAGGCTCTCGAGGATCTCGGCCATCAGCCCGAGCCTGGTCAAAGGCCCATCCGTGGTTATCGCGGTCAGACCGAGGTCGCTGATCTGGCGATCGTGCCCCAGGAGGGCGGCGACATCGGCTTCCGCTGGGATGCCGCCACGGGCCAGTACGAACTGGTGACCGATCTAGACCTCTGGCGCCAGGCGGTTCCGGTGGAGCGCTTTCTGGCCCAGCTCACCCAGCGTTATGCCCTGCGCACGATCCTGGCCGCATCAGAGGCGGAGGGCTTCCAGGTCCAGCAGCAGATCCAGACTGTTGACGGCAGCATTGAATTGGTCGTCAGTCGCTGGGACGGCTGAGCGCCATGGATCCGGCAGGCCCGCAGCCCCGGGTGGATCCATCCCTGGCTTTTGCGGTGGCGATCGAGCCCCAAGGGCAGGCCCGGCCCAGCGGTCTCGAACCATTGCTGGGGGGTGCCCTGCGCCAGAAGGCCGTCTGGGTCGATGAAGCCGTCTGCATCGGATGCCGCTACTGCGCCCACGTGGCGGCCAACACCTTCCTGGTGGAGTCCCACTGGGGGCGTTCCAGGGCCATCCGTCAGGACGGGGACAGCACCGAGCGGATTCAGGAGGCGATCGACACCTGCCCAGTGGATTGCATCCACTGGGTGCCCTATGAAGATCTTCCCGACCTCGAGGCTCGCCTGCAGCAACAGGAGATCCACCCCCTTGGCCTGCCGTCTCCGGCCCGGTTGAAGCGCACCCTGCCCCGCCCATGATCGTCCAGGCGATCCCCACCCGCCGTTTCGGGCGTACGGAGCTGGCGATGCCGGTGCTCTCCCTTGGGGGCATGCGCTTCCAGCAGAGCTGGACCGATCTCGAACCTGAGGCGATCGGCGAGCCCAGCCAGGCCAACCTGCGCGCGATCCTCGCCAAGGCAGCGGCCCACGGCTTGCATCACATCGAAACCGCCCGCCATTACGGCACCTCCGAACGCCAGCTGGGGGGTCAGTGTTCGGTGGTGGCCGATCCGGATCGCATCCTCCAGACGAAGGTGCCACCCCAGGAGGATGCCGCTGCCTTTGAAGCTGAGCTGGCGGTGAGCTTCGAGCGTCTCGGGGTGCAGCGGGTCGACCTGCTGGCCATCCATGGCCTCAACCGGCCGGAGCACCTTGCCAGCACCCTGCGGCCCGGGGGGTGTCTTGAGGTGGCCCGTCGCTGGCAACGCCAGGGCCGGGTGGGCTCTGTGGGCTTCTCCTCCCATGCCCCCCTTCCCGTGCTGCTGGAGGCGATCGGCTCCGACCAGTTCGATTTCGTCAACCTGCACTGGTATTTCATCCGTCAGCACAACCTGACGGCGATCCAGGCCGCCGGGCGCCATGACATGGGGGTGTTCGTGATCAGTCCCACCGACAAGGGCGGGCACCTCCACACCCCATCGGAGCGCCTGCTTGAGCTCTGCGATCCGCTGCATCCGATCGTCTTCAACGATCTCTTCTGCCTCAATCAGGCGGGGCTGCACACGATTAGCGTCGGCGCTTCCTCCCCCGGCGACCTGGATCGTCATCTGGAGGCGGTGGCCCTCCTGCCCCGAGCTGTCGAGTTGCTCCCCCCGATCCAGGCGCGGCTGGAGGCGGCCCGTCGGGAGGTGCTCGGAGCTGATTGGTTGGCCACCTGGTCCGAAGGACTGCCTCCCTGGGAAGAGACCCCCGGGGGGCTCAACCTGCCGGTGCTGCTCTGGCTCTACAACCTCGTGGAGGCCTGGGATCTGGCCGGTTTTGCCCGGGCTCGCTACGGACTGCTTGGCCAGGGCGGGCATTGGTTCCCCGGGGCCAATGCCGATGCCCTTGACGGCGAGGTCACGGAGGAGGAGCTGCGATCCGTGCTGGCCGCCAGCCCCTGGCGCGATCTGATTCCCGATCGCCTGCGCAAGCTGCGGCGGCGGGTCGGCGGCCAGACCGTCCATCGTCTTGGGGCCGCCTGAGCCCCGGCGGCTGGGCCCCTCGGAGGGGATTCACCCCAGCGGTTGTTTGGCGGGAATGCCCACGGCCCGCGGGTAGGCCCGGGGGCAGGCCGCCTGAGGCTGGAGCCAGAGGGCATGGCGCTGGCCGCGCCCTGCCGGCAGATCCCGCCGCTCCAGGCTCTGCAGACCGGCCCGCAGGATGCCGAGGGCCCGTTCCAGGCCGTCATGATCCTCCGGTCCCCATTGGCCGCGATAGAGCAGGGCCAGGCCCTGGGGCTTGAGCAGGGGCACCAGGTATTCCGCCACCACGGGTGCCGGTGCCACGGCCCTGGCCAGGGCCAGATCGAACTGGCCACGGCAGCTGCGGTCCCGGCCGGTCTTCTCCACCCGCTCGCAGCGAATCGTGATTCGCTCTGCCAGCCCAAGCTCGCTCGCCATCACCCGCACGGCTTCCAGCTTTCGACCCACCGAATCCACAAGGGTGAGATGGGCCGCCGGCAGGGCAATCGCCACCGCGAGTCCGGGGAAGCCGCCGCCGGTGCCCACATCGATGATCTCCAGGGGGCGTTCCGGCGCATCCAGCCATGCATGCAGGGGCCAGAGGCTGTCGAAGACCTGGGCGATCCAGTAGTCGTCACCCTCCACCAGCCGGGTGAGGTTGAGCCGGCTGTTCCACTCCCGCAGGAGGACCTGCAGGGCCTGGAAACGGGCCTGCTGGGCGCCGTCCGGCCGCCAGCCCAGTTCGATCCAGGGGTCGGCCGTTGGCATGGAGGAGGGACTCAGGGGGAAAGGTCTCTAGGATCCCGCACACCCCGCACTGGGCTAGGTGGTTGGTGGTCCGATTCCAGCAAAGCAGCCCGGCCTGACCCACTACGACAGGCTGGAGCTGACGCCTGAGGCCACCGCCGAGGATCTGCGCCAGGCCTTCCGCACCCTCAGCAAGCGCTACCACCCAGACACCACCACCCTGGCCGCCGCCGCCGCCGCCGAGCGCTTCCGCGCCGTTCAGCAGGCTTACGACGTGCTGGGTGATCCGGAGCGTCGCCGGGTCTACGACGACCAACTCCAGGGCGACCGCGCCCGCCGCTCCGGGCTTGCCATGCCGTCAGATCCGAGGCCGGTGGCGTCCGCCGCCAGGGCGATGCCGGTGGCCACCTCCCTGCGACGGGCCCTCTCCGGGGGGGAGTGGCTAGCCCTGTTGCTGCTGGCGATCGCGATGGTGTTCTCCCTTGTGCTCGGCCTCGGTCTGGCCTGGGCCCGGGGTGCCGCTCTGGTGCGGGTTCCGAGCTGGTGGCCGGCTGCGGTGACGGCGCACACTGGAGAGAGCCTGCCCCTGTTCCGATCGGATGGTCCTGCTGCCGCCGCTGCCGACCCCCCTGTATCGCCATCCCTTGCCTTGCCTGGAATCCTGGCTTGAGGATCTCGGGGCCAGGCAGCAGCATCGTCATTCGCCGCTCTGGAACCTGGAGCAGCCCGGCTGGACCGCGACAATCGAGTTGAGGGAGGCTGAACTCCGCGTCATCTGGCTGCAGGGCGGCGAGCGCAGCCAGCGCACCTTTTCCTACGGACTGTCCCGGGCGGATGTGCAGGCCGCCATCCTGGCGGGACCCTGAGGGCACCAGGCCCCTTGTGCTCAGGCCAGGTCCTCCAGGGCCGTCTCGATCGCCCCGTAGCAACGGGCTAGCTGCTCGTCGTCCAGCGACAGAGGGGGTAGCAGATAGATCACGTTCCCCAGGGGCCTGAGGAACACACCCTGCTCCAGGCACCTCCGCTGCACGTCCAGCCCCACCGGGTTCAGGTAACCCGGCTGCTCCACCACCAGGTCGATGGCGGCAATCGTGCCCGTCAGGCGCGGATGGTGCAGGCGGGGGTGGCGGGCGAGCCGTTCCAGGTGGGGCCGGTGTCGAGCCTCGAACTCCAGATAGCGCCCTGGAGCAGCCTCGAGCAGGTCGAGGCTGGCGACGGCCGCGGCACACCCGAGGGGGTTGGCTGTGAAGCTATGGCCATGGAAGAGGGTGAGTCGCGGGTCGGTGCCATGGAAACCGGCGAAGATCCGATCGCTGGCCATGGTCACGCCCATGGGTAGGAAGCCACCGGTGAGGCCCTTGGAGAAGGCCATCAGATCCGGTGTCAACCCTGCCTTCTGGCAGCTGAACAGGGCGCCGCAGCGGCCGAAGCCCGTCATGACCTCATCCGCGATCAGCAGGGCCCCCGCCTGACGCACCAGGCTTTCCAGCTGCCGGAGGAAGGTGGGCCGCACCATCGCCATGCCGGCGACACCCTGCACCAGGGGTTCGAGGATCACGGCCGCCGTCGGGATGGTGAGCAAGCGCTCCAACTCCCCCAGGGCTTCCGCTTCCCGCCGCTCGACGTTGTCATCGCCCCACCAGGTGGCTGGCCACGGGGCCCGGGCCACCTCGAACAGCCAGGGTTCGAATGGTCTGGAGAAGATGGATCGTTCCCCCACGGCCATGGCACCAACGGTGTCGCCGTGGTACGCGCCATGGAAGGCAATCAGCTGCTGGCGGGGTTCCTCCCGGTTGTGCCACCACTGCAGGGCGATCTTGAGGGCCACCTCCACGGCGGTGGAGCCGTTGTCTGAGAAGAAGACCCGCTCGAGGCCGGTGTGCTGCGCCAGCCGGCTGGCCAGGGTTTCCGCCGGCCCATGGCTGAAGTTGGAGAAGATCACCTGCTCGAGTTGGTGGGCCTGGGCGGCGATGGCGGCGGCGATCGTCGGTTCGGCGGGACCGTGGAGGGTCACCCACCAGCTGCTGATCGCATCGATCAACTCCCGGCCATCGTCCAGGTGGAGCACGGCCCCCTGGCCGCGGACCGCCCGCAGGGGCGGATCCGCCGTGGCGGCTTGGGTGAAGGGGTGCCAGAGATGGGGGTGCCAGGCCACAGGAGCTGGGGGGTGGATCCGGGTCGGGTCCCCGCTGGGCGATGACCCGACCCGCGCAGAGGGGTTTGTCAGAAGGGAGCGATGGGATCGGCCATCGGTTCGTTGAGCCAACGGGGGAAGTCTGTTCGCTTCAACCGCTTCCTGGGGCCGGAGGCCCCCTCTCGGCCGGGGCCAGAGCTTCCGGGCCAGGGTTCAGATCGACCAGATCAGGGCCCTGCTGCTGCTGCCCTGAAGCCCTGGGTCAGGGGGAGCCTGGTTGGCTGGGTCCAGGCTTCGGGAGGGATCCCGGGCCCCGCTTCAGGGCGGCTGGATCGGGCTGATGCCGGGGCCGCAGCGGTGTTTCGATGTCGGTGAACAGCACGAGAATGCCCCCGCAGATCAGGGTGACCACCCCTGTGACCAGCAGATCTCTCTTCGTCATCCTTGAAGCGTACGGGCCAGATCACTGGCCTGCCAGTGGGCCGCCAGGGTGGCGGCATCCAGGGGATCCAGGTGGGGCAGCCAGTCCAGCACCGGCACGTCGGCCAGCTCGGCGATCGTGCGCCCATTGTCCGGGTGAGCCTCCCCGCTGAGCACCACACCGATCACGGGGATCTCCCGGCGTGCCAGGGCTTCGAGCGACAGCAGGGTGTGGTTGAGGGTTCCCAGGGCGGTTCGGGCCACCAGCAGCACCGGGAGTCGCCACGATTGGAGCAATTCGATCTGCAGCCACTGGCGGCTCAGGGGCACCATCAGACCACCCGCCATCTCGATCACCAGCGGGCCTGCCACGGAGGGAACGGTCAGCAGCCGCTCCGGTGTGATCGTCACACCGTCCTGCTCAGCGGCCCAATGGGGCGAAACCGGCTGGGCCAGCCGGTAGGCCTCCGGCAGGATCCGCTCCGGGGGCAGGCCCAGAAGCTTCTGCACCCGTTCACTGTCGGTGGCGCCGGCCGGATTGTGGGGCTCCAGGCCACTCTGGACCGGTTTCCAGTAGTGGGCTCCCAGGCCCTGCACCACCAGGGCGCTGATCACGGTTTTGCCGACGTCGGTGTCGGTGCCGCAGATCACCAGCCGGAGCGGTTCAACAGGGGGCATGGTCGTCATGGCGGCGTTGGCCGATCAGCAGGAGCACGGACCAGCTGATCCGATTCTCCTGCGGCCAGTGGGCCAGCAGGCGCCGCAGGGCCGCCGGTCCCTGGGGCGCCGTGCGGCTGGCCTGGGCCCCCAGGTGGCAGAGGCTGTGCAGAAAGGCCCGGGGGGAAGCACTCGGTCGCTGGAAGGTCAGCAGCTGCCCCCGCCGCAGCTGCAGGTTTTGGCGGGCGACGGCCAGCAGGTCGTTGGCCTCGGGCAGGATCAGGCCGCTCCAGGGCAGGCCCGCCGCCCTGGCGGCCTGGCGCCATTGGGGGAAGCTGCCCGCTGTCGGCACGGCCAGCACGAGCCAGCCCCCGGGGCGCAGTTGCCGACACCAAAGCTCGAGCTGGCGGGAGGGGTCCTCCAGCCACTGCAGGGCAAAGCTGGAGAGCAGCAGACCGGCGCCGTAGAGGTTGAGGGGTAGGCCCTGATTGAGATCCCAGTTGCAGGATTCCGGTCCGGCCAGGGGATTACGGGCGAGCATTTCCGGGCACAGGTCGATCTGGGTCGGGGTCAGATCCATCCGCTGGCTTCGCAGCGCCAGGCTCACGAGCCCGCTGCCGGCGCCGAGGTCGGCGCAGGGACCGCCGGGAATCACCAGATCGCGGCAGTGACGCGCCAGGCGCCAGGCCACGGCGCGCTGCAGCTGGGCGTGGTTGTCGTAGTGGGCCGCCCGGCGGCCGAAGCTGCGACCCACCGCCAGGGTGAAGGCGTCAGCCATGGGGTCGTGCCAGCCAGTTGAGCACCGGCTGCACCAGCGGAGTCTCGAGCAGGCAGTGGCCGTCATCGGCGTACCTCCACACCTCCGCATCGGGCAGCAGGCTTCGGAGCTGGGCGCTGGACTCTGGTGCCACGATTCGATCGAGCCCTGCTTCCACGAT
>JBEINY010000016.1:0-32569 GCA_040377855.1 Prochloraceae cyanobacterium | reverse complement strand
TACCTCCGGAAGGCCCTGCCCGAGGCGATAACTGCCCTGCAGGCCGAGAAAACCGCGCAGGCTGGCGGGCACCGGTGTCAGCAACGCCAACAGGGACAGGGGAAGCCGGTCAAAGGAAAAACTGCCGCCGCCGTCGGCCAGGGGTCCCCGCAGGCGCACCACCAGGGGCTCCAGGGCCAGGGCCTTGTCCTGATCCTCCTGGGGCAGCCAGAGATGGGCCCGGGCATTGAGGTCGACCCAGAGCTGATCAGCCCTTGGAGTGCTGAGCTTCAGGTCGGCATCGACCCGGCCCTGGAGATCGGACAGCCGGGTTCCCCGCCGATCGCGGCTTTCGGCGAGTTGCCGCTGGCGCTGGCGCTCGCGAGCCTCCGTCAGGGCCTCGAGCTGGGCGGTGAGACTGCGGCCGAGGGTGTCGATCATCAGGGTGCCGAGGTCCCTGGCCCCCCCGGTTGGTTCCCCCACCTCGCCCCGCCAGAGGGGCACGGCCTGCCCCAGCTGCTCCAGCACCCTGGGGGAGAGGTCGCGGGCGGCCAGGGTGCCGAACAGCTCCGATGGACCCGTGGGCCGGGCTCGCTGGGGTTCCCGGCGCAGGGCCAGCTGGAACGAGCCCCCATCGGGGGCCTGCCCCCCCCCGTCGACGGCGAACCGACCGCTGCTCAGACCGAGGCGCAGATCGGCGGCGGTGAGCTGGACCCCCAGCATTGAGGGGGAACGCAGGCCGATCCGGCCCGAGAGCCGCCAGGGTGCAAGCGCAAGCTCGCCCAGGCCCGAGAGATCGCCCTGCAGGGGACGGAGCTGCTGGCGCGGTCCGAGGGCCACCTGGAGGCCATCAAGGGGCAGGGCCTGGGCCTGCCAGGGGTAGACAAGGGCACCGCTGCCCGGCCGGGCCCCAGAACTGGCCAACCAGCCATGGCCCCGCTGCAGCCGCAGGGCCGTGGGGCGCCAGCCCCGGTCGAAGGAAGCCAGCAGCGTGCCGGTTCTGAGCTCGGAGCTGGAATGGAGGGTGAGACGAGATCCTTCGCCCGGTGCTGTCAGCAGATCCCCGCTCCAGGTTTCGGCGAGCCGCACGGGCCCGAGGCCGGGATCCTGAACGATGAGGGCGAGATCGGGCCGAAGCTGGGCGAGCGGCCCCGTGAGGCGACCGTGGGCCCGGACCGTGCCCTGGAGATCAACGCCAAGGGCCGTTCCCAACCGCTGCAACGGCATCGACTGCAGGTCGAGGCTCAGGTCCACCGGGCCAGGGACCAGGCCGGCACCAGCTCCCTGATGGAACGGAATCCGGCCCTGCAGGCCGAGGGGACCGCTACGCACCTGGTCGACCTGGAGAACGGAGCGATGCCAGCCGACACGCACCTCAACCGGCTCCAGCAGGGCCTGCCAACGGGGCTCGAGGGGCAGATCCTGGGGGGCCAGGGTGGCCTCAGCCCTCAGATCGGCATCAGGGGCCAGGGTGCCCTGGGCCTGGAGCCTGGAATGGTCGAGCCGGAGATCCAGACGGCGGAGGGCCAGGGACCGCCCCTGAAGCAGATCAGCCCTCAGGGAGAGGGGCAGGGGCCGCTGACCGGGGAACCCAAGGGTGCGGGGCTGAAGCTGACCGCTGATCGCCAAGGAGGGCTCCAGCCAGGGACCGCTCCAGGTGCCGCTGAGCTGATCATGGTGGGATCGGTGCTCGGCCCGGACCTTCAGATCCCACCGATCCAGGGGCCTCAACGTGCCGGCGACAGCGCCGCGCCAGGCGCCGTAGCGCCAGTCGAGCTGATCCACCTGCCACGTGATTGCCGCCCCGGGGTCACCGAGCCGGGCGGAACAGCGACCGACCAGGGTGCTGACCTCCAGGCGCTGGCCGGCGCTGCCGCCCTGCCAGAGGCCATCGGAGAGCTTGAGATTGCCGCCACAGGCGCGCCGCGCCCCCGCCAGCTCCAACCTCAGCCGACCATCGAGCCGGCCATCCACCCGACCGGGGATCCGGCCACTGCCGGGCCAGACCTGCAGCAGGGCGTTCAGGTCGAGGCGATGGGGCTGCAGGAGAAAACGCCAGCGGGCGTGGCTCCAGTCACCGTTGGCTTCGAGGGCCAGGGTGCCATCGGCGCCCCCCCCCACCTGCGCACCGGCGAGAAGCTGGTGCTGATCCAGTCGCAGATCGGTCCAGCCCCGCAGGTTCAGGGGCCTGGCCTGCTCCGAGAACAGGCGCAGCTGCAGTGGATCATGGAGGCGGACCTGCAGGCCCAGCCGCGGTGCCTGGCCACCGCCGCCGCCACCGAACGCCCACAGGGGGCCGCCGGGCCGGGCCCGAAGCAGCACCCGGGCACCTGTGAGCGAAAGCCGCAGCACCGGAGCCCCCTGGCGCAGGCTGGCCAGGGGATCGACGCCAACCGTGAGCTCCCGGACAGCGGCCCGGGAATCGTCGAGGGGTCCGGAACCGAGCTCACTGGGCCCGATCACCAGGCCCTGCCAGCTCAGGCCCCGATAGGGCCCCAGCTTCAGGGGATGGCCCAGGGCCCTGCCGAGCTGGAGTTCGAGGGAGGGTCGTTGAATCGCGTACTGGCGAGCGAGCTCCCGATTGAGCACCACCGCCGTAGCGGCGACGGCCAGGGTGCCTGCCGCAGCCCACACAAGCCCGCCACGGCGGGGGCCGGGGGGACGGGATCGCCCGCTCGCAGGGTCCTCATCGGGCAGGCCTGTGATCACCCTGGAGTCAGCAGCGCCTGAAGAGGCCGCAATATAGGGACCTTGACCGCCCAGTAAACCCCGATGCCAGCCGATCCGCTCCTACTCCTGGCCGGGAAGTGGCTGGGCGTGGCCTCCGGGGTGCTGGCCCTGCTCACCTCTGCAGCTTTTCTGCGGCAGTGGGGCATCCGATTCCGACTGGTGGGCATCACAAGTTTCACGGTGCTGCTGGCCATCTCCTGCGCAGCTTTTGCGATCAGCTACACGCCTCGGGTGACGATCCCGGGGGCCGTGGTGCTGCCCGTGGTCTACGACAACGGCTCCGACCTGGTGGTGGCAGCAGCCCCTGAGGATCTGCCCAAGGAGGCGATCTTGCCCAGCCTGGAACAGATCACTCGCAACCTGAGGGGAAGCGGTCGCAACACCAGTGACGGCCTCGTCCACGTGCGGCTGCGGCAGATCCGCAGCGACCAACCCGGTCGCAGCCAGCCCACGGTGCTGGCCGAAGCCACCCGCAACCTGGCCGATGGAACGGTCCGTCTTCCCGAGACCGCAGGCTCGGATCTCCGCTCTCCGGGCTGAACGATGGAGGGCCTCCCCCGACATTTCGCGCGGGAGGCCCAGGCCCTTGCAGCGGCGGGCATCCACAGCTGGCCTGACCTGATCGATAGCGACGATCGCCTCCTGCGCCACCTGGCGAGCACCACCCTGGCCAGCGAAGCGCGCCTGCAACGATTGCGCGCCCAGGCCCGCCTGATGGTGGCCCTGGATCTGCCGGCCGAGGCAGCGTCCCTGCTGCTCCATGGCGGCATTCCCGATGTCTCCAGCCTTGCTTCCGCCGAGCCGGACGACCTCCTGAGGCGGCTGCAGCGCCTGGAGAGATCCCTGCTGAAGGGCCCTCCGAGACTCACCACCAGCAGCCTTCACCGCTGGATCAGCGCGGCGCGCCGCCAGGCAGGTCGCTCCTCGAACTGACCCTGGGTCCCACCCGAACCGGAGGCTATTTCCCTGAAATGGATGGAAGGGGATCGCCCCTCCGGTCCACCGCGGCGTCGACGACGTCCCTTCCCCTGATGGCCCAGTCCCTCCGCTTCATCCCAGCCCAGCCCGCCGCCTGGCTGCTGGGGGCCCTGATGCTGCTGCTGACGGCCATGCCCGGGATGGCCGCTTCGCAGCTGCTGGATTCGATCAAGCAGAACCCCCAGCAGGCCCGGGAGCTCTGCAGCGCCCTGCGGTCCCTCAATGGCAGGGGCTACCGCGCCCTCTCCTCTGAGGGCATTGCCCTGGTGGCATCCCGTCAGCGCCTGTCGCAGATGGATGCCGAAATCGTCACCACCTACGTGGTAGGCCTTTACTGCCCGGATGTGCTTTGACCAGCCCCGATTCGCGACGATGAGCCCCCGGGGGTCCAGGTCCCTGCCGAGGGCCCCTGAAGACCAATGGATGACCTGCCGGGATGGCACCCGTCTGATCAGCCGGATCTGGCGACCGAGCACCGATCAGCCTGGGGCCCCGGTGCTGCTGATGCGCCAGCCCTACGGCCGCGCCATTGCCTCCACGGTCACCTATGCCCATCCCAGCTGGTACGCAAACCAGGGATTTCTGGTGGTCGTGCAGGACGTGCGCGGGCGCGGCGATTCGGAAGGCCAGTTCAGCGGCTTCCAGCAGGAGGCCAGCGATGGTGCCGATGCGGTGCGCTGGGCCCGACAGCTGCCCGGCAGCAACGGCAGGGTCGGGATGTACGGCTTCTCGTATCAGGGCATCACCCAGCTCCTCAACGACGGCTACAGCCCTGACGGTGCCGATGGCGCCCCCGGGCTCGACCCCCTGGCCGACTGCCTGGCTCCGGCGATGTGCGGTCTGGATGAACGGCAGCACTGGGCCAGCGATGGAGGGGCCCACTGGTGGGCCCTTGGCATGGCCTGGGGTCTGCAGCTGGCAGCCCAGGGGCTGATCCGCAGCGGCAACCGGGAGGGATGGCGGCAGATCCGCCGCAGCCTCACCGGGGGGACTTTTCTTGAGGAGGGCCTGGCCCTGCTGGAGGAGCACGACCCCGAGGGCATGGGGCTGGGCTGGCTGCAACGGGATCCCCGCTCGGCGGCGGGCTGGCGATGCCACCAACCACTCCAGCCCCTGTGGCGCCGGCCGATGCTGCTGATCGGCGGCTGGTGGGATCCCCATCTGCGGGGCGTGCTCGATCTCTGGCAACGGAGTCGGGAGGCGGGGGGGGAGCCCGAGCTCTGCATCGGACCCTGGAGCCACCTGAACTGGAGTGAGGCCCAGCCCCTACCCGCACCCGCCGATCCCGAACCACCCGCCCCTGAACCGGGCAGCAGCCCGGGGGGTGGGGCGACCCTCGACGAACTTCAGCTGGCCTTTTTCCAGCGGCACCTGGGGCTGGCGCCGAATCCAGATCGGCCGCGATCCCTGCTGCACGACCTGCGCACGGGTGTCTGGGAGCGCACAAGCCCCCATATGGCCCTGGGTGGTTCCTGGAGCCTGGTCAGCGGCGGCCTGGCCAACCTTGTGCCGCAGGAGGGCCAGCTGCTGCCATCGGATCAATCCTGCAGCTCCGCAGGCCAGGCGATCTGGCTGGTGCATGATCCCTGGAGACCGTGCCCGGGCCGGGGTGGGCACCTGGGGCTCGATGCCGGCCCCTGCCTGCGGCACGACCTCGACGCCAGGACGGACGTGGCCTGCTTCACCACGGCAGCGCTGGATGGGGCCCTGACCCTGCAGGGCGAGCCGGTGCTGGAGCTGGTGGTGCAGGCCGATCAACCCGGGTTTGATCTCTGCTGTGCGCTCTCGGTGCTGCGGCCATCCGGCAGGGCCCCAGGTGCAGGGGGGGCAACGCCGGCAGCCGAGCAGCTGGTCACGGGGATGCTGAGGGTGCTGGGGGGGGACGCGCTCGAATCCCGGCGCCGGGTGGTGCGGTTCCAGCCCCTGCGCGCCAGCCTGGCTCCGGGGGAACGGCTCCGGCTCTCCGTCACAACGGCGGCCTGGCCCCAGGTGGCGGTCAACCCGGGCACGGGCGAAAGCCCCCAAGGCGGAGTGGGGCCCGACCACCGGGTGATCACCCTCACCCTCCATCTTGACGGGGCCGTGCTGAGCATCAGGCCGATGGTTGGGGCAAACTGAGCCCACCTTTTTGTCTCCGCTGTGTCGCGCCGTACCGCCTTGCTGAGCCTTCTGATCGCCGGGGGCGGACTGCTGCCGCTCCTGGCCGTCAGCTCGCTGCAGGCAAAGACGCCCAGCGGAACCGCCGCCCCCGCCACCAGCCAGGCTGAGGTGCGCCAGGCGATCGCCACCGCTGATCGGATCCTGGCCACCCTCCGTGATGGCGATGCCAACGCCCGCTACAGCCAGTTCTCGGAGGAACTGCAGCGGATCAGCAGCCCCTCGATGGTGGCCGCCACGATGCGACGCCAACCGCGGCTGATCAGCTGGCAGATCACCGAGGTGCGCCGCGGCTTGCAGAACACTTCGGTTGAAGCTGCATTGCGCACCGCTGCAGGGGCGCGTCAGATCCTGCTGATCATCAACAACGACGGCAAGCTCGTGGGATACCACCTGGAGCGCACCGACCAGCCAGCGGCAGCGGTGGCGGAAGCCTTCGTCAAGGCCATCAGTGGTGGCCAGTTCATCAGCGCCAACAGCTACCTCAGCCCTGCCCTGGCCAGGGAGCTGACCCCGACAGTCCTGCAGGACCGCTGGCAGGGACTGCAGCGCCTGACTGGCAATTTTGTTGCCCTGGAGTCGAGCGTGATGGCGGAAAGCACCCCTGATCAGAAGCTGGTTCTGGTCACCACCCGATTCAACCGGGTGACCGACAGCCTGTTTGTGATCCTCGACAGCGACAACCGGATCATCGGGATCGATTTCCCAAAAGATGTGACCCCGAAACCCATGGTTCGCTGACAGACGCCAGGGCGGTCTGAGGGGCCCGTATCCCCGGGGAAATCACCGTAAGCTCCAACCCACGCTCCCGCGGATTGCACGTGCTGGCTGAGTTGAACTGGATGGTCGAAGACGGGCAGCGGCTCGCTGAGTGCCGACACGACCACCCCCTGGCCGTGCTCGGACCCCAGCCCCTCGAAGACGGTTCATGGGTCGTTCGGGCCTGGATGCCCGATGCGCAGCGGGTCGATCTGCTGATCGGGGACGAACGCCATGCGATGGCCACCCCGCACCACCCCTTCATCTTTGAAGCGCCCCTCCCCCATAACCCCGGCAGCGGCTATCGCCTGGCGGTGAGCCGGGGCGGGATCGACCACACCCAGCACGATCCCTGGGCGTTCCGGCACGACTGGATGGGCCCGATGGACCATCACCTGTTCGCCGAGGGCAACCATCACCACATCTGGACCCGGATGGGCGCCCACCCCGTCGAACAGGAGGGGATTGCCGGTGTTCAATTCTGCCTCTGGGCACCCCATGCCCGCAGTGTTTCGCTGCTGGGCAACTTCAACAGCTGGGATGGCCGCCACCATCCGATGCAAAAACGTGATGGCGGCTGCTGGGAACTGTTCATCCCGGGGCTGACCAATGGCGAGATCTACAAGTACGAAATCCACACCCAGGAAGGACACTGCTACCCGAAGGCCGATCCCTACGGCTTCCGGCACGAAATTCGCCCCAACAATGGCTCCGTCGTGGAGGGCCTGGCGAAGGATTTCCCCTGGAGCGATGGTGATTGGCTGGCGGAGCGGGACAGCCGCAACCCCCTCGACCAACCGATTTCGGTCTATGAGATGCACGTGGGCAGCTGGATGCATGGCAGTGCCGACCAGCCCTACATCGAAGCCGATGGCAGTGCCAGGGCACCCGTAGCGGCTGCCGACCTGAAGCCAGGGGCACGGCTGCTCACCTATCCGGAACTGGCCGACCGGGTGATTCCTTACGTCAAGGCCCGGGGCTTCACCCACATCGAGCTGATGCCGATCTCCGAGCATCCGTTCGACGGCTCCTGGGGCTATCAGGTGACCGGCTGGTATGCCCCCACCAGTCGCTTCGGCAGCCCCGACGAATTCCGGGCCTTCGTGAACCGCTGCCATGCCGAAGGCATTGGCGTGATCCTCGACTGGGTGCCGGGCCACTTCCCGAAGGATGCCCATGGCCTGGCCTTCTTCGACGGGGTGCACCTCTACGAACACTCCGACCCCCGCATCGGTGAGCACAAGGAGTGGGGAACCCTGATCTTCAACTACAGCCGCAATGAAGTCAGAAACTTCCTGGTGGCGAACCTGATCTTCTGGTTTGACCAGTTTCATATCGATGGCATCCGCGTTGATGCCGTCGCCTCGATGCTCTATCGCGACTACCTGCGGCCCGATGGGGAATGGCTGACGAATGACCAGGGCGGCCGCGAAAACACGGAAGCCGTGGTCTTTCTTCAGCAGGCCAACCATGTGCTGTTCGAGCATTATCCAGGTGCGCTCTCGATCGCTGAGGAATCCACCACCTGGCCGATGGTGACCCAACCAACCCATATCGGGGGTCTGGGCTTCAACCTCAAGTGGAACATGGGATGGATGCACGACATGCTCGATTACTTCGAGCTTGATCCCTGGTTCCGTCAGTTCCACCAGAACAACGTCACCTTCTCCATCTGGTATGCCTTCACCGAAAACTTCATGCTGGCCCTGAGCCACGACGAAGTGGTGCATGGCAAGAGCCATCTGCTCCACAAGATGCCCGGCGATGACTGGCAGAAATTTGCCAACGTCCGAGCGCTGCTCACCTTCATGTGGACCCATCCAGGGAAGAAAACCATCTTCATGGGGATGGAATTCGGCCAGCGGTCAGAGTGGAATGTCTGGGGAGATCTGCAGTGGGAGCTGCTGAACCATGAACCCCACCTGGGCCTGCAGCGCCTGGTGGATGACCTCAACACCTTCTACAGGTCTGAGCCGGCCCTCTGGGGTGACGACTTCGACCAGTACGGCTTCCAGTGGATCGACTGCAATGACAACCGCCATTCCGTGATCAGCTTCATGCGCCGCGAGAGCAACACCGGTCGCTGGCTTGTGGTGGTGTGCAACTTCACTCCCCAAAGCCATTCCCACTACCGGGTTGGGGTGCCTCTTGAGGGCTTCTACGAGGAAGTGTTCAACAGCGACAGTGCCCGTTATGGCGGCAGCAACCTCGGCAACCTCGGCGGCAAGTTCACCGACGAATGGGGCATCCATGGCTACGGAGACTCCCTGGACCTCTGCCTGCCGCCCCTGAGCGTGCTGGCGTTCCGCAGGGACGAGAAGCGCTCCCAGGCGCTCTGTGACGAAGCCTCCGAAACCGGCGCCCTGCTCGGGTAGGTTCGCCGCTGGCTCTTGCTTGCACCCATGACCGGACCCGCCCCCCTGCTGTTGCGCGCCGCCCGAGGTGAGCAGGTGGAGCGGACTCCTGTCTGGATGATGCGCCAGGCCGGTCGCTA
Organism: Prochloraceae cyanobacterium; assembly: GCA_040377855.1. Lineage (GTDB taxonomy): Bacteria > Cyanobacteriota > Cyanobacteriia > PCC-6307 > Cyanobiaceae > CAIXOZ01. The sequence goes on along the minus strand of JBEINY010000016.1, from coordinate 23,472 downwards.
CATGAAGGTCTACCGAGACCTGCGGGATCGCCATCCCGGCTTCAGGGAGCGTTCCGAAAACCCCGATCTCTCCTACGAGATCTCGATGCAGCCATTTCACGCCTTCAAGCCCGATGGCGTGATCCTGTTTTCCGACATCCTGACGCCGCTGCCCGGCATGGGCATCGACTTCGACATCATCGAGAGCCGGGGGCCGATCATCGAGCCCGCCATCCGCAGCCAGGCCCAGGTGGATGCCCTACGGCCCCTGAACCCCGCCGAGGCCCTGCCCTTCGTGGGCGAGGTGCTGGGCCGGCTCCGAGCCGATGTGGGCAACGAGGCCACCGTGCTCGGCTTCGTGGGCGCTCCCTGGACCCTGGCGGCCTACGCCGTCGAGGGCAAGAGCTCCAAGAACTACGCCGTGATCAAGGCGATGGCCTTTCAGGAACCGGCCCTGCTGCACAAGCTGCTGGCACACCTGGCCGATTCGATCGCCACCTACGTGCGCTACCAGATCGACTCCGGTGCCCAGGTCGTGCAGATGTTCGACTCCTGGGCCGGCCAGCTCTCGCCAGCCGACTACGACACCTTCGCGGCCCCTTACCAGAAGCGGGTGATCGACCAGGTGAAGGCGACCCACCCCGACACTCCCCTGATCCTCTACATCTCCGGCAGCGCCGGAGTGCTGGAGCGCATGGGCCGCACCGGCGTCGACATTGTCTCCCTCGACTGGACCGTCGACATGGCCGAGGGCATCGCCCGCCTGCCGGAGACCGTGGGCGTCCAGGGCAATGTGGATCCGGGTCTCCTGTTCGGCACCCCGGAAGCGATCCGTGAGCGGATCCTGGACACCGTGCGCAAGGCCCGCGGCCGGCGCCACATCCTCAACCTCGGCCACGGCATCCTGCCCGGCACCCCGGAAGAGAACGCCCGGGTGTTCTTCGAAACCGGCAAGAACGTCGACGCCCTGCTCGGAGCCTCCGCCTGATGCAGACACCCGCGGGGGCCGTACGGGAACGCATCCTGATCACCGGTGCCAGCGGCTGCGTCGGCCAGTACATCAGCGAGCAGCTCCTCAGGGACAGCGACGCCGATCTGCTGCTGCTGCTGCGGGACCCGCAGAAGCTGAAGGCGGTGCCAGCGGACCATCCCCGGATCACCCTGCTGGTGGGGGATCTGCGGGACATCGGGCAGCACCAGGAAGCCCTTGCCGGAGTCACCCGCATCATCCACACCGCGACGGCCTGGGGGGACCCGGAACGGGCCCAACAGGTGAACGTGGTGGCGGTGAAGGAGATGCTGCGCTGCACCAATCCCCAGGTGCTGCAACAGGTGATTTACTTCTCCACCGCCAGCATCCTCGATCGCCAGCTGCAGCTCCTACCCGAGGCCATGGCCTACGGCACCGAATACATCCAGACCAAGGCCATCTGCCTCCAGCAACTGGAGGAGCATCCCCTGGCCGAAAGGATCGTGGCCGTCTTCCCAACCCTGGTGTTCGGGGGGCGGATCGTCCCAGGTGACAGCCACCCGACCAGCTATCTCACCGCTGGCCTGGCGGAAGCGGTGCGCTGGCTATCCCTGGCCCGCTGGCTGCGCACGGATGCCAGCTTCCATTTCATCCACGCCGCCGATATCGCCCAGGTCTGCGTCCACCTCGCCACCCATCCCCACCAGCCGAACCCGGAACCCAACCAGGGCCCGGTACGGCGCCTGGTGCTGGGTCAGGCACCGATCACCGTCAACCAGACGGTGCGCAGCCTCTGCCGCTGGCGTCGTCAATGGTGGCCTCCCCTCGGGATCGGCCTGACGGGTTGGCTAGTGGAAGGCCTGATCAAGCTTCTGAGGATTGAGGTGAACGCCTGGGATCGCTTCTCGATCCGTCAGCGTCATTTCATCCACGAGCCCGTCAGCCCACCGGAACGGTTCGGGTTGGTGAGCGTGGCGCCGACCCTGGATGCCGTGCTTGAAACGGCCGGGGTCCCCCATCGCGGCAGATTGCCGAAGCCCGCCTGAATCCGGCGCTCCGTCCCTGGCGGCCTCAGGCCACCAATTGTTTCGATCCGGCCGTTCCCCTGGGACAGAAGCGAGTTCAGGCCCGTAAGTTTGAGAGGTTGCCCGTCCTCCGATGCGCCGTCTTCTTTCCCTGATTGCTCTCTGCCTGGCGCTCGTGCTGGGTGCATCCCCTAGCTTCGCCGCCGATGAAGCCCACGGGGCTCAAGTCTTCTCTGCCAACTGCGCCGCCTGCCACATGGGTGGCGGCAACGTGGTCAACGCTGAACGCACCCTGAAAAAGGAAGCGCTGGAAAGCTATCTGGCCAACTACAGCGCCGGCCATGAAGCGGCGATCCAGTATCAAGTGACCAACGGCAAAAATGCCATGCCTGCCTTCGGTGGCAAGCTGAGCGAAACCGACATCGCCGATGTCGCCGCCTACGTTGAAGCACAGTCCCAGAAAGGCTGGGCCTGATCCACGCCCGAATGCCCGGAAGCCTGAAGGGTTCAGGCTTCCGGGCTCCTCAATCCCATCAGGTTTCTGATCTCCTCCTGCCAGGAACCATCCACTGCCCCTGTCCCGCCCCGACCGCATGGGTGAGACGGGGGCCTTTGATTGGTTGATCCCGTGGTCAGAGCACGGATGGGTGCCCTGGTCGAGCCTCAGCCATCCCCGTCCAGGCGGCGGCGCTCTGCGAGCACCTCGAGATACAGGGATTCCGGGATCTCTCGGATGTCGTATTCACTCGGCAGCACCCCATGGGTGTGGCGATGCACGACAAGCCAGCAATTGCGTTCCGCATCCGAGCCAGATTGATCAAAATGATGCGATTCATCTGCCAGACGCCTCACCAACGTCCCATGGCTGTCCTGGTCCATCGATCCCAGCTGTTCTCAAGGATCGCCATCATGCCGGAGGCCTCCCCGGCCGGGCAGCGAATCCAGGCCCAACCCCAGCCAGATCCCCGTCCTGATCCAACGATCCCCATGGCCCATCCCGTTCTGCGATCCCAGAGGCCGCTTCGCCCCTTCGCCCTGCTGCTTGGGGTCCTGGGGCTGGGCACAGCCGTGCCCTTGCCATTCGCCGCCATGGCAGCACCACAGCTCGCTCTGAACGGCGACAAGCCACCTCGGAGCTGCCCGGCCCTGCTGCCGCGGGGTGAGAGCTTTCTGGAGCCGATGCCCATCAGCCCCAGGGAGGTGGCGGGCAAGAACGCCAAGGGATGCCTCTCGCCGGCGGATGCGATCTACGGCCCCGATGGTTGTCCGAAGAAACTCTGCCCTCAGCCCACGGGCCTCGGGCTATGAGCGTGCGCGGCGGCTGACCGCTCAGACTCCGGAGCCGTAGGCCACCTGACAGACCGCATTGAGCAACTGGACCTGATCGCCGTTGTCAGGCACCTGTCCATTGAGCAGACCTTGCTGACAGTTGGCGGCGCCGAGCAACTGGGTTCCGTTCACCAGATAGTTGAAGCTGACGCCGTAGGTGCCCACCGACTCCACCGAACCGTAATTGAGCTGATAACTGGTCTGGGGTACCAGAAAGACAGGAGATGCCTGGGCTGATGCGGCATTCACCAGGCTGCCGATCATCGCCCCGGTGGCAAGACCCGCCAGGCCCCAGGCGGCAGCGTTGGCGCCCCACCACCCCCAGGACGAAGCGCCGCCATGGAACCAACCGGTGCTCCAGGGGCGACTGTTCCAGTAGCCCCCATTGCGCCAATTGTTGTTCCAACCATTGTAATTACGATTGTAGTAATTGTTGTTGTCGTTAAAATTGCGATTAACGGTGGTGCGATTGTAATTATTGACGTTGATATTGCCACTGTTGTTCAGATTGGTCCGATTGAATCGATCGCCATCCCCGGATTGATTCCCGCTGCCACCCCAGGCCGGCCTGGTGCCCTCTCCATACATCGGGTGGTAGCCCTGGTAACCCGAGCGCCAGCCTGCACCGCCCTGGTTATCGCCACCGAAGTGGTAGCCACCACCGGAGGCGCGATCACCCCCAGAGAAGCCGCCTCCTCCGAACCCACCACGGGCTGGATAGGCCTGGGCTCCCAGCGGAAGGGTCAGCAGGAGAGCGGCCAGGATCGCCGCTCCGCGACGCTCAACACGGCCTGGAAACCGCTTCGGCCACGAGAAGGAATGGAAGGCAGGTTGGACATCGAACGGCATGGTGATCGGACGCAATGGTGAACGGGAGAACGAATGGGGGTCTTGGAACAGCCAGGAGGCAACCTCAGGGAAGCCCAGGGCTGCGTTTCAGGGGGTGGGATCCGGTCGCTGGAGGGCAGCGGCGAGGCCCCGGCGCCGCGACCACAGCCCCACCCCGGCCACTCCGAGGCCAAGACCGAGCAGCGTGGTGAGGGCCCCCTGGGCCATCGGAGACAGGGCCTGGCCCAACCCCTGCGTGGGCAGGGGAGTGCCCTTGGGATCCGGGCCATAGGCCACCTGGCAGGCCGCATTCAACAGTTGGGCCTGGGCTGCCGTTGCGGGCACCTGCCCGTCCAGCAGCCCAGCCTGACAATTCACCGCGCCCTTGACGGGCGGACTGCCACTCACCCCGTAGCTGAAATCAGCGCCGCTGCTCCCCACCGCATCAACCGAGCCGTAATTGAGCTGGTAGGGGCTGTCAGGCACCTCGATGACCTGCGACTGCTGTTGGGAGGCCTGATCGACCAGATTCGTGATCACCGCGCCGGTGGCCAGGGCCGCCACCTCCCAGCCGAGGGAACCGCTTCCCCACCACCCCCAGGAATTGGGCGACCAGTTGTACCAGCCATAGCCCCAGGGTCGGCTGCCCCAATAACCACCATTGGACCAATTGTTATTCCAGCCGCCCCCGTTGCGGTTGTAAAAGTTGTTTTCCAGATTGACCTGGCGATTGAAGCGGTCGTTATCAAAATTTCCCTGGGGATTCCAGCCTCCTGCGTTGATCTGGCGATGTTGCTCAGGGGTGATGTTGTGACCGGTCCAGCCGGTACGGGCAGCCGGGCCATAGAGAGGGTGGCTGCCCTGGTAACCCTGGTGAAGGGAACGATCAACAGGCCTGTCAGCCCAACCACCACCGCCACCCCCACCGCCGGAGAGCCGGGGGGCCGAATCGACCCGGGGAGCGCTGAAGCGATATCCGCCACCACCGCCACCGCCGCCACCGCGACCCCCACCGCCGGCGCCGCCGAAATCACCACCAGCCCGCATGCCACCGCCGCCGAAATCCCGGGCATGAAGCACAGGCGTGGGGCTGAGCAAAGACGCCCCCAGGACAACGCAGGCCAACCGCATCGGAGGGGCAGCCAACCAGGAAAGGGCCATGACCTCAGGACAACATTCCCTCTTGGTAGGTAAGCCTGGCCTGATGCGCAGTGCTCAAGACACTGACTGAAGCAAACCCAGGCAATCTGCCCACCCATCAGGCACCCCCTCGGGCCAAGGCGCAGCCATCCCGACCATCCGGGTGATCCATGGCGAGGGGGGGCTGCCGTCAGCGTGCCGCTCACCCGTGATGCATTCGGGGGGCGACCCGGCGGCGATCCCCCCAGGGCCGTTCGGTCGTCCCATCCTCAGGATGGATTCCCCGCCCATACGGTGACATCCATCTCCGTTCGGGTTTCTGCCATGCATCCCACCGCCGAACTGTTCACGGAAAAGGCCTGGGCCACCGTGGTGGCTGCCCAGCAGCTGGCCCAGCAGAAGCGGCAGCAGCAGATGGAGAGCGAGCACCTGCTGGCAGCCCTTCTGTCCCAGCAGGGTCTGGCCGATCGGATCCTCGAAAAGGCCGGGGTCAACCTGTCCACCCTCCGCCAGGCCGTTGATGCCTACCTGACGAATCAACCAAGCCTCGGAACGGCACCCGAGAGCGTCTATCTCGGCAAGGGCCTCAATGCGGTGCTCGACCAGGCCCAGGCCCTGAAGCAATCCTTCGGCGACAGCTACATCGCCATCGAGCATCTGCTGCTGGCCCTGGCCATCGATGATCGTTGCGGCAAGACACTGCTGTCCCAGGCCGGCACCACTGCCGACCAACTGCGTCAGGCCGTCCAGGCCATCCGAGGCAACCAGAGCGTGACCGACCAAAACCCCGAAGCCACCTACGAATCCCTCGAGAAATACGGCCGGGATCTCACCAAAGCAGCCCGGGAAGGCAAGCTGGACCCGGTGATCGGCCGCGATGAGGAGATCCGTCGCACGATTCAAATCCTCAGTCGCCGCACCAAGAACAACCCGGTGCTAATCGGGGAACCCGGGGTCGGCAAGACCGCGATTGTGGAAGGGTTGGCCCAGAGAATCGTCAATGGCGATGTCCCCCAGGCCCTCCAGAACCGGCAACTGATCGCCCTCGACATGGGGGCCCTGATCGCCGGAGCCAAATACCGCGGTGAATTCGAGGAACGGCTCAAGGCAGTGCTCAAGGAGGTCACCGCCTCCGAGGGACAGATCGTGCTGTTCATTGATGAGATCCACACCGTGGTCGGGGCCGGCGCCAGCGGCGGTGCCATGGATGCCAGCAACCTGCTGAAGCCGATGCTGGCCCGCGGCGAACTGCGCTGCATCGGGGCCACCACCCTCGATGAGCATCGTCAGCACATCGAAAAGGACCCGGCCCTGGAGCGCCGCTTCCAGCAGGTGTTCGTGGATCAACCCACGGTGGAAGACACGATCTCAATCCTGCGGGGGCTCAAGGAACGCTATGAAGTGCACCATGGCGTGCGCATCTCCGACAGCGCCCTGGTGGCAGCAGCGGTGCTCAGCAGCCGTTACATCGCCGATCGCTTCCTGCCCGACAAGGCCATCGACCTGATGGATGAATCAGCGGCACGGCTGAAGATGGAGATCACCTCCAAACCGGAGGAGATCGATGAAATCGACCGCAAGATTCTGCAACTGGAGATGGAGAAGCTCTCCCTCGGTAGGGAATCCGATGCGGCCAGCCGCGATCGCCTGCAGCGCCTGGAGCGGGAACTGGCCGATCTATCGGAGCAGCAGAGCACCCTCAATGCCCAATGGCAGAAGGAGAAGGGCTCGATTGATGAGCTGAGCGCCCTCAAGGAGGAGATCGAGCAGGTGCAGCTGCAGATCGAGCAGGCCAAGCGCAGCTACGACCTCAACCGGGCCGCCGAACTGGAATACGGCACCCTGGCCGGACTGCACAAGCAGCTGGCCGCCAAGGAGGCCGACCTGAATGCCGCCGGAGCTGACAAGACCCTGCTGCGGGAGGAGGTCACCGAGGAGGACATCGCAGAAGTGATTGCCCGATGGACCGGCATTCCGGTGACCAAGCTCGTGCAGAGCGACATGGAGAAACTGCTCCACCTTGAGGATGAACTGCATCGTCGGGTGATCGGGCAGGCAGCGGCGGTGACGGCCGTGGCGGATGCGATTCAGCGTTCACGGGCAGGCCTGAGTGATCCCAACCGCCCGATTGCCAGCTTCCTGTTCCTCGGTCCGACGGGCGTGGGCAAGACCGAACTCTCCAAGGCCCTGGCGGCCCAGCTCTTTGATTCCGAAGAGGCGATGGTGCGGATCGACATGAGTGAATACATGGAGAAGCACGCCGTCAGCCGCCTGATCGGGGCCCCTCCGGGCTACGTCGGTTACGAGGAAGGCGGCCAGCTCACCGAAGCCGTGCGGCGGCGTCCCTATGCGGTGATCCTGTTCGACGAAGTGGAGAAAGCCCACCCGGATGTCTTCAACGTGATGCTGCAGATCCTCGATGACGGTCGGGTCACCGATGGTCAGGGTCGAACCGTGGATTTCACCAACACGATCCTGATTCTGACCAGCAACATCGGCAGCACCTCAATCCTTGATCTGGCAGGAGATCCCGCCCGACACAGTGAAATGGAACGGCGGGTGCAAGAGGCGCTGCGTCAGCACTTCCGGCCGGAGTTTCTCAACCGACTCGATGAAACGATCCTGTTCCACAGCCTCCGCCAGGAGGAACTGCGCCAGATCGTGGAACTGCAGGTGGCCCGCCTGGCCGGACGGCTGCAGGAGCGAAAGCTGGGCCTGCGCCTCAGCACCGCGGCCCTCGACTGGCTGGCCGGGGTCGGCTACGACCCGGTGTACGGAGCCAGACCCCTGAAGCGGGCGATCCAGCGCCAGCTGGAAACCCCGATTGCCAAGGGAATCCTGGCGGGGCGGTTCCCAGCCGGCCGCACGGTGACGGTGGAGGCCGACACCGACCAGCTGCTCTTCGACCTGGAGGAAGCCCGCGAACCGGTAGGCGTCTGAGATCCAGCTTCAGAGATCAGCGGCCAGGTCGTGCATCTGGTCGATCAACAGATCAAGCGCCCCATCCTCAGCCGGGTCGAGGCCCTGGCTGAGGCCCTCGCGCAGGCGGGCCTGCAGGGACGCGGCGCGGGTGATGGCGTTTGGCAGCGGGGCTGAGCTCGGCGGGACAGCCGGCTGTGCTGCCCCTGGCAAAGGGTTCAGGGCCGACAGACGGGTGCTCAGCACCCCCAGCTCCTGACGGAGATCAGCCAGCTCAAGGCGCAGGGTCACCACCTCCCTGGTGAGAAGGGCCAAGGCCCCGGCGAGGGCATCGCCGGCGGACTGGGGCTCCTGATGGCCGGATTCCTCCACACCGCTTCACAACGACCTCAAGGCCGATTATCGGGCCGCAGCAGGGTGCGGCATCCATCAGAGCGATCGCCGCAGGCCTGAGGCAGTTGCGGGCTGAATCGGCAGGGATCCAGCCATGGGGAAAACGGGCGCCCGACGATCGCCCCACTTCAAGCACGGCACCCAGCCTTGGCCCTCCCCGCCCTTCCCCTGCTGTCGATTCAACGGCTCCGTGAGGGCTGCTCGCCTGGAGCCGATGGCCTTGGGGGCCAGCCCCTGCGCTTTGCGATCCGCCGCAGCGATGCCAGCAACCTCAGCCTGCAGGACTCCCTGAGCATCGACGTCGAGTTGTTCGCCGGCGCCCTCGGCCCCGCGATCGAGCTGCCCGTGCTCGAGAACCTGAGCTTCGCCCCTGGGCAGGACAGCATCACCATCGAGATTCCCCTCCTGGCGGGAGCAGCCCCGATGCCGGGGACCTCCCTGCTGATCTGGCTCCCGCCCCAGTCAGGGGTGCAATTGCTGGCGGGTGGCCAGAGCGCCAGCGGCGGCTTCGACAGCCAGGAGCTGTTGAGCAGTCCCCTGCCGCTGCCATCCCCCTGGAAAAGTGATCGGGAAACGATCAATCCCCATGCCTTCGCGGCCCTGCGGGCCGATGGGTCGGTGATCGCCTGGGGCGACCCGGAGCTGGGGGGTGACAGCTCCGCCGTCGATGCCCAGCTGGACTCCGGGGTTGTCCAGATCTTCAGCACCAACGCGGCCTTTGCCGCCCTGCGCTCCGACGGCTCCGTGGTGGCCTGGGGGGACGCCGAGAGCGGCGCCAACACCACCTCGGTGGCCGCAGACCTGCTGGCGGATGTGGTGACGATCAGCTCCACGGAGGCCGCCTTCGCCGCCCTCAAGGCCGATGGTTCAGTGATCTGCTGGGGCGATGAGCACTACGGCGGCCGGAGCACCGGGGCCAGCGACCAGCTCCGCAACGGGGTGACAGCCGTGCGGGCCAATGAGCGGGCCTTTGCGGCCCTGAAGGCCGACGGCTCCGTGGTCACCTGGGGTGACAGCGCCTACGGCGGCAACAGTATGCCCATAGCGGCTGATCTGGCCGGGGGCGTGGTGGCCATCGCCTCCACCGCCTCGGCCTTCGCCGCCCTCAAGAGTGATGGTTCGGTGGTCGCCTGGGGCGACAGTGTCTGGGGCGGGGACAGCCAGGACCAGGCCGATGCCCTGGGGGAGGGCGTCGTCCAGCTGTTTGCCAACGGCACCGCCTTCGCAGCCCTCAAGGTCGACGGTTCGGTGATCACCTGGGGCGACGGCATCACCGGCGGTGACAGCAGTGCCATCGCCCCAGACCTGGTGGGCGTGGATCGGATCGCCAGCAACGATGTGGCCTTCGCCGCCCTTCGCATCGACGGCTCGGTGGTCTGCTGGGGCGATCCAGCGGCCGGCGGCGACTGCAGCGATGTGGCCGAGGACCTCGGCGATGGGGTGATTGCCGTGGTGGGCACCGAGCGGGCCTTCGCTGCCCTGAAGGCCGATGGTTCAGTGATCTGCTGGGGTGACCTGCTGGCCGGCGGTGAACCGCTGCTGGGCCTGGGGCTGGACGCCGGCCAACTCGACGCCGGCGTGGTGGCGCTGAGCGCCCCCGCCGGGGGGTTTGCGGCGCTCAAGAGTGACGGTTCGGTGCTGTGCTGGGGCCACCCCCTCTATGGCGGCGCGGCGAGCAGCCCGGTGGGGAATGCCCTCGATAGCGGCGTGCTCAAGGTGGTGTCGAACGGCTCGGCGTTTGCCGCGATCAAGGCCGATGGCTCGGTGGTGTGCTGGGGTGACCCGCTCAATGGCGGCCTCGGCCCGCTCGAGGCCCTGGTGCCCGGCAGCGACCTCTGGCGGGTGCCCGTGTTGTCGCTGGCTGATCCCTTCAGCGATGAACGACTCGACCGGCTGCCCACGGCCCTGAGCCTGTCGCGCAGCCAGGTGCTGGAGCGGATCGCCACCGGAGCAACCGTGGCCTTGCTCGATGGCCTCGATCCCGACCCGGGGGACAGGCTCACCTACAGCCTGGTGGCTGGCGCCGGAGATCGGGACAACAGCCTGTTTGTGATCAACGGCCAGCGCCTGCAGGTGCTGGCCTCCCCCGACTACGAAACCCAGACCAGCGCCCTGATCCGGGTGGCGGCCACCGACCGGTGGGGCCGCACCCTGGAGCGGGAGATCGTGCTCACCCTGCGGGATGCGCCGGCGGAGGAACGGATCAGGGTTCAGGGCAGCAGCGACGCCCATGAGGTGCTGTTGGAGGACCTCACCGCCCTCGATCTGCAGGATCCGGCGGGTGTTCTGCCGGCGGGTGACCTGGAGGCGATCGCGGAGGTGGGGATTCGGGTGGTGCTGGATCGCCCACCGCTCGACCTGCGGGATGGCCTCAGGGTGCGGTTGCCCTGGGAACTGATGGCCCTCGGCCTCCGCACCCAGGGCAGCGATGGCCTGATCCTGGCCCCCTCCGAGCGGGCGGTGGTGCTGGCGTTCGATCCGACCAGGGGCAGCCGGGTGGCCCTGCGCCAGGATCCGGCCGGCACCCCGGGAGCCCGCATCCTCGATGCGGACGGCGATGGCAACCCGGACGCGATCGTGCTCACCCTCAGCGATGGAGGTGCCACGGATCGCGACGGCAGCGCCGATGGTCACCTCGACAGCGGCGTGGTGTTGGGGACCCGCACCGGAGTGAATCCAGCGCTCCAGATCCAGGGCAACGGGCTGACGATCAGTGGAGCCGCGGGCGGACCTGCGGTACCGGTGTTGCTGCGGGCGCGAGTGAACCAACGGGCCAAGGGCGTAGCCCACCTGGGAATGGTGGTGCTTGATGCCGGGGAAACCCTGGCCGATCTGAACCCAACTGAGCTGGCCCGGCGATCGAGACGCCTGATCAGCAGCCTGGCGGCCACGGATGGCCTGGCGGTGGGCGGCAGCACCGGGGAATGCACCATCAGCCTGATGAGTGATCAAACCCTGCTGATCCTTGAGGAGGCCGATGGGGCCGGCCTGACCAGCAATGGAGCCACCGCCAACCCGACGTGGCTGAACCTGAGGGCGGGGCCGATGGATCCAGGGGCCGGGACCGGCCTGCAGCAGGCCTGGGCCACGGGAAGCAATGGCCTGGAGCTGGAGTTGAACCTGCTGGCCACCCCTTATCTGGGGTTAAGGGATCTGGTGGCTGCTGAGCAGGGCCGGGCTCCCCTGCTCGATTTCACCGCCTTGGGCGATCAGCCCCTGACTCTGAACGTGCGGGTGCTGCGGGATGCGGCCCTCGACACCACGGCCGGGTTCTACCGGATCCTTGATCGGGACGGCGCCGTGCGGGATCCGATCAGCGGTGCGATTCTCAGGCCCGGGGACGGGGGCTACGGGGCCGCCGCCCTGGCGTCGGCCCTGCGGGGAGGCCCGCTTGATGGTCTGCGTACCGCCCAGGGGCAGGTGAGCCAGCGCCAGGGGACCCTGCAGGAGGAATCCCTGCTGGCCCCCTATGCCCAGGTGGCCGGCGATGGCACCTACTTCGGCTTCGCAGCGGCCAATCCCGATGGAATCCAGCACCTTCTGATGCTCGGAAGCAACGTCTTCGGCTTTGAAGATCTCAGGGGGGGCGGTGATCGTGACTTCAACGATCTGGTGATCAGCATCGCCTTTCAACCGCAGCCCCTGGGCTGAGCACACCAGCAGGGCCAGCGCAATGGTGCTGAAAGCCTCGGCACCAGGCCTGAAGGTTCTTAGACCCTCCGAGGGCACAAGTCCCCAATCCTTTGCATGAACATCATGAAATTCGAACTCCTGAACGACTCCCAGATCGAAGCCATCAAAGGTGGTGCCCGCGATCGGATCTTCAACCTCAACCCCCAGCTCAACATCGGCGGCGCCCTCGCCACCCGTGGCGGTCGTGCACGCGTTAACCAGGAGAACAACGCAATCGCCGTCAACGTGATTGTCTGAGGACAGGTCTTACTCACCACCCAACGCGATTGATTCATGACCCCCATCCATGACCACGAGGCCGAAACCCTTCAGGGCGGCGCACTGTTGCGACTGAACGTGAGCCCCACCATCAACGTGGGCACCACGGTTGTTCCCCAGGTGAATGCCGGCGCCGCCGTCGGCGTTCTGGGCGCCACCGTGACCAACGATCAGACCAACATCAGCAGGGTGCTGAGCGGACTCGGCATCCGCTGAGAACAGCGCTGGCCTCAGCATGATGCTGTGACACCCTCCAGGCCCAGGCCTGGCTTGAATTTCCGGGAGCAATCCCGGATTTTTTCATGGAATCACAGCCTGCAAAGCCCCAAGCGTCGAGACCTTGGTGGAGCTCAACGAGAGGGTCAGGAACCAGAAACTGACCAGCTGCAGAGGTGCTGAAAGAGCCGACGACCCAGGCCTGGATCCCTAAAACTCCTTTGAGGCAACCGCCTCATTCTTCAACTTCAAAACACCCATGACCAACCTGACCTTTCTGAGCGAGAAGGACACCGAAGCCCTCAGCGGCGGCCGGCGTGATCGCATCACCAACATCGTTCCCCAAGCCAACCTCGGCGCTGCATTCGCCAGCCGCGGCGGCCGAGCCAATCTGGGTCAGAGCAACTCGAGCTTCGCTCTGAACGTGATCGCCTGATCATCGAGGGGCGGCATAAGCCGCCCCTTTTTTTAATTTATTCCCTCTGATCTGCCCTTCTTTCAATGCCGATCCAGGACCTCTTTGATGACGACACCGAAACCCTCAGCGGGGGCGGAAGAGCGATGATGAGGCATCGCGATCGTCATCCCATCCATGCCGGTAGTCAGCCGGTCTACAACATCGCCAATCTGACCCAGACGATCACCAACACGATCACCCAGATCAACATCGCCAACATCATCGCGGCCATCAACAGCCGGGTGCTCAGCCTGCAGGGCAACAACAGCGACATGTTCAATGTCATGGTTTGACGTGCTCAGGGAACGGCTCGCCCGCCTGGGCAGCCGTCCCTACAGCTGCATCCGCCAGCAGGATGAGGAGGACTGCGGGGCCGCCTGCATCGCCACGGTGTGTCAACACCATGGAAAAAGTCTCTCGATCGGCCGCATCCGCACCAGCATCGGCACCCAGGCCAGTGGCACCACGCTGCTGGGTTTGAAACGGGGTGCCGAAGAGCTCGGCTTCCATGCCCGGGCCGCCCGCGCCGACGCCAGCCTGCTCGATCAGCTTGACAGCCTGGCCCTGCCGTTGATCCTGCACTGGAACGGCAACCACTGGGTGGTGCTCCATGGCCAACGCCAGGGGCGGTTCGTGGTGGCAGATCCAGCCGTTGGGGTGATGGAGATCGACCGGGAGGCGATGCTGCACCACTGGCAGAACGGCGTGCTGTTGCTGCTGGAACCGGATCCGGCCCGCTTTGAAGCCCTCGATGACGATCGGGCTGGCGGCTTCTGGGTGCTGCGCCACTACCTGACGCCCTTCAGGCCGCTGCTCGTGCAGGCCCTGATGCTCAACCTCTCGATCGGCCTGCTCGCCCTGGCGATGCCCCTACTCATGCAGGTGCTCACCGATGACGTGCTTGTGCGGGGCGACACGCCGATGCTCGGCAGCATCTGCATCGGAATCATCGTTCTGTTCAGTTTGCGCAGCCTGATCAGCCTGCTGCAGGGGCACCTGGTGGGCCATTTCGGCCAGAAACTCCAGCTGCAGATGGTGCTCCACTACGGCCACCGGCTGTTGCAACTGCCGATCGGTTATTTCGAGAGTCACAGAAGCGGCGAGGTGGTGAGTCGCATCAGCGACATCCAGAAGATCAATGAACTGATCACCAACCTGGTGCTCGGCCTGCCGAGCCAGCTGGGGATCGCGATCATCTCGCTGCTGTGGATGTGGCACTACAGCCATCCCCTCACCCTGGCGGCCCTGGGCTGTTATGTGGTGGTGGTGCTGGGCAATCTGGTTTTCCTGCCGGCGATCCAGCAGAAGACCCAGCGGCTGCTGGTGCATGCCGCTGAAAACCAGGGTTTTCTGGTGGAGATCTTCCGCGCCGCCAATCTGCTCAAAACCACGGAGGCCAGCCATCAGGCCTGGCAGGAATACCAGCGCAATTTCGGCCGCATGGCCCATCTCTCCTGGGGCACGATGCGGCTCCATCTGCAGGAGGCCACCGCCACGGAACTGCTGGGCCAGATCACCGGCGTGGCCCTGCTCTGGTTTGGCAGCAGCTTCGTGATCAGCCGCGACCTGAGCATCGGCCAGTTGCTCGCCTTCAACGGCATGGGCATCAACGTGATCGGCTTCCTGGCCGGTCTCAGTGCAATCAGCCAGGAAATGATCACGGCCCAGGTGGTGGTGAAACGGCTCGGAGAGGTGCTCGAACGGGAGGTGGAGGATCCGGCCGCCGCCAAGAAGCATCGGGTCGCGATCAGCCCCGACGCATCAATCCGCTGCGAGGGCATTCGCTATCACCACCCCGGTCGAAGGCCCCTGCTCAATGATTTCAATCTCACGATTCCCGGTGGCCTGACCACGGCCGTGATCGGTGAATCCGGCTGCGGCAAGAGCAGCCTCAGCAAGCTGCTGGCGGGGCTTTATCCCCTGCAGGAGGGCACGATTCACTACGGCCCGTTCAGCAGCACCGACCTCAATCTCGACAGCCTGCGGCGCCAGGTGGTGCTGTTGCCCCAGGACTCGGAGTTCTTCAACCGCTCGATCTTCGACAACTTCACCTTCACCCATCCCGGCGTCACCTTTGAACAGGTCGTAAACGCCTGCCGGCTGGCACTGGCGGATTCCTTCATCCGTGAATTACCGGATGGCTACCAGACAGTGCTCGGGGAATTCGGCGCCAACCTCTCGGGCGGTCAACGTCAGCGGCTGGCCATTGCCCGGGCCCTGGTGGGTGAGCCGGCGATCCTGATCATGGATGAATCCACCTCTGCCCTGGATCCGGTGCTGGAGGCCCGGTTGATGGATCAGCTGATGCAGCACCGCCGCGGGCAAACCACGGTGATGGTCAGCCACCGGCCGTCGGTGATCCTCCGGGCCGACTGGATCGTGTTCATGGAACGGGGACGGGTGCGCCACCAGGACGCCCCGGCAGCCCTGCGGGAAAGCGTCCTGGTGTCCCCTTACCTGGCGGCAGCCTGATGAGCAGCACCGACAACGTTCCGGTTCGGATCGATCAGGGGGCGCCGTACCTGCCGGCCCTGCTGCCGAGCACGGCCGCCGATGAATTCCTGCCGGCCCCGGGTAGCTGGTCGCACCGCCTCGGCCATCGGGTGCTGATCGGTTTGGTGAGCACCGGGCTCGCCCTGGTGATCTGGCCCTGGCAGGAGACGGTGCGGGCCAGCGGGGTCGTGCGACCCACCGGTGAGAACAGCCTGGTGCAGAGCGAGCGGGGGGGCACGGTGCTGGCGGTGCTGGTGCAACCGAACCAGCGGGTGGAAGCGGGTCAGGTGATGGCCCGCCTTGATGACCGGGCCCTGCGGGACCAGGAACGGCAGCTCGAAACCGAGATCAGCCGCCTGGAGCGCCAGCAGCTGGAAGCCTCGAACCAGCGCCGGGCCCTGGCCGATCAACGCAACGCCGCCACCAGCCTGACGGTGGCCCAGGTGCTCGGCAGCGAACGGGAACTGGACCAGGCCCGTGCCACCTTCACCTTCCACGAACGGGAACTGGCGCGCTACCGCACCCTGCTGAACATCGGCGCCGTCTCCCGCAGCCTGGTGGATGAAAAGGCCGCCCAGGCGGCCGTCAGCCGCAGCGATGTGGCCAAAGCCCAGCAACGGGTGGCCCAGCAGCGGGCCCAGGGGCAGGCTGATCAAGCCCGCCTCATGGAGAGCAGCAGCGTCTCCTCGAGCGGGGCAGAAGAACTCGCCAAGGGGTTGAGTCAGCGCCGCACCCAACTGGCGGAGGTGCGGCGGGATCTCGTGAACACCATCATCCGCGCCCCCCGCACCGGCGCGGTGATCGGCATGAGCCTGCGGCATGCCCAACAGGTGCTCAAACCCGGCGAGGTGCTGGCCAGCATCGCCCCCGAGGGGGGGGGCCTGGACGTGCACCTGCAGGTGCCCGGCCAGGAGATCACCCAGGTGCGCACGGGTCAGGCGGCCTACCTGCGGGTGGCGGGCTGTCCGTTCCCGGAATTCGGCGTCCTCGATGGCAAGGTCAGCGCCCTGGCCGCCGACACCACCGGCACGCCGACCGCTGAAGGTCGGCCCGGAAGCGGTGGGTACCAGGTGGTGGTCCGACCGAGCGCCAACGAGCTGCGGGCAGGGGTTCGCCGCTGCGCCCTGCGCCAGGGCATGGAGGTGCAGGCCGATGTGGTCACCCAGCGCACGACCGTGATGGCCCTGCTGTTGCGGAAGCTGCGCCTCATCGGCGGTGCCTGATCAAGGGGAAGCCCAACCTGGCTGAACAAAACACCTAGGGTTCGCCATTGGCCCAGGCCCCTCCATGCAGTCGCCCCTTCGCTCCGCCGGCAGTCCCGATGGACCGGGAGCCACCATCAGCCTGATTGTTGCCGTGGTGCTGGGGCTGGCCGTTCTGCTCAGCCAGACGGTATTCATCGTGCCGGCGGGCAACGTGGCCGTGGTCACCACCCTGGGGAAGGTCACCGGCATACCACGGAGCCCCGGCGCCAACATCAAGGCCCCGCTGGTGCAAAACACCTCATTGTTTGACGTGCGCACCCAGGTGCGGCCGGAGCAATTTTCAACTCTCACCAAGGATCTTCAGGTGATCCAGGCAACCGCCACGGTGAAGTACGCGATGAAGCCCGATCAGGCTGGCCGCATCTACGAGACGATCGCCACGGATGACCAACAAATTTATCCACGGGTGATTCAACCCTCCCTGCTCAAGGCCTTGAAATCAGTCTTCTCTCAATATGAGTTGGTAACCATCGCCACCGAGTGGAACTCGATCTCCGAGCTGGTTCAGGAGAAAGTGGCTGAAGAACTGCGCAAGTTCGATTACGTGACGGTGCAGGGGCTCGACCTGACGGGCCTGCAGATCGCCGAGGAATACCGTGCCGCCATTGAACAGAAACAGATCGCTGAACAACAGCTACTGAGGGCCCAGACCGAGGTGCTGATCGCTGAACAGGAAGCCAAGCGGTACCAGACGCTCAACTCCAGCCTCGACGACCAGGTGCTCTACAAGCTGTTCCTCGACAAATGGGACGGCCAGACCTCCGTGGTGCCAGCCCTGCCAGGGTCCACCAGTGGCGGAGGGAACCCGGTGATCGTGAACGGACGACGCTGAACGGTTCGGGAAAGCCAGGCCGATGGTGAACATGTCTGGAGGTGGGGTGTCAGAGCAGCCACCCAGACGACCAGATCGTGCCGCTAGTGGGTGGCAATCCGCTGGCGGATCTGGGGCCCAGGGATTCTTGAGTGCTGGGGCCGGGAGAGGATGGCCTGACCACGCTCCCAGGCCGATTGACGCGACAGAAGCTCTAAATCATCAAACCACTCGGCCTTTGTCATCTGTCCAACATGGAGGCGAATATGATAGACGTAATCAGCGATTACAACGCCCGGGGCCGTACTCGTGACAGCAATCATCATGCCAAGATCTTCACCCTGAGACAGACCCATCCAGCCGCCGACCCCCTTGAGCAAGCCAGCCTCCATCAACAGGGTGGTGGGCCCCAGGGGGATGCTGTCTTTGGAGGATGGCCAAGCGCGCCAGACATCTCCAGCCAGGCATGGTCCCGCCTTGATGATCGCCGGATCTTTCTTGAGGTCATCGGTGCAATATCCGGCCGCCCACAGGGCCCCTTCCTGGCCATCGATCGCAGCCAGACGTTGGTCGATCGAGCGGGGATAAAGCCAGTCGTCATCATCGGCGCTGGTGATCCAATCCCCCTGGGCAACAAGCAAACCAAGATTCCGGGCCGCGGCCTGGCCAATGGGCCGAGCCGAGGCAATCACCGTGGCGCTGGCCGCAAGCTCTGCAGGAAGGGCTTCGATGCCATTACCATCAACGACAATCACATGCTCAACATTGCAGCTATTGGCAGCCAGACTGCGATTTAAATCACTCAACATAGGCAATCGGTCGGGCAAAAGTCTCGTCGGAGTAATGACGCTTACGGTCGTCAAATTAGATTGATCAATATGAACCGAATCATCGTAGTCGGCCCCAATGAAACGGCGTGCCGTTGTTGCCATCAAGAAAGGAGCATTTCGCCGCAACCACGGCGCCATACAGGCTTCAGGATCAAAGCCGCATCAAAAATACCGAATAGGAACTGTGACCAACAGACTGGCGGCCAAGCCTGAAGCACCCGTCCCCTGGGGGGTAGGGCCTGCCGGGCCAGGCAGGCTGGGGCGAGCTGGCAGCGGTCGGTCTCGCTTCGCTGACGGATGCTGGTGGCACTTGACCAGGAGAGGCGCCGCCTTGTCTGCGTGCCATTCACATCCGTGATCCCTTCCAGCCCCAGCCGCTCCGATCAACCCGGGCCGGGCGCCCCTGGCCCAGCCGTCGCCGACCCCTGCGCCGTGCTGCAGACGGTGTTCGGCTATGGCAGCTTCCGTGGGCCGCAGGAGGAGATCGTGCGCCACGTGCTGGGAGGCGGCTCTGGGCTGGTGCTGATGCCCACCGGCGGCGGCAAATCGCTCTGCTATCAGGTGCCGGCCCTGGCCCTGCCGGGCCTGGCGGTGGTGATCTCGCCGCTGATCGCCCTGATGCAGGACCAGGTTGAGGCCCTGCAGCAAGCGGGTGTGGAAGCCGCTGCCCTGCATTCGGCCCTGGAGCCCGAGGAGGTGGGCGCCCTGTGGCGACAACTCCGGCAGGGCAGCCTCAAGCTGCTCTACGTCTCACCCGAGCGCCTGCTCAGCGGAGATCTGCTCGAGCAACTGGCAGCCAGGGGCACCATCAGCCTGTTCGCGATTGATGAAGCCCACTGCGTGTCGCAGTGGGGCCACGACTTCCGCCCCGACTACCGCCAGCTTGATCAGCTGATCGGCCGCTTCCCCCAGGTGCCGCGCCTGGCGCTGACGGCCACCGCCGATCCACGCACCCGCGAGGACATCCGCGAGCGGCTCGGCCTCGGGCAGGACCCGGTGTTCCTGGCCAGCTTCGATCGGCCCAAGATTCGCTACCAGGTGCAGCCGCTGGGCAATCTGCGCCGCCAGCTCCTGGCTTTTCTCGACAGCCATCGCGGTGAGGCGGGCATCGTCTACGCCCGGTCCAGGTCACGGGTGGATCGGCTCTGCGCCGAGCTGCAGACGGCGGGCTTCGAGGCGATCGCCTATCACGCTGGCCTGGGGGCCGAGCAACGGCGGCAGGCGCTGCAGCGCTTCCGGCTCGGCAGCGATGTGGTGGTGGTGGCCACGATCGCCTTCGGGATGGGCATCGACAAACCCGACGTGCGCTTCGTGGCCCATGTCGATCTGCCCAAAAGCCTGGAGGCCTACTACCAGGAAACGGGCCGCGCCGGCCGCGATGGCCTGCCGGCGGTGGCCTGGATGGTGCACGGCGGCGGCGATGTCGCCCAGCTGCGCCGGTTCATCGATGACTCCGGTGCCGACGATGGGCAGAAACGGATCGAGCACGGCAAGCTCGACGCCCTGATCGGCTTCACCGAGGCACCAGGCTGCCGGCGACGCCTGCTGCTGCGTCACTTCGGCGAGGACCTGGAGGCCGACTGCGGCAACTGCGATGGCTGCCTCGATCCCCAGCCCCGCAGCGATGCCACCGAAGTGGCCCGCAAGGCACTTTCGGCGGTGTACCGCACCGGTCAGCGCTTCGGCGCTGCCCATGTGGTGGATGTGCTCCTGGGGGCGAACACGGAACGGATCCGCGCCCTCGGCCACGACCAGCTCAGCGTCTACGGCATCGGCCGTGACCTCGACCGCGGCCAGTGGCGCGCCGTGCTGCGCCAGCTCACCAGCCTGGGCTACCTGGAAGCGCCGGCAGAAGCCCGCGGCGGCCTCTGCTTCGGCGATGGGGCGCTGGTGCGGCCGCTGCTGCGGGGTGAAAGCCAGCTGGAGCTCAGCCTGCCGGCACCGCAGCAGGAGCAGCGCAGCCGTGGCGGCGGTCTCAGCAGCAGCAGCCAAGGCCGCCCGAGGGGAGGCACCGAGCTGATCGATCCAGTCAGCATCGACGTCGCCCTCCTCGATGCCCTCAAGGGCTGGCGCCGCGAGCTGGCCCGCCAGCAGGCCGTGCCCCCTTACGTGGTCTTCCACGACCGCACGCTGGCGGAACTGGCCGCCCGGCAGCCCAAAACCCTGGTCGAACTGGGGGCCATCAGCGGCATCGGTGCCGCCAAGCTGGAGCGCTACGGCGAAGCCCTGCTGGAGGTGCTGGCGGCGGGCGGATAGGGACGTCTCGGTGGTGCTGAGCTGAAAAGCAAGCTGGTGCCTGTGGCATCAAGGCTGGCTGCAGCGGAGCGCAGATTTTGATCGAGGGCACCAGGGTGACGACCAGGAGCCTGGTGCCTATCGATCGCGGTCGGATTCTCCCCAGCGGAGGGATTCCGCCGGCTCTTCGGGATGCAAAGCCTGTGGTGGAGAGGCAAGGGGTGAACGGAGGAACTGGAAAGGGCCAGCCCCTTGAGGGGCCAACGGACCAGATTCAGGACCGGAATCCTTTTGACCAAAACAAAACATCAGCTGCCAAGATACGCGGCAAAAGTGAGTCAAGTGCAGGATGCAATATCACATCAAAGCCGTTGCCGCGGCGATGTTCATCTGGGCTGCCATCCAACCGGGGGCGCAAGCCCAGTCGATGGAGCCCAGCCCCACCCCCGTTGAGGCCACCCAACCGGTCACCCCAACGGCCACCCCAACGGCAAAGGCAGACCCTGGCGCGGAGGTGGTGAAGAGCGCCTGCCCCCCCAGCCATGCGATCAACCTCGCGGTGACCAAGGCCCTGCTGCGTCCCCCCACCAACAACCCGCTCGACAGCTTCACCTACATCGCCGGAATTCGCTGCCAGGAGAAGGGTTTCCTCAAGCAGGACTCCATGATCCAGAGCTCGATTCCTGCGATTGAGGACCTGGGGAAGAAAGGTCTGCGGATGGAATTCGCCTTCGATCCTGGCCTCACCTGGAGCAGCTTCGGAGAGCCGGCCTTCTCCGCGTTTTACGTCACCTCGATCGACCTGTACACGAGCAAAACCGGTGGGATGTGGCCCAATGGGCAGTTCCATGCCACCGGAGCCGGCTCGATCGGCACCAGCTATCCATCGGATGCCAACAACGCCTTCACCTTTGAAAATCCCGCCCCCCTGAACAACTGGCGCATTTTCGAGTTGTGGTATGAGCAGAAAGTATCGCCAAAATTTGCAGTCAGAGTCGGGAAGATTTATCCCTGGGTGAAATTTGCCTCCCATCAGACCTCGGGCATCTTCCAGAACATGGGATTCGACTTCCCCGGCCTCTATGGCAGCACCTCCACCTCGGGCAACTTCCTCCCTTACGCCTCAACGCCCCTCGGTATTCAGCTCAGCTTCAATCCCAACCCGCACCATCAGGTGCTGCTCCATGTGATGGATGGCAAGGACGATCCCAGTGGCGGCTACAAGATCTCCCTGGCAGACCTGACGATCAACAACAATGAGGGAGCTGAGATCCTGGCGGAATATGCCTACCTCGACCATTCTCCCGATCCCAAGAAACTACCCGGTTACTACAAGATCGGTTTCCAGGCCAACACCGGTGAATTTCTCAACTTCAGCAACGGCCTGATGGAGCGTGGCAACTATGGCGGTTACCTCACCCTTGAGAAAATGCTCTACGCCGAACCCGGCACGGCGATCCCCCGCAGCCAGGGCCTGCTCGGCTTCCTGAAACTCAGTGGTGTCGCCGGCCAGCGCAGCGTCGTCAACTTCGTGGCCAGTACTGGCCTCACCTATGCAGGCCTGATTCCCGGTCGCGATGCCGACATGGCCGGCATCGGTGTCGCTCTGACCCAGTTCAATCCTGCAGCAGCCAACTATTACGCCACCCTCAACAATCGCTCCGCCGGCACCACGGAAACGGTGCTGGAAGCCGTGTATCTCGCCCAGCTCACCCCCTGGATGATGCTCACAGGCAGTTATCAATACATCATCAACCCAAGCACCTTTGGATCCAGTAATCCATTGCGGCCCTACGGCCATGTGCTGCTGCTGGGGGCCCGTTTCTCCCTGTAACGGCAGGCAATGGCAACAAGGGCAAGGGCAACGTCCCCTGGCCCAGCCGCCACAATGGAACTCAGCATTCATGCCGTTTTCCATGGCCCGTTTCCCTGAGGCCGCCGGCCTGCTGGTTCCTGCCGCCGGTGTCCTGCTTCTTCTCGCCACCGCCCTGCCCCAGCCGGCCCGGGCCCAGCGGGTGATCCCCAAACTGCAGAGCCTCTGTCCGCTCGGCTATGTGGATACCTTCAACGGCAAGTGCAGCACCCTGGGATTGATGAACTACACCGTCGCCCCCACCGAGGGGCGCCCCTGCGCCGAAGGCTGGATGAACATCGGCGGTGGCTACTGCCGCCGCAAGTGAGCCCGAGCCCGGCGAATTCCCTGATCGAGCGCCCGGGGCTGCGGCTGGTGCTCCACCGCCGCTGGCTTCAGCAGCGCGGCCATGCCACCCCCTCCCTGCTCGCCAGCCTGATCGCCACCAGCACCTGGAGGCAGCCCGAGCTCACCCTCTACGGCCGCACCCATCCGGTGCCCCGTCTCACCAGCTGGATGGCGGATCCCGGCTGCTCCTACCGCTACAGCGGAATTGACCACGATCCGGTGCCGCTCTCCCCGATCGCCGACCAGCTGCGCCAGGAGCTGCAGCAGTGGATCGGACCCCGGTTCAACAGCCTGCTGCTCAATCTTTACCGACACGGCCACGACCGCATGGGCTGGCACGCCGACGACGAGCCGGAACTCGACCCATCCGCACCGATCGCCTCCCTCAGCCTTGGGGCCAGTCGCGACCTCCGCTTCCGGCCCCGCTCCAG